>JAKPDL010000032.1 GCA_029552825.1 Bacteroidota bacterium
AATTCCGATGATGGCAGCAAACTTATTATTGACGGTGAGCTGGTTGTATTAAATGACGGTGTTCACCCGAGGGCAGTGGAAAAGTTTGATTATATTGCTCTTGGGAAAGGTTATCATAAAATTGAACTTGAATATTTTCAGTCGGACAGCCGCAGGCCGGTACTCAGACTCATGGTTGAACAACCCGGAAAACAAAGAACTGAAATTCCGGAAGAATGGCTTTATCACTGATTCTGCTTATTGCTCCTTCCTCCCAGGTGAAGAAAGGTTTGGATAGGAACAGGAAAAACATGTACGGGTCTTTAAAAAATAAAAGATAAAAGTCAGATAATATGTAATTTATAAAATTTATTTACACATGAAAAAGTTCTTTTTTACACTCATCATGGTAATTGTAACGCTCAAAGCTTACAACCAGTCGTCTGTTGCCATGGTTGTTGATGCTACAGCATCTCAGTATACCATAAGCAGGCATATTTACGGGCACTTCTCCGAGCATCTAGGAAGATGTATTTATGATGGCTACTGGGTCGATCCTTCCATGCCGGTGCCGAAGTATGACAGGATTCGTCTCGACATTGTTGAGGCTCTGAAAAAGATCAAAATACCGAATCTACGGTGGCCTGGAGGCTGTTTTGCCGACGAATATCACTGGCGCGATGGCATTGGTCCAAGGGACCAGAGGCCAACAATGGTCAATACAAACTGGGGAAATGTGACGGAAGATAACAGTTTTGGCACTCATGAATTCTTAACGCTCTGTGAACTGCTTAATTGTGAGCCGTTTATTGTGGGCAACCTTGGTAGCGGAACAGTTGAGGAAATGTCGAAATGGGTGGAGTATCTCAATTTTGATGGGATAAGCCCTATGACCAATCTGCGGAAGCAAAACGGGCGTGATAAACCCTGGGGTGTTTCGTTTTTTGGAATAGGGAATGAGAACTGGGGTTGCGGAGGAAATATGACTCCCGAATATTATGTGACACAGTTCAGGCAATATTCAACATTTCTGAAGAATTATCCCGGGGCGCCATTGCGCAGGATAGCCTGTGGGCCAAGCGGAGGTAATTACACCTGGACCGATGTAGTTATGGCAGGTCTGGCTCCGGGGGGCAGGGGAAACTTGTGGGGTATAGATTTACATTATTATACACGGCCTCCCAGGGGCGGTTTTGGTCAGCCACAGGGAGGACAGGCAGGCCAGGCTCAAAGAGAGGGTGCACAGGGTCAGCAACAACAGCAGGTTCAGAGCCAGGGCTCAGCAACAAATTTTACCGAAGCCACATACTTTGGTACTATGCGTAATGCCCTGAGAATAGAAAACTATATAAAAGGCCACGACTCGGTGATGACAAAATATGACCCGCAGAAGAGGGTGGCTCTTGTGGTTGGCGAGTGGGGAATATGGTGCGACCCTGAGCCAGGGACCAACCCGAGGTTCCTTTTCCAGCAGAACAGCCTGCGCGATGCACTTATTGCCGGCACAACACTGAACATCTTCAACAACCACTGCGACAGGGTTAAAATGGCACAGCTGGCACAGACGGTAAATGTATTGCAGGCTGTAATACTTACACAGGGCCCGAAAATGATACTTACTCCCACCTACCATGTGTTCGACCTCTACAAGGTGCATCACGACGCCAAAATGCTTCCGGTGAAATTCACAAGCCCCGATTATGTGTACGAAAACCAGTCGCTGCCGGCACTCAATGCCTCAGCTTCACAGGACTCTGCCGGTGTGGTTCATATTACAATGGTTAATATCGACCCGAATAAACAAATAACAGTAAATATTACACTGAATGGTGTCAAATGGTCAACAGTCACAGGGCAGGTTCTTACATCAGCAAAAATAACCGATATTAATACGTTTGAGAAACCAGATAATGTTGTTATCAGAAAGTTTGACGGAGCCAGAAAACAGGGTGAAATGCTCAATGTTGTTATGCCTTCAAAATCGGTGGTTATGCTGGAACTTAAATAACAATCTTATGTTTGATATGGTGAAAAAATTTTTGAGGCCATTACAGTTACTGATAATCTCAGTTTTTATCACATCCTCATCATGGCAACAGGGTCAGCAAGGGCAGGATATCACAATTCAGGCAGGGAAGCTAATTGCCGAAGTTCAGCCCACAATGTGGGGCGTCTTTTTTGAAGACATCAATTTTTCAGCCGACGGAGGCATCTATGCTGAACTTGTGAAAAATCGCTCTTTTGAATTTTCTCTTCCTTTGATGGGATGGAGACAGGTAAGGCTCAACGGTGACGGACGGGCAGTTCCAACCTTTTATTCCCCAGCCAGGGCCAATAACCCACATTATGTGACTCTGTATGTAAATGCAGAATCAGGTTATTACGGACTTCTTAACGAAGGATTCAGGGGAATGGGAATTAGGGAGAATATTATGTACAATTTCTCCATTATGGCGCGAGCAAGGGAAAATCAAAATCTGAAGCTGAAGGTAGAACTGGTGGGCCAGGGAAACGAAATTATTGGTTCAACTGAAATCGCCGGTTTCACAAGTGACTGGAAAAAATATACATCATCTTTTAAAGCAACAAAAACCGAATTAAAAGGGACAATGAGAATTACCTTCTCAGGGAAGGGTATTGTTGATATTGACATGGTGTCGCTGTTTCCTTCCGATACATGGAAAGAGCGGCCGGGTGGATTGAGGAAAGACATTGTCCGGATGATTGCGGATCTCAAACCTGGTTTTATCAGATTTCCAGGTGGTTGCATTATTGAAGGCAGGGATATAAACAACCGCTATCAGTGGAAGACAACTATCGGCCCTGTTGAGGACCGGAAGTTAATAATGAACAGATGGAATGTTGAGATTCAGAACCGGCAAACTCCTGATTATTTTCAGTCTTTCGGTTTAGGTTTCTTTGAATATTTTCAGCTAGCGGAAGACATCGGGGCGGAACCTCTTCCTGTTCTTAACTGTGGAATGTCGTGCCAGTTCAATGCAGCAGAAGTAGTGCCTCTTAATGAATTGGACCAGTATATTCAGGATGCTCTAGATTTGATTGAGTTTGCAAATGGTCCGGTTACATCCGGATGGGGTGCGATAAGAGCAAAAATGGGACATCCTGAGCCGTTTAATATGAAATATCTTGCAATTGGAAACGAACAGTGGGAAGAGCAATATATAGAACGTTACAGGGAGTTTGAAAAGGTGCTTAAGGAAAAACATCCTGAAATCAAGCTCATTTCTACTGCCGGTCCATATGCTTCTGGAAGGTATTTTGATTATGCCTGGAGTGAACTCAGAAAGCTCAGGCCTGACCTTATTGACGAGCATTATTACATGCCTCCCGAGTGGTTTCTGAGAAATGCTGAAAGGTACGACAACTACGACAGGAACGGCATTAAAGTGTTTGCTGGTGAATATGCAGCCCATGACCGGGAGGGTTCAGAACCTGAGTCACGCAACACATGGTACAGCGCTCTTGCCGAGGCTGCATTCATGACCGGCCTCGAAAGAAACGCAGCTGTGGTACATATGGCTTCCTATGCTCCCCTGCTGGCACATGTCGAAGCCTGGCAATGGAGACCTGACCTGATCTGGTTCGATAACTTAAACGTTATCGGAACACCTAACTACTTTGTACAGAAATTGTTCTCAACGCACAGGGGGACACATGTTGTGCCCGCACTTCTCGGCGGAAAACCGGTTACAGGACAGGATAGCCTGTATGCGAGCGCAACAATCGACAGACAAAATAACATGCTGTATGTTAAAATTGTAAACAGCTCAAGAACTCTGAAAAATATACAATTAAATATTGATGGTCCTGCCCCTTCAAAGGAAGGCACAGTGGAAGTGCTTAGAGCAGATGATCCCCGGAGCTTTAATTCAATTAAGAACCCTGAACTAATCTCTCCGGCAGAACGGAAGTTCAGGATCCAGGGAAGAAAAATATCTGTAAACATTGAACCTTTATCAGTGAACGTAATCTCAGTTCCATTCAGATAATAACTTTTTATAATTTTACTTGCTTGATTTTTAAAGGCATTATCAAAGTTTTTCAATATTATCTTTTTAATCTATGGAAAGCCATCGTTTGATTCCTAAGGGAATTCTCTTCCCGTTCATCCTTCTCTGTTCGCTATTCTTTGCATGGGCTGTTCCAAATAATCTCACCGATACCATGCTGGCAGCTTTTAAAAGGATCATGAGCCTGAGCGACTCAAAAACAGCCTGGATACAGGTTACATGTTACCTGTTTGGCTACGGCTGTTTTGCTATCCCAGGAGCGATATTTATTAAAAAGCACACTTACAAGTCGGGTGTACTGCTCGGGCTCGGAATGTATGCGACAGGCACTTTTTTGTTTTACCCTGCAATGCTGGTCTCACAGTACAGCAACGCTATCGGGTTTATAACCTATCTGTTTGCAATACTAATACTTTTTGCAGGGTTATCGATTCTTGAAACTTCGGCAAATTCATACGTTTGTGCCATAGGACCTGAAGAGACTGCTACCCGACGTCTCAATTTTGCACAATCGTTTAATCCCTTCGGTGCAATTACAGGTGTGGTAATAAGTCAGGTATTCATTCTTTCCAATCTCAACAGGATGTCGGCAGCGGAAAGAGCTGCCCTACCTGCTGAGGAACTTTCAAGGATACAGAATCAGGAGTTGCATTCGCTTACATTTACTTACATGGTTATAGGACTTGTAATGGTTGGACTGCTTCTGGCAATTTATTTTACCAGAATGCCGGCTCTGAAGGAAGACGACAAGGAACTTGATCTGGCTGGAACATTCCGGCGGTTGAAAAAGAATACCAATTATGTATGGGGTGTTGTTGCCCAGTTCTTCTATGTAGGGGCTCAGATAGCAGTGTGGTCATTTATCATAAGGTATGTGATGCAGCAGCTGAAATTTGACGATATTATAGCTTCACTTGGCCCTAACGCGTCAACTGCAGATATAATTGCCAGACTGCGCAATGTAGAACCTGTTGCTGCTGGGTTTTACAAATTTCTGGAATGGATTGGATTTACTGCTCTTCTGCCTCGCACTTCAGAACAGGCCGGAGCAACATATTACATTATGTCGTTGTGTCTCTTTGTTATCGGCAGATTTACCTGCACCAGACTGATGAAATTCATAAAACCCAGAAACCTGCTGGCAGGCCTTGCAGGAATAGCAATTGTCTGCAGTTTTCTGACAATTTATGGCAAAGGCTTCATCGGTGTGTATGCCCTTATGTTAATCTCAGGCTGTATGTCGTTGATGTTCCCCACTATATACGGCCTTGGGATACAGGGACTTGGCGACGACACAAAGATAGGTGGCTCGGGAATGATAATGGCAATTGCCGGCGCTGCATTCCTTACCCAGATACAGGGAATTGTTTCGGACCTCTCTGGTAGCATCATTAAAGCTTACTGGATACCGGCAATAGCGTTTATGGTAATATTTTACTATGCAGCTGTCGTTGCCCGAAAGCATGAAAAAGCTGTGGTTTAAGGAGGTAAGAAATAATTATATACTTTTGTAAAAAGAGAAAAAATTATAAAAACTGAAAATCAAAATGATAAGAAATTTTTTTACTTCAATTACCATGATTGCTTTTTTAATTGGTCTTTTCGGCTGCAAAAGCAGCAAAAACCCTGAAACATGGAGCGATAAAAAACTTGATGAGTGGTTCAGCAAGGGTGAATGGAACGGTGGCTGGAGCGTTCAACCCGATAATTCAATCGATAAAAGGACCCTGGCCATAAATTATTTTAAAAATAAGGAACGATGGGACAAGGCATTCAACTTTCTCAGGAACAGCAACCTCTCTACCCTGGAAACTGGCAGACATAACATCGATGGCGACAACCTGTATGCTTCAATAAGTGAATATCTTACAAAGGATGAAAGCGAAGCCAGATTTGAAGCCCACAGGAAATATGTTGATATCCAGTATGTTGTAAGTGGTAAGGAGATTATTCAGATAACACCCATAGCAATGCGTGATACGGTGTTTCAGGAGTACGATGAAACCAGAGATATCGAATTTTTCTCTGTAAAAGAGCATAAATCATTAACAGCTACACCTGAAAGATTCTATATTTTCTTCCCATCCGATGCGCACAGGCCCGGGCTCAGAATCGAAGCAGCCGATTCTGTCAGGAAAGTGGTGATAAAACTCAGAATCGACTGAGGATGGAGTTTGTACAGGCACTTATTGAATGGTATATGAGCCACCTGAACTATCTCACGGTGGCTCTGCTTATGACTGTTGAAAGCTCCTTCATCCCGTTTCCTTCAGAGGCAGTGATACCTTTTGCAGCTTACCGCGCTGCACAGGGTGAACTTAACGTATTTCTGGTAGTCCTCTCCGGTACAGCAGGTGCCCTTGCCGGAGCACTCGTTAACTATTATCTGGCACTGTGGCTTGGACGACCTCTGGTTTATCGCTTTGCAAACTCAGCCATCGGAAAAATGCTTCTTCTGTCGGAAGAAAAAATCAGAAAAGCCGAAACATTTTTTATCAAAAACGGCAGGTCGTCAACTTTCATAGGCCGGCTCGTTCCTGCAGTACGACAGCTTATCTCCATCCCTGCCGGACTTGCAAAAATGGATATGAAAGTCTTTATTATCTATACCGTTCTCGGAGCCGGAATATGGAATATAATCCTTGCAGTAATCGGCTATTTTCTTTATGATGTCAGGGAAGAAATTTTCCCGTATATCGGACATATACTTATTGCCCTTGGTCTTGTATTTCTTATATATTTGATAATAAAATCTGTAAGAAAGAAAAACAATAGTTAGTTATTCACTGTCAAACCTGTAGCGTTTCATTAGCAGACAGGAAGAAACCTGAATAAAGGGAAGAGGAGGGGAGTATAAAATTCACGCACTTTAAGTATCGGGAAGTGAATAGACAATTCTTTTAATTTCCTGTGCCCATTCCTCGTGAGTCTTTTCTGCCGACAGGGATTGCCAGGGTATAACTTTCCCGATGGTAAGCGTGACCGTTGAATTTCGCTGACGCATCATTTCACGGGGGAGCAGGATAGTCTCGATGTACATTTTTATACCTAACATCTTGCGAAGATTGGCAATGTTGTAGAAAAGATTTGAATTTCTACCACTGATATGCACCGGGATAATATCCCTTTTATGCTGTATGGCTTTGGTAACAAACGATTTTTGCCATGCGATATCTGAGATCTTTCCCTTGCTCCGGCGTGATACTTCTCCTGCGGGAAATATCATAACCTGTTTATCTGATGCATATAATTCATCAAGCTGCTTTGCTGCTTCCCGGGAAATACGTCCAAATACATCGAGACTGAGAAAAAGGGGTCTGAGGTTGGGGATATGGTTAAGAAGCTCGTTAGCAGGGGATACGACTTCAGGGAAATGCCTGTATATTACACTGAAGAATGCCATGGCATCAATACCTCCAACAGGATGGTTTGATACAAAAATGAATCTGCCCTGCTGGGGAATGTTTTCCTCGCCTTTCGCAATTACTTTTACATTCCAGCCTTCCAGCACATTTATTATAAAAGGTATGCCATTGAGATGGCTGCTTCTGTTAAGCGAGTCATTGAGTTCTTTCTCGCAGATTATACGCTTGATTATATTTATTGCGAAACCTGGAAGTGATTTGAGCAGCCGGTTATTGCTGTTTTGAATGGCTTTTTTAATGTCAATGGTATATCCGGTGTTCGTCACAGGTTAAATATCAGCATTTTATGTCACTGAAACCTATTCGGTGATTTTCTTCAGCCATTTTTCTGCGAGCAGGGGCCATGTTTCTGCAGCTTCTTTCCCCGGTCGTAATCCATATCCATGACCACCTGAAGGCAGCACATGAAGCTCAACAGGTATCTTTGCCATGCGTAGTGCGCCAGTCATTACAATGGCACTGTTGCCGTAGGTGTCGTCGGCGGTCTGGAATATAAAGAAAGGCGGTGTTTCGGGTGTCAGGGTCAGTTCCGGGGTGAGAGTGTTACCCGGTCCCTGGTCGAGATAAGCCGGATAGATGAGAAGGGCAAAAGCAGGCCTGCATGAGAGTGAATCGGTTTTGTCAACTGCTGTGTATGTTCGCCTGTTGAATTGTGTAGCACTTCTTGCACTCAGGCTTCCGCCAGCCGAGAAACCCATTATGCCCACCTTCCCGGGATCAATGTTCCACCTTGAGGCATTAGCTCTTACAATGCGGATAGCCCTCTGTGCATCTTGAAGGGCACCCTCCCTTTTGTCAGGCACCCTGTACTGCAGCACAAAGGCTGCATACCCGAGCCTGTTAAGCCATTCCGCTATCTCCGTCCCCTCCTTGTTGTATGCCAGTATGCGGTATGCCCCTCCCGGACAAACAACAACACCTGCACCTTTGTTTGCAGAAGCCTCTGGCAGATAAACCTCAATAAGCGGATTTGTAACTTCTTCGTACCTTATAACATTGTCTGCACCAGGTGAAGAAATTACCGGCGGAAGTTTTTCCTTTTGCTCACCCGGTACTTTACCCGGCCATAAATATATTACCTCCTTCTTCTGGGCATTAACATTAAGAAATAAAAATCCAAGAAAAAGAATCAATACAGTAAGTCTCATATGAAAATTATTTGTAAGGTTTATTTGACTATTTCAGCATCATCAAACATATCATTTTTTGTACGAACCCTTGTATATCTTATTTTCCTGGCACCGCGGCTCCCGAAGAATCCCCATCCGCCGCTGCCGAGAAGAAACCCCAGAGCGTAAAGAGCTCCGTTGTTGTTCTGAGCATACATGGTAATATTATCATTGAAAAGCATGCCGATAAAATCAAACGGAGCAATGAACCCGTGCCATAAACCGCCGAAAAAACCATAAGTGTGACCCGAAAGGCATGCTCCCACATCTTCACTCCTGGCACAGCCTGTAAAAAGCAAAATCAGAAGCATAAAAAATATAAGTGCTGAGGAAAAATTTACTGAAGTTTTCATTGGTGACAAAGTGTTGATTCTAACTATGTAACTGATATTTTGGCGATTTAATGTATCTGATATTTCTGAAGCGTATGGCCGACCAGTTTTCATCTATTATTACCTGACGAACCCTGTCGAAGCCCCTCTCAAGCAATATTTCCCATCCGTGAGCATTGTCGAGGTCAGAGGCAATTCTGGCTGAGCTCTTTCTGTTCGGATATGCAAACCAGAGAACGCCGTCCGATACCAGGTTATGAATTGCCTTTGGCGCTATTTCATCAACTTCCGCCAGGAACCTCACAAAGATAATCATAAACTCATAAGGGAAGCGTGGATCGATTTCAGTATCAATTTTTAATTCGGGCCTGCCGCTGCGTATCATCCTCAGAAATTTCTTTTCAGCATTCAAAATGGCAATTCGCCCCTGATTCCTGTAGTTTAATTTTTGCAGAATATCCCTCATCCCCGCTGTGTTAAAATTTTTAACCTGAAACAGATATAACAATTTTCCGGTCAAAACAGGAAGCTAAGTTAGTTAAATAATTCAAAGCAAAAATTGAATGGTTTAAAAGAAAATAAAAAATATTAATATCTTTGTTCTGTCTTTAATGGGGTGCCTTAATACTACGGGCTGAGATCATACCCTTGAACCTGATCCGGGTAATGCCGGCGTAGGGAAAAAAGAGTATCATATATCCAGCGCTGTTTCACCTCATTGGTTAAAAAAACAATTTTTGACTGATGAATTATGAAAGCGAGATTATTTTTACCAGTGGCCTTCCTGGTCATTTTTCCGTTATTTGTGTCAGGTCAGGCATTATCTGTTCACGGTAAGGTGACAGATGAAAACGGAGCACCATTGCCCGGTGCCGGGATAACAGTTCTTAACACTTATTCAGGAACCTATTCCGGCGCAGACGGGAGTTACACTCTTAAACTGCCTGCCAGAGGCAGGTATTCTCTGAGGTTTTCATTTACAGGATATGAGACTGCAGTATATGAAATTGACCTGCAGGGGGATGAAACACTGGATGTGCAGATGAAACCTGCCACCTTTCTCACCGATGAGGTGCTGGTAACTGCCACAAGGGCAGGCTACCGCACTCCGGTAACTTATTCGGTTGTGACGGGTGAGGAGTTGAAAAAGCTCAATCTGGGGCAGGAACTTCCGTTCATGCTTGCCCTTACACCATCGCTTGTTGAGACATCCGAAGCGGGAACAGGCATTGGCTATACGGCTTTCAGAATAAGAGGTACCGACCCTAGCCGCATCAACGTAACTGTCGACGGAATACCTCTTAACGATGCTGAGTCGCAGCAGGTTTTCTGGGTCGATCTGCCCGACCTTGCCTCTTCGGTAGAGAACATTCAGGTGCAGCGCGGGGTTGGAACTTCTGCAAATGGTGCCGGAGCCTTCGGCGCCTCAGTAAACATTATGACCAGAACTCCTTCAAATGAACCGTTTGCTGGAATAGGAATCTCTGCAGGCTCTTTCAATACATTTCGCAAGACTCTTGAAGCCGGAACGGGCCTTCTACCGGGCAATATTGCCCTTCAGATAAGATACTCCGACATCAAAAGCGACGGCTACATACGCCGCACAGGATGCGATAACCGTTCTGCTGTCGTTACTGGAGTCTGGAAAACAGGCAGCTCACTGCTAAAGGCAAATGTCATACTCGGTGAAGAACACACCGGCATAAGCTGGTGGGGAGTTCCTTCCGACAAACTGAGCACCGACCGCAGATATAACCCTGCAGGAGAATATACCGACGACGACGGCAAAACGAAATACTACGATAACGAAACGGATAACTACTGGCAGAACCATTACAGGTTACTCTTCAGTACGAACATTACTGATAATCTTAATTTTAATGCTGCCCTGCATTATACATACGGCAAAGGCTATTACGAAGAATTCAGAGAGGACCAGAAATACTCCAAATACGGACTCAGTCCGGTGAAAAGGGATACCTCATATATTACAAAAACAGACCTTATAAGGAGGAAATGGATGTCGAACGATTTCTACGGAATTGTCTATTCGCTTAATTACACCGGCAACAATTTCAGGGCAACCGTTGGAGGCGGCGTTAACCGTCATGATGGCGACCATTTCGGAAAGATTATATGGATGAGATATGCTGGTGACACGCCGAAAGATTTTCAGTGGTA
>JAKPDL010000045.1 GCA_029552825.1 Bacteroidota bacterium
ATCAATGTTTTCAAAAGCACTGGAAATTGGCAGAGGTGGCGTATAAATTTTTAAGTAAAGGAGTAACGTCATGTACTTTGAAAAAGGATATATAAATGAAATTAACTGCTCACATGAACTATCGACCCCACCTACATTAAACAGACGAAAAAGTCAGTGGCAACAGATGGGGTTTGGCGAGCGACCTATAATTGAATCACGAATATTGTCTGGGAGTGTACGGTATGATTCAGGAAAGTAATGGAATAACAAAATCAAATATCTTTGTCATGAAAACAACACATCCGTTGCATTACAGCGATAAGCCGCAAAAAGAGCAGGATGATGATGTTGCTGGTTCATTTATGGATGCACTGAAAAACGCTTTAGGTAAGGTTAATAACCTTCAGGTTGATGCTGAAGATTTAACACAGCAGATGATATATGAACCTGAATCAGTGGATATTCACACGGTTATGATTGCACAGCAAAAGGCTGAAATTGCGTTAAGTTTAACAAAAGCAATCCGTGATGAGGCAATCAGGGCATATCGTGAACTTATTAATCTCAGGTAACGAATGATGCTTTGCAAACATAATAAAAATACTATAATTTTTAGTAAATTAATTGACTTTTTAATACAGGTGTTTTATTATGTTTGCTGTGAAAATGGATTATGTCACTTTGCAAGGAATATATACTATGAACTATCGCCCTGCATCAGTTTTGATACTATCGGTAATTCAGGAAATTATAACAAAGCATAGTGTACATAATCACTAAGGTATGGGAGGGAACGCAGTATGGAATTTTTTACCAAGATATTTAATCAACTGAAAGAGATTTATTCAAAATTAGATACAACAAAAAAGATTATTATTGGTGTGGTTACCGGTGTACTTGTTATTGCCTTCATTGTACTGTTTTCGGTTTCATCACAGAAAGCCAATGTAGTTTTATTTGCAGATCTTCCCAGTGATGAGTTTGGGCAGGTTACCAAGAAGCTTGAAGAGATGGGTTTTCACTATACAACATCTGGTACAACAACAATACTGGTTAATCCTGACCAGCGTGAAATTATCCTGACACGGCTTGCTCAGGAAAATATGATACCCAAAGGTATTCCGGGGTGGAAGCTTTTTGACATTTCAAAGTGGACCGAGACAGATAAAGAATTAAATGTAAAATATATGCGAGCATTGCGGGATGAAATTAAGCGGCATATTGAATCATTGAAAAATGTAGATAAAGCAGATGTTGAAATAGCAATAACCGAAGATGAATTATTTGTTGATAAAGAAAATGCCTATACTGCTGCAGTTACCGTGTATCTGGCTCCTGGATATGACGGACTTTCTAAAAAGGAGATTAAGGGTATTCAGTATTTAGTTGCAAGGGCTGTGGGCACAAAATTAAAGCCTGAAAATGTAACGGTTACTGACGAGTATGGCAAGATAATTTCTGATTTTGATGATCAGTTTGATAAAGCAAAAGAAGAATATACTCTTTTAGAGTACAGAAAAAAGATTGAAGAAAAAGCACGTGTACAGATGCTGAAAGAAATTAGGACGGGTTTGGAAAAGATATTCTCTCCTGATCGAATTCAAATTGTGCGCCTCAATATGGA
This sequence comes from Bacteroidota bacterium, assembly GCA_029552825.1. Lineage (GTDB taxonomy): Bacteria > Bacteroidota > Bacteroidia > Bacteroidales > VadinHA17 > LD21. The sequence continues at coordinate 1,607 of JAKPDL010000045.1, forward strand.
TTTTAACTGGGACAAAATTCAGGAAGAGCAAGAAGAATATACGCCAATAGAAATGGAAAAGGATAATCCGCTTACACCGTATTCTGAACGCAAGGTAAAAGACTCATTAACTATCTCCAAAAAATCAACAAAAGAACATTTCCAGGGACATGGGTGGAATCCTGAAGGCCCAGCGGGGACTGAAGGGAATAAGCCACCAGGATACAAGGCAAGTGATGATCAGTTTTCACAATATGATAAAGAAGAAAATGTAGAAAACAATGCTGTAAATAAGACAATGCGCAAGATTGAACGTGATCCGTATGATATTTCAAGTGTTTCTGTTGCTATTGCCATTGACGGTTATCAGGATTTGCCACGGCTTCCTGATGGAAGCTATGATTTGGACCCAACCAAAAAGCCGGTACAGGTTCCACTAACGGAAGAAGAACTACGCCAGGCGGAAAATATAGTAAAAAAGGCAATTAATTTTAATGCAGCACGTGGTGATCAGGTTGCTGTTGAAAATATCATGTTTGACAGAACCAAACAGTGGGATGAAGTACGGGAAGAATTTAGAAAGAAGGAACAGTTTAAGCGGATGCTTCTTGCAGCGCTGGTTGGGATACTGGCATTATTCTTGGGTGTTGTATTATTCAGGGCTATCTCCCGTGAACTTGCCCGTAGAAGACGAATACGCGAAGAACAGCTGGCACTGGAACAGCAGCGTATGCGAGAAGCTGCCTTACGGGCTGCCGAAGAAGAGGGTATTGATGTAGAACTATCGCTTGAAGAAAAAGCACGCCTGGAATTGCAGCAGAATGCTATTAATCTGGCACGTGAACGGCCAGATGATGTGGCACAGTTGTTAAGGACATGGCTGGCAGAAGAATAATAATGTTGTAATTGGTGAATGCTAAAAGACCGATATACTAATAAGCTGGTGTTGACTTTGAAGAGGGCGTGTTATATACTATAAGTAGAATGTACAGGGACTCATAATGTATAGTATATCGGTATAATTCGGAGCTAAAAATATGTTACAACAAAAGAAATCGCAATTAACGGGCAGGCAAAAGGCTGCTATATTTTTGGTATCACTAGGATCGGATGTATCGTCAGAGATTTTTAAACACCTGAGGGAAGATGAAATTGAGCAGCTGACGTTTGAAA
>JAKPDL010000053.1 GCA_029552825.1 Bacteroidota bacterium
GGTATCAGTCAAGTTGTTTACTATTATCTTGTTAAACTGAATTTTAAAAAAGTCAAACGAAATGATGAGTTGTTCTTCTATCTGGCAGTTATTATTATTTCAGGAACAATTGCCACAAGCATTCTCATTTCATTTTCGGGCAAAACATTTGAAACTGCCTTCAGGGAAGGTTTTTTCCAGGCAGTATCAATTATCACCTGCACCGGATTTGCCAACGCCGATTACTTATTATGGCCGGCTCCGGGCATGATGCTTCTGTTTCTCCTGATGTTTGCCGGAGGATGCACAGGTTCGACAAGCGGTGGAATAAAGATGGCGAGACATCTGATAGTTCTGAAAAACATAAAAAATATATTTATCAAATTAACTCATCCCGAATCTGTAACGACAGTAAAGTTTAACGGAAATTCATTAACTGAGAAATCAAGCAACTCTGTAATGACTTTTATTCTGGTTTATCTTTTTATTTTCTTCCTTGGTACAATTATTTTAGTCATTAATGGCTCAGACCTGCTCACTTCGGCAAGCTCAACTGCTACCTGTATGGCTGGGATAGGTCCCGGGATGTCAACAGTAGGACCCATGAGCAATTATGAGCACCTGAATGCAATAAGTAAAATAACCCTTTCCATTCTGATGATTCTTGGGCGACTTGAAATTTTCACCTTTATTGTAATATTTTCAAGATCCTTCTGGAAAGAATAATTTTTTCAAAAAAGTTTTTTACACTATTGATAATATCAGGATTAGTTAAATTATCTGAATGTAATTGATTGCATTTTCAAGTTCCTGAGGGGAGCCGATATCAAAAAAGTATTCCGGATTATAGTCGTAAGCAAATATATTTTTGTTTTTAGCAATATTCAGATAAAATGAAGTCATTGAATAAAATCCTTCTTTCATATAGCTGAAGACTTCCGGTTCAACTACATGAATACCAGAGAAAGCTTTTTCATCGAGAGAACCGTAATTACCGGTTAATATTTCCTCCCCTGTTGATTTATTCCTCCATCCTCTTATTATTCCTTCTTTATCAGTAAGAAAAACACGGGTATCTGGATAAGCCCTGACTGCAAGGGTAGCAATTCCTCCTTTCTCAATATGATAACTATAAATTTCGTTCAAATCAATATCGGTGATAATATCCACATTGTAAAGCAAAAAAGGCCTGTCATCAAAAAACCATCTGGCTTTATATAATCCGCCTCCTGTTTCAAGCAGTTGCTCACTTTCATCTGAAACTGTTAGTCTGAAACCCTCTTGCTTCAGGTTATCAATAGCTTTAATCATCTGGTTGGCATGATGATGTACATTAATAATGATGTCATCAAAACCATTTAAGGTTAGTTTTTCCACAGCAATTCTGAGAGCTGATTTTCCTTTAATTTCGAGCAGAGCCTTGGGTCTGGCAGCAGTAATATCTCCCAGCCTTGTTCCTTTTCCTGCAGCAAATATCATTGCTTTCATGCCGCTCCTTCCCTGCCGTTAATTATTTCTGCTTAAACATCTACCGACAGCCTTACCTTATTTGATGGTGAAAAACTATAACTTCGGCAAGTTTTTCGCGCCTCAGCATTTCAGCCACTTTTTCAGCGCAAAATACCGAAATCTGCTTTCCCGATGAACATCCAAAGCACACCCTCAGGGTTTTAACTTTTCCGATTCCTTCTGCAGCAAGAGCTCCGGCAATTATTCTGTATGCATTTTCCGTCAGATCCTGTACATCTTTCCTGTCATCGAGATAATCTGCCAGGGTTTTATTATTGCCTGTATTATTGGCTACTTCAGTATTTTCAGTAGTCACAATATGCCTGCAATCGAACATAAATCCTCCGTCGCTGGTAAAAGTTTCC
>JAKPDL010000102.1 GCA_029552825.1 Bacteroidota bacterium
ACTTTGATTCTCTCCAGAAACTTCTTGATGGTGGTAGTTCGACCTGTTCCGACCAGACCGGTGATAAATATATTATAGCCACGGCTTTTAATTTCGAGACCTGTCTCCAGAGATTTTAAAGCCTTTTCCTGCCCGATAATATCTTCGCAGGCCAAACAGTCAGCTGTTGATTCGAAAGGGATTAGTTCATCCGGACAAGACCAGGCTAATTCTTCTGGTTTAAGCTCATAAAATTCACTGGTTGGTTTCATTTTGACTCCTTCGGGATCTTGTCATTATTTTACCTTTGATTTAAACAGCGGTAAAGATATTTATAATCCAGATGAAAAAATTAAATGAATTTGATAGAATCTGTAGAAATTCATTTGAGGGCAAAGTGAATGAATGACCTGACTATAAAGCAGGTTGAAAGTGGTAGCGAATTAAGAACTTTCATTAATTTCTCCTGGCAGGTTTATAAAGACGATCCCAACTGGGTCCCGCCTCTCCGCCTGCAAATAAAAGAAAAGCTTAACCGGAAAAAGAATCCATTTTTTGAGCACGCCGAAATGGCTCTTTTTCTGGCCAGGCGGGGTAAAGAAACAGTCGGGAGAATTGCGGCTATTATCGATTTTAATCACAATGAATATCATCAAGAGAAAGTCGTCTTTTTTGGCCTGTACGAGAGTCTGAATGACGAACAGGTAGCCAGCTTGTTGCTCGAAACGGTCGTTGATTGGGGGCAGAAAAGAGGTATGGAAATTTTGCGGGGACCGGTCAACCTGTCCATGAATGATGAGTGTGCTTTCTTGCTGGAGGGTTTCGATCGTCCACCGACGATCATGATGCCTTATAATCCGCCTTACTATATTGAATTGATGGAAAAGTGCGGTCTGACCAAGGCTAAAGACTTATATGCCTATTTTATGGATCGCGATCATGAGACTGAACAGCAGGTCAAGGAGATAGTGGGAAAAATCAGGCAGGCTACTTCTTTTCAAATGAGAATAGCCAATCTCAGAAAAATTCGAGAAGAAACAAAGAAAATTGCTTATATCTATAATCAGGCCTGGGCGAAAAACTGGGGATTTGTGCCCTGGACCGACAACGAAATGAAGTTTATGGGGAAAAGTTTAAAGGCCTTTGCTGATCCAGACCTGGTCATTTTTGCCATGCACCATGGTCAGGAAGTTGGCTTTGCTTTCGGTCTGCCTAATTACAATGAAATCATCAAGAGCCTTAATGGTAACCTGTTTCCCTTTGGGATTTTTAAGTTTATGTTAAACAGGAAAAAAATAACCGGCATGAGAGCACTGGTTTTTGGCGTTTTACCCCGTTATCAGCGAACCGGTCTGAGCTATTTGCTGTATGACGAACTGGAAAGAAGGGCCAAGGCTAAAGGCTATAAATGGGCAGAAACTTCCTGGCAGCTGGAAGATAATGAGGCCATTAATAGATTTACTGCCTCTATAGGTGGTAGAATATATAAAAAATACAGGATTTATGAGAAAAGATTTATTCCGTTAAATCAAGGAGAAAAGAATGAAAGTTTATGAAGGTAAGCTTCAGGCCCGGGGATATAAAATTGC
>JAKPDL010000103.1 GCA_029552825.1 Bacteroidota bacterium
GGATTGAAACTAATTCAAACAGACTCATATCGTCGTCATCTGTGTCGCACCCCGTGCGGGTGCGTGGATTGAAACAAAATTATATACACTATGTATCTAAAACAATCAGAGTCGCACCCCATGCGGGTGCGTGGATTGAAACTTAGCCTCCATAAACGGAAGCTTAACGGACACTTTGTCGCACCCCATGCGGGTGCGTGGATTGAAACGAAATAAGGCGTAACACAGATGTCTGGGCGGGATGGTCGCACCCCATGCGGGTGCGTGGATTGAAACATCATTAATTCCGTTAAAGCCCACACAAGTGCATGTCGCACCCCATGCGGGTGCGTGGATTGAAACTCTCATATTCCTCTCCAATAGGCGTTAAAATATTGTCGCACCCCATGCGGGTGCGTGGATTGAAACACAAAAGAGCAGCAGGATGCCCTTACAAGGGCGGTCGCACCCCATGCGGGTGCGTGGATTGAAACGCCTTCGCAAGTAGTTGACGGGCAGGGAGGTTATGTCGCACCCCATGCGGGTGCGTGGATTGAAACTGTGATGGCTTATTATGCTTATGTTACGGCACGTCGCACCCCATGCGGGTGCGTGGATTGAAACTATCTGAAGACGAAAGGAAAGAAGAGGGGTTATGTGTCGCACCCCATGCGGGTGCGTGGATTGAAACTCTCTAAACAGGTCTAAATTAACATACACCTGAGTCGCACCCCATGCGGGTGCGTGGATTGAAACTCATGTCCTAATGTGAAATAAAAACCGATAGGTAGTCGCACCCCATGCGGGTGCGTGGATTGAAACATCCTCTCTACCATATTCAGTCTCATCTGCTCAGTCGCACCCCATGCGGGTGCGTGGATTGAAACGCAGAATACTGCGACTGGGAGAAATTAGAAGAGTGTCGCACCCCATGCGGGTGCGTGGATTGAAACACTCAGCCCCTCCCAAATCAATCTTAAATCTTCGTCGCACCCCGTGCGGGTGCGTGGATTGAAACATAACATCGTCGTTGAAGATTAATCTATACACACGTCGCACCCCGTGCGGGTGCGTGGATTGAAACGAGTTTGAGGGAGATACGGATGAAAATAGATTAAGTCGCACCCCGTGCGGGTGCGTGGATTGAAACTCGGTAAGCCTCATATTTTAATGGAAGATGAAAGTCGCACCCCGTGCGGGTGCGTGGATTGAAACATGAATGAAGGTTTTATTGAAAATGTAAAGGTTGGTCGCACCCCGTGCGGGTGCGTGGATTGAAACTTTTTAAAAAAAGGGGCCGGGACTTAGTCCCAGGTCGCACCCCGTGCGGGTGCGTGGATTGAAACCTAAAATAACGTCAAGATTATTAACGACATGTTTGTCGCACCCCGTGCGGGTGCGTGGATTGAAACGTTCAGGAAAAAGGATAATAATGAGTGACTTTCGTCGCACCCCGTGCGGGTGCGTGGATTGAAACTTTAAAAAGGGGCCGGGACTAAGTCCCAGTCCCCGTCGCACCCCGTGCGGGTGCGTGGATTGAAACATAGGTAACACCATTTTCTGTTACTGTTATAGCGTCGCACCCCGTGCGGGTGCGTGGATTGAAACAACAGGTGGCTGGCACTCAATTATGATAGTACTGGTCGCACCCCGTGCGGGTGCGTGGATTGAAACGCCTGTGCAGCCGTGAACTTACTTGCATCAAATGTCGCACCCCGTGCGGGTGCGTGGATTGAAATAAATTATTACTATAGGTTCTTATATAGTTGTTACCCTACTTTGTACATCCTCCTAAATTACAGTTCAGACAAAGATACAAACTGAAAGCAGTTCCCGACTTAACTGGAGACTTAGTTTACGGCAGCTCTTTCAACGCAAGAATCGCATCGTTGTACGACATGCCTTTCTCTATTAAGTATTTCATCAACGAATGAGGAAACTTCAATTCCTCCGGCTTTGCCTTCCTGAGTTCTTCCTCCGAAAGTGTTATCCCATACTTTTGTTTTAACTGATTGATTAATTTCTGTTCAGGCGATTCTTCCTCCTGCTGCGAGTCGCTCTCTGGCTTCACTGAAAACATCACGAAGCTCTTTCCAATATTCTCCTGAGTAACGTCCCGAATTTTCAGCTTTTTCGATAATATCTCGATAATCTCCTTTGGAGACAAATTCGAGAAATCCATCTGTTGTTGTGATTCTTTTTCCGGTAATTTATCATGTTCCTGCATTCCACATTAATATTTTAAACTACATTAAGCTCTGTTCAATTATTGAACGCAATTGTAAAAATATATTTTTTTGTAAAAATGAATATATCCTTATTCTGCATACTGTCTGAAGAAATACTTAAAGTAAACCGGCGATTTACAAGTGTCTTTTTGCATGTTCCCGATAATAAAAGCATAGGCACCGGAATTTTACCCGGTGCCTTTTAAACCTTAAACTAACTGATACCTGTTAAATTAAAATTTTAAAACATATATCCTATAACAATTCCAAAACCCTTGTTCCGAAGATCAGGATTAGTTTTGTCTACTTTACCCAGGCCCATATCATACCTTAAATCGGCAGTAACCATTGTCCCTTTAAGCCGTTCGGAATACTTACTCTAAAATTTAATTATTTTTAATACTCTTCATCCCTCTACGAAAAATCGCATGCAAACGTTGTTACCCCCATTATAAAAGAGCATGACTTAATGAAAAGTAATAGAGTCTCATTAAGATTTAATTATATTTAAACCCTGACAATATGAGCTTAAATGTATTGTTTTTTTAAATCGGAGGTTCTAACTTAATGTAGAGTAAAATAGTTCAGAACAGATATAATAGAAAAAAGCGTAAAATATTCAATTATGAGAAGACTCGTATTTATATCTCTGGCAATGTTGCTGTTGGCAGCATGCAACCGCAATTCAGAGCAGGACTTTGTCCTGAACAAACTAGGTTATTACGAAAGACAGGGCGTTAGTGTGCTGGTGTACAACAACCTCTTTACCGGAGGTTTTAACGACGAGAAGACCGCCGGCATCGAAATAATACATCATGGTGTCAGAACCGCTCAGGGCGGTGCTGTAAGGCTTTCAAACACACCGGAGCAGTGGGATCTTGTTCCGTCCATACCAACCCGGACTGTCGACACTGTTACGCAAACCATCGAAGCATTGTTAAAATATGAAGATTATGATTTTGACTCTCGTGTGGTTGTCAAACCCGAAGGTAAAAGTGTTGAGATATCCGTTTATCTCGATAAGCCTTTACCGGCAGCTCTCGAAGGAAAGGCAGGGTTTAACCTCGAGTTTCTTCCCTCGCAGTACTGGGGTAAGGTATACCTGATGGACGGGCGCAATAACAGATTCCCGCGCTATGTTGTGGGCAACACCGTTACCCGTCCCAACAGTGAGAAAATAAAGCAGTTCAAGGGCTATGTAACTTCCGACGACAGGGGTACCGGAATGTTTATCGATCCGCTTCCCCTCGAAACAGGCCGCACTCTTCTGATGGCACCTGACGACCCTGAACGTATGGTGAAAATCACATCACAGGATGCCGATCTGATGCTCTTCGACGGCCGTATCCTGGCACAGAACGGATGGTTCGTTGTCAGATCTCTTCTTCCCGCCGGTAAAACAGGAAAGGTTCTGTCGTGGAAAGTTGAGCCAAACGCTATCAAAGGATGGATAAGAGAACCAAACATTGGCTTCTCCCAGGTGGGTTACCTTCCCTGGCAGCCAAAAGTTGCAGTTATAGAACTGGATAAAAAAGATAAACCGCTCGCCAGAGCTTCAATTTATAAGATTGGTGAAGACGGAAAAGAATCAAAAGTTTTCACCGGACATATAGTATCATGGGGCGACTATTATAAATATCATTATGTGAAATTCGATTTTTCTTCAGTACAGACACCCGGTATTTATTATATACGTTACGGTGACACAAAAACAAATAACTTTCTGATAGATAATAGCGTTTACGATAAGATCACTGATGCCACAAGCGATGTATGGATTCCTGTTCATATGAATCACATGTTTGTTAATGAGGCTTACAGGGTATGGCACGGCGAGCCTTTTAAGGAAGGCTATCGCCAGGCGCCTCCCAATACCGACCATTTTGACCTACACAGACAGGGACCCTCTACCGACACAAAGTATAAAGCTTTGGAACTGATACCCGGGCTGAATGTCGGCGGCTTTTTCGATGCCGGCGATTTTGACATCGAAACGGGATCAAATATAAGCGTGGTTCAGAACTTTGTACAGATATGGGAATATTTCAAGCCACAGCGCGACCAGACTTTTGTAGATCAGAAACATCGTTACGTTGACCTTCACCGGCCTGACGGAACGCCCGACATTCTGCAGTTTATAGAGCATGGAATCCTCAATCTTCTGGCCCAGGCCGAGAATATAGGCCACATGGCACAGGCACTTTCAAATTCTGTACTCGATAATTACCATCACCTCGGAGATGCAGCATCGATCACCGACGGACTTCCCTATAACCCCAGGCTGGGTCCTTACGAGGTGGCGCCCGATGGCCGATCAAGCGGCGTGAAGGATGATATGTGGGCGTTTACGAGCCGCAACCCCGGTCTCGACCTCAGGGCGGCAGCAACTTTCGCTGCAGCAAGCCGGGTGCTGAAAGGATATAACGATAATCTTGCCGAAAGAGCACTCTATCAGTCGAAGAGACTTCTGAAAGAGGCAACCGAATTGCTTGACAGACAACTGCAGAGTCGTATGGGCGGAAGAGGAGCAGGTTTTGGTAATCTGGATACAAATCTGCAGCTCTACATCTCAACAGGGGAGAAACAGTATATCGATAAGTTCCAGGAATCCCTCTGGCCGGCACTCGAGAGGAACGTCAGCGGCACCATCCTCACAGCTCTGCATGCCATACCTCACATGGATGCATCATACAAAGAAAAGCTCCGTCCATATGTTGAGAAATACAAAGAGTACATCGAAAAGCTTGAAAAGGATAACCCGTACGGCGTGCCTATAGGCCTCGGTAATTGGGCAGGAGGCGGAGCTGTGGTAAGCTTTGGAACCACAATTTGCTTTGCAAGCATGTATTACCCTGAAATAATCGACGTAAGTCATGCTTTCAAGGCTGCCAACTGGCTCTTTGGCTGTCACCCCTACCACAACTATTCCCTGGTCGCCACCTTAGGCGCCACAAGACCGAAAGCGGTCTTTTATGGCAATAACAGGGCCGATTTCTCATTTATTCCGGGTAATGTTGCACCAGGTATTTTGTTCAGGCAGCCCGACCATTTCGAGAACTATGATGACTGGCCATTCATATGGGGACAAAATGAAGGTACAATCGGCGGAAATACCAGTTATCTTATTTTCGGATCAGCTTTCAAAAGCCTGGTAAACAAACCTTCATGGTTATGACAGTCCCGGCTGGCAATCTTGTTGAGAACTTCAAAGCGATGCGGAATCCAGTTAAAAACTTCGTTTATTTGAGTAAAGCCAATCGGAATATATTCCATATCCCCTACAGGGAATTTAAATGTATGCTTAATCCCATAAGGCTATTAGACCTGAACCCCTACGGGGTATATTGTAAAAATTCTCAATTGATTGTATAATTGCCCGCAGGGCATAGGTATTGTAGATGATGGTTTCAATTATGATTGTTTTATACCTCATAGAGGTTATGGAATTTTATCATTCATTCAAGGCAGGTGCGCCGTCGGATGTTAGCTCCGGAGGAGCGGCCTGTTTGTAGCAAAGGATACAAACCACCCCCAAACCCCCTGAGAGGGGGCTTTAATATCATTCATTATTAAATTATTAGCTCCGGAGGAGCGGCCTGTTTATAGCAAAAGATACACGAAATAATTAGCGCCGGGACGGAATGTTTATTTGAAAAGTGAATTTTCCTTCCCGGCGCAATTGGTTAAAGTTCGCGTTAATCCCTGCGAAAAAGCCAGCAGGCACAACGGCGAGCAGGCGTGTTTTCGGTGAAACCTGGCTTCGTGTTTTTACGCATGCTATAAGTCTTTTTTACCTGATATGCTTCTTTATTTTGGAATAGAGATCTTCCGGTTTGAAAGGCTTCAGGATGTAATCGTTGATGTTCAGGCCTTCTATCCTGTCGTTGCTTTCCGACATGATGGCTGCTGTTAATGCAATCACCGGGATGGTCCTGATAGAAGGATTGTCTGAATTCCTTATTATCCTTGTTGCTTCTATGCCGTCGAGTACCGGCATATGAAGATCCATTATAATAAGATCAAAATTGTCGTTTTCCAGCATTTCGAGTGCTATTTTTCCATTTTCAGCATGTGCCACCTTTACCCCCCAGGACGATAAAAATTTGTTTACTACAAAAAAGTTAATCCTGTTGTCCTCCGCCACAAGTATCTTTTTACCTTCAAGTCCGGTGAAATCCGTTACCGGCACTTCCTCAGCCTTTCTTTCAGGTTTTACCGGAATTTCAAAGGCCAGACTGAAGATAAAGTTTGAACCCTTGCCCGGCTCACTTTCAACATAAATATTCCCACCCTGAAGTTCAACAAGCTTTTTGCATATGGCCAGTCCTAGCCCGGTTCCTCCAAACCTTCTTGCTGTATCAGCTGATGCCTGAGTGAAACTGTCGAAAAGAATATCCTGTTTGTCTGCCGGAATACCTATTCCCGTATCACTTACCCTGAATTCCAGAGTACTTCTGTTTCCTGTCCTTTCCTTTTCTGAAATAGTTATGGTAATGCTGCCCTCGCTGGTAAATTTGAATGCATTTGACAGCAGATTTGACAATATCTGGTTCAATCTGATCTGATCTCCGATTACTTCATCCGGTACATTGGAATTCTTTATCACATTGAATGTAAGATTCTTTTCTTTCGCTCTGAAAGAATACGATCTTTTGATTTCATCCAGAAAACTGTTGAGATTAAACTGAATCTGCTCAAAAGTAATCTTTCCCGATTCCATTTTACTGTAATCGAGAACATCATTTACAAGTGTCAGGAGATGATTGGCTGAAAAACGCAGGGTTTTTATCAGTTCCAGCTGCTCTGGATTCGGATTGGTTTGTAAAAGGAGATTGGAAATACCAATGAAATCGTTCAGTGGTGTTCTTATTTCATGGCTGAGCGTCGACATAAAAGCCTGTTTCGACAGAGCTGCTTTCTCCGCCTTTTCCCTTGCAATAACAAGGTTGTCCAGCATTTTTCTCTTCTGAATGGAAACAGCAATCTGATTTGCAATTAGTTCAAGAAGATTCAAATCTTCCTTTGAAAACTTGTTTTCATCATGATAATCCTGCATGCAGATAGCACCTATTATATTATTATCTGCTTTTAAAGGAACGCCCATCCATACTTTGCATGGAGTGCCCACAAGGTCAATCTCTTCCGCATCTTCCAGTTTTATGATGTCCTGCTCTCTCAGTAAAACAGATTTACCATGGTTAATTACCCACCCGGTAATGGTTCCCTTTATTGGAATCTCCTTGAAATTATCCATCTCATCCGAAAAGAAGGGCAGGGATATAGATCCACTACCAGAATTGTACAGCGCAATGAAGAAATTGTTGGTATCCCAGATTTTACCAAGTTCAGCAACTATCACCGAATATATGTCTTTGATTTCGGAATATTCAAGTGTAGCACTTGATATATTGTAAAGTATTTCCTGTAATAGTCTGGTTTTTCTCTCTTTTCTGATGTCGTGGTATATGCAGAGCATGCCTACTGTAACATCATTCAGCTCAATCGAAGTGGAATTTAGCAAAACATGTATCTGGTTCCCGTATTTGTCTTTCCTTACTGTCTCAACTTTAGCCTTTTTGCTGTTTAAGGTAATTTCATCAATCTTTTCAGCTTCCTCGGCAAGTTCATCAGGTACTATAAGGTCGTTGATGTATTTTCCAATTGCTTCTTCATTTGAATATCCAAAAAGATTTGTGAATTCATTGTTCACATGTGTAATTTTTCCGGGAACATCAGTAATTACGATTGCTTCAGGCGTTGAATCTATAAGGTGTTCAAGAAATGCTTTTTCCCTGGCTATCTGCATTTCTCTTTTCTTCTGTTCAGTAAGATCAATTACAACACCCCTGTAGCCCGTGAGCTTCCCATCGGTGAATATGCCAAATGTTCTGGTCAGTACTGGAATAACTGTACCATCTTTCTTCCTGGCAAGATATTCATTGCTTATTGTATCATTTGGAGATTTTATTTTTTTCAGGTTCTCAACTGCTTTTTCAAGTTCATCCGGCTGGAACAGATCTCTTATATAAATTCCCTTATTGAAATCTTTTATAGTATAACCAAGGTATTCGAGACTATTTTCACTGGCGAAAGTTATCTTTCCCTGAGTATCAATTTCAAAACTCATCACTTTCGACATGCCCGGTAAAGGTTCTGCAATGGACCTCTCATTCAGTTTTTGCATGTTTTCAGGTGGTTCCCATGTTACAATGATGTCTCCTGTTGAAAGCAGGAAACCAATGTAAAAGCCTTCAGATCTGTCTCCTGCAGGCGAAACAGCAAGTTTGAGTGGTTCACCGGTTATTCTTATATGATGAAGCAATTCAAGAAGCTTCGGCCTTTTTGCCATGGCTGTCTCCTCAAGAGGCTTTCCCAGAACATAAGACCTTATAACACCCTCAACATCTTCCGCTTTTCTATTTATATCCTTTATGCAGAATCTATCATCCTTCAAAATACTTATGCGCAGGAGATAACTCGAAACAGTATCGAAAATATCATCGAGGATCTCATCAGCTCTTTCCTGTAAAGATGTTTTTCCTGAATATGGATCCGGATTGTATGTGGTAAGCAGAAAATAATCGTTACCAAGTTTAATTGTTTCAGCAGAGAACAGATAATGTTTCTTTTCACCTTTCTTTGTATTCAGTACAACAGGATGATCTGTTATTTTGCGAAACCGGTGAAGAAGCTTTATGTACTTATTGCTCTCTTCCATTTCTGAAAAGAGCTTCAGGTCATCGAAATTCTTTCCGATTACTTCATTCTTTTTGTAATCCAGGTTCTTGACAAAAGCTTCGTTTACGTCAATTATTTCTCCGGTCTTCAGGTTACTTATAATCATTATCTGAGGGGCGGCATGAAAAACCCTTAAAGCAATTTCACCCTGATAATTCTTCCTGAATGGTAAGAACTTCCGAAGATTGAAAGCAATTATATTTCCGATTTCCGAGAACTTCCTTTTCATCTTAAAATTCCCAACTCCCACTTTAGAAATGATAATCAAAAATAATCAATATGTTTTAATATGGCTATCGCGATGCCTTATTTTTGTCTTTATAATATTTGCATATTGAGGTTAACCCGCATTTCTCACATAATGGCTTTCGCGCCCTGCAGATATATCTTCCGTGCAATATCAGCCAGTGGTGGGCTTTGTGCCTCATTTCAGGAGGGATATGTTCTTCGAGCTGATGTTCCACATCGAGCGGTGTCTTTGCATTAACAGCAAGTCCCAGACGAACCGACACTCTGAATACATGTGTGTCAACAGCAATAACAGGCTTTTTGAAGAGTACAGACGCCACCACATTTGCAGTTTTCCTTCCCACACCCGGTAATTGTTGCAGCAACTCAGGTTCTTCAGGAACCTTGCCACCGAATTTTTCAATTAGCATATTAGCCATTTTTATCAGGTTCTTTGCCTTGTTGTTGGGATAAGAACATGATTTTATCAGACTTACGACCTGTTCCTGTGTAGCTGCTGCCAGAGATGCCGGATCAGGGAAAGCTTTAAGCAGCACCGGCGTAATCATGTTTACCCTCCTGTCGGTACATTGAGCCGAAAGCATCACCGCCACAAGCAACCCGAACGGATCCCTGTACCTGAGTTCGGTCTCGGGCACAGGATTACTCCTGCCGAAATACTCAATAACCTTTCTGAACCTTTCAGCTTTCGTCATAATATCCTGTATGAAAAATCGCATTAAAGTAATATTTTACTTTTTATTTTTGAATATTCTTTTTTCTGCATCTGAAAAAGATTAAGGATTTCTTATATTTAAAAAATAATTTTAAAGACTTTGAACAGGATAACGATAAATCTGAATAATTCTAAATCAGAAATATATATCGGACTGAACTGGAATGAGTTTTCCCGTTTCATCCCGGTGCAAAATACTGTTATCATTACCGACGATAATATCAAAAATATTTACGGAAGTCATTTTCCCCAGCTTCCTGTCTTTTCTGTAAAACCCGGAGAAGAGAGCAAAACTCTTCAGGTTGTTACCAGCCTTACCGAAAGACTTCTTGAATGTGGTATCGATAGATCGGGATTTCTTGTAGGAATAGGGGGAGGCGTTGTTTGCGATTTAACCGGATTCCTCGCTTCGGTTTATATGAGAGGTATCAGGTTTGGATTTGTTTCAACATCACTTTTATCACAGGTTGATGCAAGTGTTGGTGGAAAAAACGCTGTAAACCTCGGAAAGGTTAAAAATGTGCTGGGGTGTTTCCGTCAGCCCGAATTTGTTATCTGCGACCCGCAAATGCTTAATACGTTGCCTGAAGAAGAATACCTCTCGGGTCTGGCAGAACTTATAAAAATGGGACTGATAATGGATTACAACCTTTTTTCTCTTGCGGAACAGAATAAAGGGCGACTTCTCAATAGAGACATTGAATTGCTCGAGTACATGATATCTGTTTCGGTTGAACTGAAAGCCTCTGTTGTAAGGGAAGACGAAAAAGAAGTTTCCGGCAAAAGAATGATTCTTAACTTTGGCCATACTTTCGGACACGTAATTGAGACTATGGCGGGAATGAAACACGGCTTTGCCGTTGCGGCAGGGATGGTCATAGCATCAGATATTTCGGTTCAGGCAGGCTTACTTGAACCTGCCGCACGCGATAGAATTGTAAATCTGCTGAAAGAACTGAAGCTTATCAAAGAATACATTGTCCCGGATGCAGTCTTTGAAGAAATGCTTCTTAAAGACAAAAAGAAACAGGGCGATAATATTAGTTTCGTTCTGCTTGAATCGCCGGGGAAAGCTGTAATAAGTAAAATCAATACCAGAGAATTAATGGAATTTTACAAAGTGCTGAAGAGAAGTTAATGAAAGTAGAAGCATCTGTTAAGGAGGTCAGGGGTCGTTTGAGAGCTCCATCGTCGAAGAGTGCGGTACAGAGATATATAGCCGGTGCTCTGCTCGCAGAGGGTTTATCGACTATATCAGTCAATTCCATGTGCGACGATTCACTTGCAGCACTCTCTGTTGCAACAGAACTTGGCGCTGAAGCCACAACCTGCGGAGATTCTATCAAAATAAAAGGAGGCTTCAACCCTAAGACCAACAAAATCAACTGCGGTGAATCAGGCCTCGCCACCCGGATGTTTATCCCCATAGCTGCAATACACAATAGAGAAATTACCGTCACAGGACGCGGCTCACTTATGAAACGACCCGTAAAAATGGTCGAAGAACCCCTTCGACAACTGGGAGTCCAGATCTCATCAAAGGACGGATACCTTCCAGTTAAAATTAAAGGACCTCTTACAGGCGGAGAAGTGCATGCCGATGGCTCGATAAGCTCACAATTCATCACAGGTTTGCTTATGGCTCTGCCGGTCGCTCAGAAAAATAGCTGCGTTATAGTTGAAAACCTTGTTAGCAGGCCATATATTGATTTGACTATCAAAATATTACAAGAATTTGATATAGAGATAGTTAACGACAGTTACAGAGTCTTCAGCATTAAAGGTGGACAGAAATATACTCCTGGTACGTTTACAGCTGAGGGCGACTGGAGCGGTGCAGCCTTCCTGCTTGTGATGGGAGCAATAGGAGGGAAAGTGGAAGTGACAGGTCTCAGAACTGATTCCGTTCAGGCTGATAAAGCAATCCTTGAGCCTTTGATGATGGCAGGCGCATCTGTTTCTGTTGAAGCCGGCAGGATAAAAGTAGAAAAGAAAGAGTTAAATTCTTTTGAATTCGATATCAGTGATTGCCCCGATCTTGCACCGCCGCTGGCTGTACTGGCTGCTGCATGTAACGGTAAAAGTGTTCTGCGTGGCGCCCACCGACTTGTTGCAAAAGAGAGTAACAGAGCAGAAACAATAACGGCTGCACTCAACGCAATAGGCGCAAATATCAAAACCAGTGGCGACATCATCGAAATATATGGAAATAAAACTCTATCGGGAGGAGAATCCTCAGCTTACAACGACCATCGCATAGCCATGGCACTTGCAACCGCTTCAGCCATTTCAACATCACCTGTTCGAATTGAAGGAATGGAAGCTATAAATAAATCATACCCCGGATTTATTGATGACTTCAGAAAACTGGGCGGCAAAATTAAAATTGTCAAATAACAGATTATGAATACATTCGGACATATTTTCAGGGTTTCCCTCTCTGGCGAATCACATGGAAAAGCTATTGGCGTCACTATTGACGGATGCCCGCCCGGAATACCCGTTCAACCTGACGATTTCCTGCCCGACCTGAGCAGAAGAAGGAGCGGGAAGAAGGGAACTACCCCCCGGCGTGAGGAAGATTTGCCCGATATACTGAGTGGAATATATAACGGACACACAACTGGCTCACCTATTACTATAATTTCTTTCAATAAGGATGTTGACTCCGGCTCGTACCAGCAGTTTGCTTCGGTTCCACGTCCGGGTCATGCTGATTTTACATCCAGAATTAAATACTCAGGATTTGCGGATCCGAGAGGCGGAGGCCATTTCTCGGGCAGAATCACATGGGGTCTTGTTGTTGCCGGAGTTATCGCTAAAAAGATTCTAAAAGATTCAAAAGTGATTGCCACACTAATTGAAGCAGGCGGCAGTAAAGATATTGAAAGAGCTGTCGAAGAAGCAATGAATGCTGGCGACAGCATAGGCGGACTGATAGAGTGCAGGGTCGAAAATCCGCCAGCAGGACTGGGTGAACCATTCTTCTATTCTGCTGAATCGGCTATAAGTCAGATACTATTTTCAATCCCTGCAGTTAAGGGAGTAGAATTCGGAGCAGGCTTCAAAGCTGCCTCAATGAAAGGCTCGGAACATAACGACCCTTTTACCGATAGCACCGGCAAAACACTTACAAACAACGCCGGGGGAATTAACGGCGGCATAACAAACGGTAATGAAATATTACTGAGGGTGGCTGTTAAACCTACATCATCAATTGGAAAGGAACAAAAAACATTTAATTTTTCAGCAGGCAAAATGACAACCCTGAAGGTGGAAGGCCGGCACGATGCCTGCATTGCACTGAGAGTGCCTGTGATAGTGGAAGCAGCTGTAGCTGTTGCCCTTGCTGACCTCTTACTGCTCGACAGGGGTATTTTTAGCCGAAAAGATTAAAAAACTCTGAAGTTTTTCCTGAGTCTGATTATCAGGGCATTCCTGGTGGAAGATGTAATCCTGAAACGGTTGTCAATTCTTTCTCCCAGCAGCCATACTATCTTTCCTGCCGACTCCATAACCAGAGCTTTTTCTTTATCAGGAAGAGAAAACTTTCGGTCGGTGAAATAATCGCTTAGCTTCCTGAACGATTCCATACCGAAAGGCATAAACCTGTCACCAGCCTTCCAGCTTCTTATCTTTAAAGGGAATTCTAACAATGAAGCATCAACAGTTGCAACATGTGGATCATGTTCAATTCTGAAATCGGAAGTCACCTGCTTCAGTTCAGCACTTTCTATAAAAGGTAACCTGTAAAAATCTTCTATATTACTGATAAAGAAATCTTTACTTTGCGGTACCGGCAGTTTTGTAATTATAATTTCATCACGGTTTTTGATTATTCTATGTGTTTCAGTAAATATCAAAGAGCCTGTCTGTCCGTTAATTACTTTTATCAGGGTGTCCAGCTGACTCGCCAGCAGACCATAAGGTTGAAAAAGTTCAAAGAGGATAGTTTTCTGAGGGCCGTATTCCAGAAGTTTTTGTAAGCTTAAAACTGTTTCTCCGTTTTCCTTAATGACAACATTCTGTTTAACTGTTCTGATATGATTTTCGAGAATTTCCCTTATCTCCGAGAAACGCTCAGCCATTTCATTTACAGTATCGTCGAATGATGGGTTAATTTCCCTGAACAGCGGAATAATCTGATGCCTGAATTTATTTCTTATGAATTTTACCTCATCGTTAGTTATGTCGAGGCGGTATTCAATTGAGTTTTCAGAAGCATAGTTCTGAATTTGCGAACGTGAGGCAAACAGAAGGGGACGTATAAGATTTCCGTTCAAAGGCTTCATTCCTGTAAGTCCTTTGATTCCGGTTCCCCTGCATAGGTTTAAAAGTATTGTTTCAACATTATCGTTTCTGTTATGAGCCAGGGCTATTTTATTGTAGCCGTATTTACATCTAATCTCCTCAAACCATCTGTATCTGAGCTCCCTTGCTGCCATCTCTGTTGATATTCCTTTTTCCCTGGCATATTCAGCTGTATTAAAACCAATACTGAAAAATGGCTTATTCAACCGGGCAGCATATTCCTTTACAAACAGCTCATCATTATCTGAGTCTGTTCCTCTCAGCCTGAAATTGCAGTGTGCTATACCGGTGAAATACCCGGTCTTTGAAAATAGATCTGCCATCACCATTGAGTCGATTCCACCGCTTACGGCAAGAAGTATCCTTTCGGATTTTTCCGCAAGTGAGTTTTTCTCTATATAATTAAGAAAATCTTCCAACATCTGGCTGAAAGTAAAACTGTGAAAATAATAATTTTCTGTATAGGAAAATTACCTGTATTGAATTAGTGAAGGCCGTCCGGGCTCAAAATTTTTTGGTCTCAGCAGCTGTTCTCCGGAAAGCATTATATAATTTACTCTGGAATATTCCGGCAGATAAGGAAAATATCCAATGCGTATCTGGAACGTTCTGAAAACCAGATTGTCATTTCTTATCCTCAGACCTACTCCCAATCCGCTAAGCATCAGGCTGTTTCTGGAATTAAAATTTAACCCTCCCATAGCATACAAATCGACGAAGGTGAAAAATGCAAATCGGAAACCGTATAAATTAATCGGATTAAATATTACTGATTCAATTCCTGCATTGAACCGTCTGGTTCCACGGAGGGAGTCATTCGCAAAGCACGAAAATCCATCTTCCTTCAGGGTGGTGAGATACTCATCCCTGTAACGGTCGAAGCCACCGGTGTATCTCAGGTGAACGAAATTTCTGATCATCTGTTTACCGATCGGAATGAGGTTTGAAAAAAACTTCAGCTGGTATGAAACTACTCCCTGTTCAGTTTTATTATCATTGAAAAAGGTTCCTGCACCAGCTGAAAGATGGAAATAACCCAGACTGCTGACTGAAAATCCAAGAGAAGCATTGGAACCAAAATAGACACGTTTTTTGAATTCATTATCTTCAATACCGGAGGTGATATTTATGAGTGTTCCATAGGGGATATCCTCTGTTCGACCGAAACTGTAAAGGAGGCTGGTTTTATAATATTTCTGCATTGAAAATGCCAGGGATGCAAGGTATAGCCTGTAACGCTGCAGTGAATAATATGTGTCGGGTTGTATATCAGGTTTCTGGAATACATTATTATTGACATAGCGTATTCCTGCAATAAGTCTGGAAACAGTGCGGCGGTCAATCATAAAGGAACGCATCAGCCAGTAATCCTGAAAATTGTATTTTAAGGGTTCGGGAACAGGTAGAGTATCAAGATCGTGTGTTGTATAAGTGTTATTTACTGAAATTCCGAAAGCATATTTTGTTTCAGAACTTAAAAGAGGCCGGTCAATGTCGAATCCGAATGATTTTTTGCCAAGTCCTTTGTAAAAATTGAGGTTAAGATCTATAAAAGATTTCAGAATGTTGGTAATGTTATAGTTTATTCCGATTCCCGGAGAATCTTTTGTTGTTGCCGAATAAGGTATTTCAATTTTAAGTTCCTGCCCTGTTCCAATAAGATTCTTATCATAAATCCAAACGGAACCTTTGTTAATTCCCCGGTACGTGAAATCAGCACCAAGAGAATATACATCCTTGGTAATAATAATAACATCAGCCTCATTGTCAGAGACAGGTGCCACAATTATTCTGGCATCGTTAATGTAAGGGAGCTGGCGGAGAATACGCTCATTATCGGTGATTGTCAGAGGGGAGATGGTATCCCCTTCACTGAAAAGCAGGTATCTTCTAAGAACCTTTTCGTTTGTGTTTATATGGGTGCTGTTGATAAATTTTTCAATCCGGTTTGCACCTGAAACAGCCGGATTGTAGATATTTCCACCGAAAACGTCCAGCTGTTTAATGGTTATGCTCCTCACCCTGTAGCCCGAGTACTTTATGAAACTCTCATCACTTCTCTGGTTTATTTTTTCGGGATTTACAGTATCGGGTGATACTACAACCAGATCGTACAGAACCCTGGTTAATCTGGTTCGTGAGGCTTTTGACTTCAGGGAGTCGTAGAAAGCAATTGTCTTTTCGTTTTTTGTCCTGTTCACATTAACGAAGAAGGAAGGCAGGACAATTACGGAATCATTTCTGATAAAAAACCTGTCGTTATTTATGCGCAGAAATGAACCGCTCTTGATTTTTAATAAAGTGGTATCACGGCCAGTTTCTGCCTGTGGATAAACAACCGATGTTAACAATATCAGCAGAACCTGCAGGAATGGCCTGATAGTATCACACTTTTTTCTTATCTCCCGAAGGCACATCAGGGTTTGTTGGTATTGGCTACAAGTACATCGTCAGAATTGAACTGGAAGCCCACACGTTTTCCTGTAATAATTTTGGAATGCTGAATTTTAGCTTCGGCCTGACCAACAGTTGCGATTTTTACTGTGTCGTAAGGCGGCACCAGCAGATCAAATTCAAGAGAATACTGTATAGCAGTAAGAATTATCCTTTGCAGTGATTCCCTGTTTATCTCTTCATTGCCGAAGTTCGTGTAAAACATACCCATCTGACGCTTTCCTTCAACAAAATATTGCTTTTCGTGGTTTATGAAAATCCTGGCAATAAGGTATCCAAGGTCGTCGAGGCGGTTATATTTGAAACTGTCAGCAAGAAAGTTATAAATATATATAATGCCTGCATAGGCATTAAACTTGTCTTTCTGGACGTATGGTGTTCTCCATACTGGATGATCCCTGTCGAACTGGAAAATGTTTGAATGCATGCTGAACAGAAGTATATCGCCCGCAACCTTAATCTGTGCATCAAACTGCCCCCTGTCGGTGAATTCAAGTTTTACCCGCTGGTCAATTCCTGCTATATCGAGGTTAATTTCCTTTGTGAGGTCCTTCAGTATTTCCTTCAGGAGGGTAAAAGTACTGAATGTAATGTCATAGACTTTTTGCTTAAGCACCGACTTGCTTTTTAATGTATTGACAATGTTGTTTTTTTTATCTTCAGCTTCAGGCATTGTTAAGAGTTTTATAACACAATGAACAACTAAAATAGGAAATTAATCCGATATATAAAATCGGTTGGGTATTCTTTGTACGTTTGAAAAAAAACGTATAACCACGCCGGCTCAGTATGCTACGGCGAAAAGAACACGCCTGCCAGAAGGTTTACCTGAATATATGCATTTTCCTTTTTCTTCCTTGCTGTCAATAGGAATGCATCTGATGGTTGCTTTGGTTTCTTCCTTTATTCTGGCTTCAGTTTCGGGAGTTCCGTCCCAGTGAGCCATAACAAAGCCTCCTTTATCTTCAATTATGTTTTTAAATTCTTCCCATGAATCGGGATAGTATGTATTTTCTTCCCTGAACTGAAGGGCTTTTCTGTAAATGTTTTTCTGTATATCTTCAAGCAGCCGCACCACGTGTTCTTTTATTCTGCCGGCTGGGATTGTCTCTTTTTCAAGAGTGTCTCTTCTGGCTATTTCAGCTGTATTGTTCTTGACATCTCTCGGACCAACAGCTATTCTCACAGGGACACCTTTAAATTCGTAATGGGAGAATTTCCAGCCTGGTGTCTGGGTGTCACGGTCGTCATATGTTACTGAAATGCCTGCTGATTCAAGGTCGGATTTTATTTTCAGTGCTGTTGCTGAGATTGCATTGAGGTCGCTGTCGGTCTTGTATATTGGCACAATAACAACCTGGATAGGAGCCAGTTTGGGAGGCAGTACAAGGCCATTATTGTCGGCATGAGCCATTACAAGGGCACCCATAAGCCTTGTCGACACACCCCATGAAGTTGCCCATACATAATCAAGCTTTCCGGTACGGTCAGTAAATTTTACATCAAAAGCTTTTGCAAAATTCTGCCCTAGGAAGTGGCTTGTGCCTGCCTGAAGCGCTTTCCCATCCTGCATTAATGCTTCAATGGTAAGTGTTTCAAGGGCACCCGCAAAGCGCTCACTTTCAGTTTTGTAACCTTTAACAACCGGAATTGCCATCGTGTTCTCCGCAAAATCCGCATAGAGGTTAATAATTTTAAGTGTTTCTTCCATTGCTTCTTCCGAGGTGGCGTGAGCCGTATGACCTTCCTGCCATAGAAATTCTGCGGTGCGAAGGAAGAGCCTTGTGCGCATCTCCCACCTTACAACATTTGCCCATTGATTTATAAGAATAGGCAGGTCACGGTATGATTGTATCCAGTTTTTATATGTATTCCAGATAATTGTTTCGGATGTGGGACGTACTATCAGCTCTTCTTCAAGCCTGGCTTCAGGATCAATAATAATTCCTTTACCGGTTTCATCATTTTTAAGCCTGTAGTGCGTTACAACAGCACATTCCTTTGCAAAACCCTCAACATGGGCAGCCTCCCTCGCAAAGAATGATTTTGGAATAAAAAGAGGAAAATATGCATTCACATGACCGGTGGCTTTAAACATCCTGTCGAGCTCTGCCTGTATCTTTTCCCATATCGCATAACCGTAAGGACGTATTACCATACATCCTCTCACAGCAGAATTCTCAGCAAGTTCTGCCTTGATTACCAGATCGTTATACCACTGTGCGTAATTCTCTTCCCTGTTTGTTAGAAACTTTGCCATTTTTTTGGTATGGTATTTGTTTTTATTTTTACTGAAAAACGGATTGCGCAAAAATAGAGAAAAAACTCAGGAATATTAAAATAAAAACCGGGAGGTTTGTCATGAAAACAAAAATTTTAATCGGAATCATAGGAGCAATGCTGATGCCAGGAATAACAGCCGAAGCACAGATAGCAAGCTCTGGAAACTACAGGAATGACGAAGCCGGAATAGTAATAAACAATTACTATAACTACGATTTCCATTATTCTTCGAGAATTAACAGGTTCCACAGATCATTCGTTAGTTTTGAATATTATTCTCCGGTTTTCACAGATGTCTACTGGTACAGTTACCAGCCTTATACCTGGGGTTTAACTATTTACGGAGGGACTAGAATCGGTATAGGTGTTACATATAATTATCCGGTATATTATGCATGGTGGGATTATCCATGGTCATACGGATGGGATTATGCATGGTATGGCGGTTCTTTCTACTGGGGCTATACTCCATTCTACGTTACATGGTACACTCCTGTGGTTGTAAATGTAAGGGTAAACAGATGGTGGCCCGGAACATATTATGCATATCACGTCAGGAACCTCTGGTATGGTGATTACAGACCTGTTTACAATACTTACAATTATTATTACTACAATACCTCAGGCAGATATGATGCAGGCTCAGGCGGTGTCTCACGGAGAGTCTCACCTACAACCACTTCATCGCAGACAGTTAATACCGGCCGTGGTGCAGGCACACTGCCGTCCCCGGGCAACCAGGGAAATACAGGTACAGTAAATCAGAATAGAAGAAATGTTAATGCTCGCGTTCATCAGGGCGATCAGGGCAACAACAATAGCCTTGATCCGGGCAATACAAATAATGTCAACAGGGGCATTAATTCTGGAAATAATCCGGGCAGAAGGAACGTTCCTTCAAACAACGGCAACGTCCATCAGGGCGACCAGGGTAACAATAACAGCCTTAATCCCGGAAATACCGGTAACGTAAACCGTGGAATAAATTCAGGCAACAACCCCGGCAGGAAGAATGTAAGCAATCAGGGGAATCAGAGCCAGGGAAATGCCGGTCGTGCTGTTATATCTACACCATCGAACAGCAGGGTGCAGTCGGGGGTTATGACTCCTTCACGTCCGGGTGCAACTGGTAACACAAGCCGGCCCGCCAGCGTCAGCACAGGCAGAACAGTAACTCAGCCTGCAGTGTCGCAGGGAACCAGAAGAACTGTTTCAACAAGTCCGGCAGTAAGATCCTCAGGGGGCGAATCAAGATCAACAAGAGCAATCAGGTCAGTCTCTTCCGGAAGTACCAAAAGCTCCGGTTCAAAAAGTGAGGAAAGTAAAGGAAATTCCAATAGCTCTTCATCAAGAAGAAGATAAATAGAATGAGAATATTTGATAACGATGATATTAAGAGTGTCTGGAAATTTTTTTGTTCCGAATCTGAAATTGAGAAAAAAAAATTTAAATTTGTATCTGCAGGTAAATTTTATTGAAAAAGAGCATTTTTTGGTATAGATTTTGATTGTATTTAATAAAAAAATAATTCAAGGGGAGGTTAAAAAATGAAAGCAATTTTGTACATACTGGTTCTGTCGGCCCTGCTTGCAAGCTCGTGTGCTACAGGTGGCAGGTACGTGAAAAGCGAATTCGACGATTTGTACTATCTGCCCTCCGACCGGGTAATGGTAAACAAGAGCATTGCCAGCCATAATCTGCCTGGTGACCTGAAACAGGAAGAACAATACTTTGACAACATTTATTCAGGTGATACTCTGATTGCCGAGCAGTACAACGAAAATGTTGATTTCGACAATTCTTTGTACTACAATAAAGATTACAGTCCGTTTGAATATATGGACGACTGGTCTTATTCAAACAGACTGAGAAGGTTCTACGGCAATTACTTCTATCCGTACTGGAGAGATCCGTTCTACTACAGCTGGAACTATACGCCGTGGTACTACTATGATTACTTCTACAACCCGTACTGGGGAAGCCTCTATGATCCATTCTATTATGGAATGTACCCCGGAATGTATTACGGATTCTATGGAAGTTATTTCGGATCTTTCTACAGCCCGTATTCATTCTATTATTCAGGATATTACTGGCCAACATACCGCTTCTACTACAGGGATGACTTCAGTTCAGCCACCGAAGGCAGACGTGAGAGGTACAGCTCGTTGACAAACAGTTATACAAGCACCTCAACAAGAGGAAGGACTACAGGCTATACACCTTCAACAGGTGGCTCAACAACCAATGTGGCCTCAACTTCGAGGAGAACAGAGTCAACTCTCACCAGCCCGCGCCAGAGCAGCTCAACCGATTCAAAATCAGGACAGATAGCACAGACAAGACGCGATGTTTCATCTTCAACAAGGAATGTTGAGACCAGACCCGAATACAGCCAGGTATCAAGAAGCTATACACCTACATACAATAATCCGAGGCTCAGCGACCGTCCATCATACAACACAAGCAGAGTCTCAACAGAGGCAGTACAGAGAAGTACTCCTAATACCAGAACTGGTAACGTAGGTGTGTACAGGTCAAATTCTGACAGTTATTTCAACAGCGTTGAAAGAAGAGCACCTTCATCATATTCTGTCGGACAGACACGTACCGTTACTCCTTCAAGTGTGGGTGATTATTCAGCACCTTCAATGAGGAGCGTAACAAGAGATGCTTCTGTTTCTTCCAGCAGACGTTACGAAAGCAGCAGCTTCTCTTCAGGCATGTCCTCAGGAGGAGTCAGCAGCGGTTCCAGTGGAGCTTCTATCGGTTCATCAGGTGGAGGATCTTCATCAGGTTCAGTCTCCACCGGAACCAGGAGATAATGTGAAATAAGAAAATTAAAAGTTCATTTTCTAACTGATAAAGATAACATTCCGTTTAGGAATGAAAGGGATAAGTACATTTTTAATTAAAAGATCATGAAACCAATTCTTACAGCAATAGTAGCAGTTGTTCTGACAATAAGTGCTGCTCAGGCACAGAATCTGGATGATGCTCTGCGGTACTCCAGAACATTTTACAACGGAACAGCAAGATTTATGGCAATGGGTGGAGCATTTACCGCTCTTGGAGCTGACCTCTCCGCAATAAGCCTTAATCCGGCCGGAACAGGCGTATTCAGATCCTTCGAGACAACTATTACGCCAAACCTGATGTATAACAATTCATCCACCCTTTTTAATAACTCACGCTCAAGCGATTTCAAATATACTTTCGGCCTCAACCAGGCAGGACTGGTTGCAAACCTTATAAGTAATGAAGGTTCATCAGGGCTGGTCAAACTGAACTTTGCCTACTCCTTTTTGAAATCCAACAACTATAATGAAAACGTAACTGTAAAAGGAATAAGCGAGAATACTTCAATGGCTGAATACTGGGCAATAATATCCGATGGAATCTATTACAAAGACCTTACCGGCTCAGCCGGCATAGCGTATGACGTATGGGTGATAGATACAATAACCGGTTCGGGAGGTATAAGATATGGCTCAGTTTTCTGTGCCTATGGCGATGGTGATTATATCTACGGTCAGACAATCAGGCGATTGATAGAAAATGAAGGATATAGCAGTGAACATGCATTTTCAGTTGGAGCAAATTTTTCTGAGAAATACTTCCTTGGAGCTACTATAACCTTAAATAAACTTTCATATACCGGACATTATGAACATCTCGAAGCAGATTATGATGAGGTAATCCCCGATTTTAACAATTTTACATATACCGACCACCTCGAAGCTGCAGGTACAGGATATTCTCTTAGAATAGGGACTATTTTGCGACCTGTTGACATGCTGCGTATCGGCGCTGCATTCCATACTCCAACGATATACCGCATCAGAGAATATTTTTATGATCAGATATCTTCTTCGTTCGATGATGGATATAGTTACAGCAATTCAAATGACCCGATGAGGTATTCATATACCCTTACGACTCCTTTCAAGGCAGTTGCAGGTGTGGCAGTTCAGATAAAGAAGCTTGCAATAGTCAGCGCCGATTACGAATTTACAGATTACCGTACCGCCAAATTCAGCAAAGCAAGCGACGGCTATAGTTATTACGATGAAAATGAATCAGTTAAGAAATCGCTGAAATCAGCTTCAAATCTGAAGCTGGGAACAGAGTTCAGAGTCAGTTCATTCTATATAAGAGGCGGTTACGGAATTTACGGAAGCGCATTTTCCAGCGGTGAGATTAACAAAAATATGACATATAATTCAGTTTCTTTCGGTTTGGGATTCAGACAGCAGAATTTCTTCTTCGACCTTGCATTTACAAGCCTTTCGAATACTATGAAATACATGATGTATTACGATCCTGATTACCTTAAACCGGCTGATATTACATATACCAGAAATAACTTTACTGCAACCCTTGGATTTAAATTCTGAAAGAAATATTGGGAAATAAAAAGCCTTTTAACAATAGGGCGTTCTCAAGGAATCAGAAATATTCAATAAGGGATTAATATCTCAGGAAGATAATTCACGGCATCCGGGCCTGCATTGAAAATCAGGTCAAGAGAGCTTAATCCCGGAATGAAATCAAAGCGGTCGTAAAATACCTGGAGATATTTTTTATACCTGAATAATTTGTCCATCTCCCTGTTTTTAGGGCTTATAAAATATCTCCAATCAGGTTCGCAGGTCTTTACAGGTTCAAAAAAATCGGTGTATGTTATTTGTGGTCTGATATTCATTAACTCAACCAGAATCTGAAGCGATTCCATATTGAGATCAAGTAAAAATGTATGGCTTTTTGAGATTATTTTTTCGACTTTTTCATAGTAATAGTCGAAATATGGAGATGCTTTGTAAGAAGAATATATACTTCGCAGATGAATCTGCTGCCATCTTTTGGTATAATCAATCCTGATATCTT
Organism: Bacteroidota bacterium; assembly: GCA_029552825.1. Classification (GTDB taxonomy): domain Bacteria; phylum Bacteroidota; class Bacteroidia; order Bacteroidales; family VadinHA17; genus LD21. Next base: position 23,845 of record JAKPDL010000103.1, read on the forward strand.
TTATTGCTCTTTTATGAAAACTGCCTTCAAGAACAGGTACTGAAAGAGCCATAACCCCATTAGCTGTGAGAATGTAGCACCTGTTTCTGAATGTTTGTTTTATGTAATTTTCTTCCCGTTCTATGAATACTCTTTCGGCCTCATTTACCAGTGCCATGTATTGTATGGGAGGAAAATAGGCCGTTGAAAGAAGGATTCTGTCCCTTTTCATTTCATTTTATTAATCATGCTTGCTGAGAAAGCTGCTCCGAAGCCGTTGTCGATGTTGACCACAGTTACTCCTGCAGCACAGCTGGTAAGCATAGCCAGCAGAGCTGAAATTCCCCCGAAGTTGGCACCATAACCCACGCTTGTTGGAACAGCAATTATCGGCTTATCAACAAGCCCTCCAACTACACTTGCCAGCGCTCCTTCCATTCCTGCAATAACAATAATTACACGACACTTTTTAAGATCATTGAGCCTGTCAAGGAAACGATGAATACCCGCAACGCCAGCGTCATAAATTCTTAAAACCCTGTTGCCCAGCAATTCAGCAGTTACAGCAGCTTCCTCAGCTATAGGTATGTCGGACGTTCCTGCCGTCACAACAGCTATTGGCGTCTCAGGTATTTCAGGCTCCTTCTTTTTTATGCTTATTATCCTTGCTTCAGGGTAATATACAGCTTCGGGTACAACACTTTTAACAGCCTCATACATCTCTTCATTTGCCCTTGTCCCGAATACATTTGTTTCTTTTTCAGCCAGCACCCTGAAAATCTCCTTAACCTGTGCAACACTCTTACCTGAACAGTAAACAATCTCGGGATAACCTTTTCTTATCTCCCTGTGATGGTCGAGTTTTGCAAAACCAAGGTCGGTGTAAGGGAAATACTTTAATATCTCAAGTGCTTCATTTACACTCTTTTTCCCTGACTTTACATCATTCAGAAGTTTTTCAATTTCGCTTATATTCATAATTTATTCAATTACTACAAATTACAAGTATGATTAATTTATCTCTCACAAATTATCCATGCTTCCGCTCCTGTAACCCTCCAGATCAACAGTTATGTATCTAAAACCTAATTCTTTTAATCTTTGAATAATTTCGTTTCTTTCGGAGGAATTAATCAACTTTTCCATAAAGCCCTGTAAACATTCTATACGTGCAATCTCACCATGTTTCCTTACTCTTGTGCCATAAAATCCTTTTTCGAACAGGACATTTTCCGCTTCCTCTATCATTTTGATATCTTTTTCTGTAATTAAAGTATTGTAAGGTAATCTTGTAAGTAGACACGTCATTGACGGTTTGTTCCATATTTCGATTCCTGCTTCTTTCAGCGCTGTTCTGATCTCTTCTTTTGAAAGGTTTGCCTCTGCCAGCGGGCTTCTTACTGAAAGCTCAGAAAGAGCTTTAAGACCCGGGCGATAGCTGTTCATATCCTCAATGTTTGACCCATCAGCCAGGTATTTGAAATTGTTAAGTGAAGCAAACTCAAGAATTTTACTGAAAATGTGTTTTTTACACAGGTAACACCTGTCAGGTGGATTGTTTTTTACAGCATCAGGGACATCCATTTTAAGAATTCTGTGGTCAATCTTATGTTTTCTGCAGAACTCCACAGCTTCATTTAATTCAATGTCGGGTATATATATCGTTTTTACAGTTACAGCAGCCATTTTAAGCCCTTTTATTCCCGATGCCCTGTACACAAGGAAAGAACTGTCTACACCACCTGAAAAGGCAATCAATAAAGGGTTCAGTCCGGTAAGAATTGTGTCGAGATGATTTAATTTATCATGCAGATTCATTTCTTCTTTTATTATGTATCTCACTGATGATGTTGTTGTAAACTTCTTTCAGAGGTTTTCCGGTCTCTGCGGCAATTTTGCGGCACTCTTCATATTCGGGTTTAAAAGATACTTCTTTGCCTTTATAGAATGACCTTTTAAAGGTTACAGGCCCGTACAGGGTCTGAACAGTTTCAAAAGTTCTTGATAGTGTCTCTTTTTGAAAGGAAAAGCACCTGATACCCAGAGTGGTTGATTCTGTAAAGATAATATACTTCAGAGCATCTACATTATTTTTTTCGCATATAACACTGAGTATGATACCTGGTCTGCTTTTCTTCATAATAATGTTTGAGAGGAATACATCTGACGCTCCTGCACTAAAAAGTTTTTCGGAAATGTAATCGTAGTGCTCCGGATTCATATCGTCAATATTACATTCCAGCAAAACTGCCTCATGACCTTCCTCTGTTAATTCCTCTGGTTCACAAAGGAAAACTCTAAGAATATTTGGCACTTCAGGATGATCTTTATGTCCGATTCCGTGGCCTGTTTTAAGAATTTTCATGTTAACAGGCTTATTAAAAACTTTTCCCAGAACATTAATTATTGCTGCGCCTGTTGGTGTTGTTGCTTCAAAATCAACTCCTCCTTTTCTTATTGGAATATTCCTGAGCAATTCTGCTGTAGCAGGAGCAGGCACAGGCAATACACCATGTTCACATCTTACAGTTCCCCCACCCGTTTCTATTACCGATACGTGTACTTCATCAACATTCAGAGCATTAAAACAAATTGCTGCGCCTACTATGTCAATTATAGCATCAGTTGCACCAACTTCATGAAAATGAACCTCCTCAACCGGTATTCCGTGCACCAATGCTTCAGCTTCAGCAAGCTTTCTGAATATCTTCCGGCTCAGTTCTTTTGTCTTTCTGTCAAGAGCCGATGAGTCAATAATTTTATAAATGTCCGTGAGATGTCTGTGAGCGTGTTCATGCTTTGTCTGAACTACAGTAACCTTAGTTCCGCATATCCCATGCCGCTGATCCCTGGTTACATCAAGTTTCCATCCGTCAAGGTTAAGTTTTCCAAGCTCATCATTCAGATATTTCACATCAACACCCAGATCAATCATTGCACCCAGGTTCATATCCCCACTGATTCCTGAAAAACAATCGTAATAGAGAAACTTCATTGCAGGTGATTGTTAAGTTTATGTTACTAATAACAATTTATCGCCCGTAAAGTTAATAGTTTGGAACAATTAAAATATGTTAAATAGTCTGCTTGTGTTTCCTTATGTTAAAATATGTGATTATTCAATAGAGAAAAAAATGTAATTTCGCACAATTATTGAATCAATAATAAAAAACTCATAATGAAGCGCAGAGATTTTATAATCAAATCGGCAAGCGCAGGTTTTGCAGCAAGCGCTGCCCTGAGCTTAGGCGGCTATAAGAAACTCATCGACGACAAACCCTTAAGTCAGTCGTACGATCTCGTAGCAATAATGGGAGGTAAACCTGAAGCAATGTTTGATCTTGGCATTCAGGAACTTGGGGGAATGGGCAAGTTTGTTTCCAGAGGGCAGAAAGTTCTTGTAAAACCTAATATAGGGTGGGATAGAACCCCGGAATATGCAGCATGTACAAACCCTGCACTCGTAAAAAGAATTATTGAGCATTGTTTCAGGGCAGGTGCAAAGGAAGTTTATGTTTTTGACCATACCGTCGATAACTGGGTGAATTGTTACAGAAATTCAGGCATCGAAAAAGCTGCAAAAGATGCAGGAGCCAAAGTTGTACCTGCCAACACCGAGAATTATTACCAGGAAATATCTATTCCTGAAGCAAAAATTCTCAAAAAAACCAAAGTTCATCAATTATTACTCGAAACGGATGTATTTATTAATGTCCCTGTCCTTAAAAATCATGATGCAACTCATATGACCTGTGCAATGAAAAATATGATGGGTGTTGTATGGGACAGGGCATACTGGCATAGAAACAACCTGCATCAGTGTATTGCCGATTACGCATTGTATAATAAAAAGCCCGTTCTGCATGTTATTGATTGTTATAATGTTATGACCAAGCATGGGCCACAGGGAGTTTCGAAAGAAGATGTTGCAATGCTTGAATCGCAGATAATAACAACCGACTGGGTAGCTGGTGATGCCGCAGCAGCCAAAATGATTAAACTCGACCCGTTGAGAATAGACTATATAAAGATTGCCCATGATATGGGCATTGGGAATATGAATCTTGATTCACTGAATATCCGAAGAATCAAAATGTAATAGGAATGAGATCATCTTTACTTAAAAAAATACGGCAAGCTGTAGCTCTTGCCGTTTTTATTGTTTTTTGTGTAATATTTCTCGACTACCGCCATCTGATACCTGAAAAATATTTTGATATACCTCTCTGGTTTCAGTTTGTACCATCTGCAATCAAATTTGTAACCATTGGGATGGTTGCTGGATCAGGTTTTCTTGCAGTTTTGCTCCTGACTATTTTAACCGGAAGAACATACTGTTCGTTCCTGTGTCCTCTCGGAATATTGCAGGACCTGTTCAGCAGAATAGGGGGGAAGATAAAAAGGCGTTTTAAACGCTTTGGTTTTAAAAGACCTCACACAGTTTTAAGATATTCATTGCTTGCAGTAACTGTGCTGGTGGTCAGTTTTGGAGGTATATACGTTTTAAGCCTTCTTGACCCATACAGTATTTTCGGACGTTTTGCTACTTATTTTGCAAAGCCGGTTATACTGGCACTGAATAATTTTCTATCGGGAATTCTCGAAAAATTCGATGTTTACACAATAGCGCACGTACAGATTCCCACATTTAATGCGCTTGTTTATCTGGTTCCAGCAGGATTCCTCCTGCTGGTCGGAATATTGTCTCTTACAAAGGGAAGGCTTTACTGTAATTCTATCTGTCCTGTTGGCACTTTTCTTGGTTTGATTTCGAAAATTTCTTTACTGCGAATAAAATTCGACGAATCGAAATGCACAAAATGCGGGAGGTGTGCTATTGCATGCAAGTCGTTTTGTATTGACTTTCTGAACAAAAAAATAGACAATTCACGTTGCGTGGAATGTTTCAATTGCATAAATAGTTGCCCGGATAAAGCTTTGTCGTACAGTCTGGTAACAACAGGGAAGAAAAAGACAGAGACTGATAGTGAAAAGAGAAATTTTATCGGAGGTTTAATATTAATTCTTACGGGGCTATCGGTTAAGTCGCTGGCGCAGGAAGAGGAACAGAAGGTTGAACATAAGGCATCAACTGTAAAGGAGAAAAAGACCTTTCCGGTATCACCTCCTGGCTCGACAGGCATCGAGAATTTTAATTCAAAATGTACAGCATGTTCACTGTGTATTTCTGCCTGTCCGAACAATGTGCTGGTACCTTCGCTTGTCCAGTACGGTATAACAGGTATTATGCAGCCACACATGGACTATCATAAAGGGTTCTGTGCTTACGAGTGTACGAGATGCCTTGAGATTTGCCCTACCGGTGCAATTATGCCTCTTGAGCTGGAAGCAAAGAAACTTACAAAAATAGGAACGGCGATATTTATCAGGGATAATTGCATTGTTGAAACCGAACGCACCGCATGCGGAGCCTGCGCCGAAAGCTGCCCGACAAAGGCTGTCCATATGGTGCCTTTCGAGGGAAATCTTACCATACCTGAAACAAATGACGAGATATGCATAGGATGCGGTCATTGTGAATTTGCCTGCCCCGTTGTACCCTATAAAGCAATCTATGTCGACGGCATTCCGGTTCATAAAGCTGCAAAGAAACCCGAAAATGTTCAGACCGACCTGAAGCATGAGGATTTTCCTTTCTGAACTCAAGAAGAAAGACAATGAACTTTAACAGATTAACAGAAAAGACATGAAAATTTCACATATTGAGCACATTGGCATAGCGGTTGCCGACCTTAAGGCATCTATAAAAATTTATGAAGAGGTTTTCGGGCTGAAATGTTACAAAATTGAAGAGGTGCCCGGGCAGAAGGTGAGGACCGCCTTTTTTAAGGTGGGTGATACAAAGATAGAACTACTGGAGTCAACCGACCCTGAGGGACCTGTAGGTAAATTCATTGAGAAAAAAGGGGAGGGGCTGCATCATATTGCTTTTGCAGTGGAGGATATTAAGGAAGGGATAGCTGATGCAATCAGTCAGGGAGCCCAGATGATAAACCAGGAACCTGTCAAAGGTGCGGATGATATGCTTGTTGCTTTTCTGCATCCAAAATCAACCAGGGGTGTTCTCATTGAAATATGTGAAAAGGAAAAACAAGTAATGTAAAAATCACTGATTTTTTGCTCATCTTACTCTTCGGGAATATTCCGAAGAATCTCGGTAAGCAGCTGCCAGAACCTTTCTACAGATTCGATGTTCAGCATCTCATCGGGTGTATGTGCCCCCTTTATAGTGGGGCCAATAGATATCATGTCGATGTTTTTGTTCTTTTCATAAATAAGTCCACATTCGAGTCCGGCGTGAATAGCTCTTACCTGTGGTTCTGTGCCAAAAAGTATTTTATATGAAGCTCTTGCAATACCCAGTATTTCAGATGAGGTGTTTGGCTTCCAGCCAGGATATCCATCGGATGAATGTACTTCACACCCTATTGATGAAAAACATTCTTTTACATTCTCCGATATTTCCTTCTTTGCCTGGTCCACTGAACTTCTCTGAGTTGTAACTATTTGAACAACATTTGTATCCACAAATTTTACAGAAGCCAGGTTTGTTGAGGTTTCAACCAGGTCTTCCATCTCTTCCGACCATTTTATTACTCCGTTAGGGCATCTGGTAAGAGCTTCCAGTAGCTTTGAATGGCTTTCCGAATCCATTATTGCCCCTGGAACAGGAATATTCCTTAACGAAAGGTTTAGTCCGGGTTCGAGGGAACCGTATTTCGCTGCAAGCTCTGAAAGAAATCTGTTTACTTCTTCTTTGATATGCCCGTTATACATTGGGTTTGAGGTTATGACAGCAACTGCTTCCCTTGGAATTGCATTTCTGGCATTTCCGCCGTTAAAGACATGTAGCCCTACCTGATATTTTTGGGTAAGGTTGGAGAGCAGTTCCGACATTATTTTCACGGAGTTTCCATAACCCTTGTGAATTTCGTCTCCTGAATGCCCGCCATGCAGGCCTGTTAATGATATTTCGTATGCCACATAGCCTTCAGGCACCGGTGCAGTCTGGAACTTCATCTTTGCAGTTGTGTCCAGACCTCCAGCACAGCCTATATAAATAATGCCCTCATCTTCCGAATCGAGATTGATCAGAATCTGCCCGGTGAAAAAATCAGGCTTCAGGCTTATTGCTCCTGTCATGCCGGTCTCTTCATCTGCTGTAAAGAGGCATTCTATCCTGCCGGTTTTCAGGTTTTCATCTGTCAGAACGGCCAGTTGTGCTGCCATCCCTATGCCATCGTCGGCACCCAGGGTTGTATTTTCAGCTTTTACCCACCCATCGCATATTTTAGGAATTACAGGATCAGTGTTCCAGTGATGACGATGACCCGATAATGTCTCACCAACCATGTCCATATGGCTCTGAAGGATTACAGTTTTTTTCCTTTCAAAGCCCGGTGAAGGTGGTTTTACGATTAAAATATTTCCGCCGGAATCCTCAAAAGCCTGCAGAGAGTTTTTCGATGCAAATTCAAGAAGGTATTTTCTTATTTTCTCTTCATGCTTTGATATGCGCGGTATCCTGCAAATCTCCTCAAAATATCCCCAAACCCTGCGGGGTCTCAATCCACTCAACTCTCCCATTTAAACAATATCATTAATTTTCAGCAACTTAATTTGTTAAGTGAAGCACAAAGGTAAGATTATTTTTGTTGGCAAAATATAAAAAATGTTAATAATACACTTTTTCTGTGTCGATAATTAAAAAAGACATATTGTAAGAAGTTCCACTTTAGCCTAGTTTCATTCTTTCCACTGCCTCCATGTTTCTTTCATGGGTAATGACTTTAGCAACAGGTGTGTAGAGGTAATCAATCAGATCGGCATATTTTTCGGTTATTTTTCCCCTGACTATTTTCATTGTGGAGTTCATAAGTCCATTATCTTCGGTCCATGCCTCATCAAGCACACCTATTGCCACCGGTAGCCATCTCTGTGGGAACATATTTCCATATTTCCCTGTTGTGCGATATTCATTAATTTCATTTTCTATAAGTGTCAGGACGGCTCGCTTCCCTTCATCCGAGTCGGCTGTAAGTCCTTTTTCTTCAAGGTAGATTTTCAGAGCGTGCTGATTCGGGACAACAAGGGCAACTGTGTATGGCTTTTGATTGTTATACAGCATGCACTGGTCAATATATTTTGACTGCTCACTTATAGCCTCCTCGATACCTTCGGGACTGAATTTTTCACCGTCGTCGGCTATGAGCAGGCTCTTGTAACGTCCCAGAACATACAGGAAACCATCTTTATCCATATATCCCATATCTCCGGTATAAAGCCACCCGTCTCTTATTGTCTCTTTTGTCGCTTTTTCATTTTTCCAGTAACCGTACATAACGTTGCCGCCCCTGATTACTATTTCGCCCTTTTCGCCAACTGGAAGTTCATTTCCGTTTTCATCACAGATTTTCAGGTCCATGTTATTTACAATAACACCTGAAGATCCAAGTTTGTGTCTTTCTTTGGAGTTTGATGAGATGACTGGTGATGCTTCAGTAAGGCCATAGCCCTGGAAAACCGGTACGCCGAGAGCATAGAAGAATCTCTGAAGTTCAATGTCGAGTAAAGCTCCACCGCCGACGAAATATTCAAGTTCCCCACCGAAAAACTCACGGATTTTACTGAAGAGAATCTTATCGTATAGAGAGAGCAATGGTTTATAAATCTTCTGAATACCAGTTCCCCTGTTATATCCTTCTTTGTTATAAGCATATGCAATTTTAAGTGCATGATTGAACAGCATTTCGGTAAATTTGCCCTTTTCGCGGATTGCCTTTTCGATGTTTTTCCTGAAGTTTTTTGAGAGAGCAGGAACGCTCAGAAGTAAATTGGGCTTAATTTCCTTTAGACATGAGGGTATATTGCGGAGAGTCTCCATAGGAGTCTTTCCGGTCTTTACAGCTGCTATGCTGGCACCTTTGCCCATAAAAGCATATATACCGCAGGTGTGCCCGAAGGAATGATCCCACGGAAGCATAAGCAGCGTTTTGAAAAAGGGTGGAATATCCATCAGTGAATATGCCTGATATACATTAGTTACATAATTCCCGTGAGTGAGGATTATTCCCTTCGGATCGGCAGTTGTTCCGGAAGTGTAACAGATGTTTGCAAAATCATTTGGTGTAACGCTTTTATATATTTTTTCAAATTCCTCGTAATTACCGGGTTTCTCAAGCCATTCCCTGCCAATTTTTTTTACTTCATTAAAATGTATTTCATTAGGCGGATATTCTTCACGGGCATCAAAATGAATAATTTTCTCAATGTTAGGGCAATCGCTAATTATCTCTTTCAGCTTCTGATACTGTATTGATGAGGTCATAACCATCCTCGATTCTGAATGGTTCAGTCTGAACTTTATTTCCTCCGGATTGAGCTTAACAGAAAGAGGCACGTTTACAGCTCCGGTATAAAGAACGCCTAATTCACCTATGACCCAGCTATTACGACCTTCTGATATTAAACTGATCCGGTCTCCCTTCTTTATACCGAGGTTTATTAGTCCGGCAGCAAATTCATGAACATGTTTTCTAACCTCACTGTAGGTCATTCCTTCATATTTATCTCCGGGTTTCTCCCACAGATATACATTGTTACTGAATTTTTCAACATTTTCTTCAAAAAATTGTACCAGCGATTTCATTTTATGTGCTTTTAAGTTAAGATTACAAATCTTTTAGCAAAATCAGGTTCTAATATACGAAATTAGGAATATTTAAATTGTTTTTTACGATTAAAGGGTAAAATATCTCTGTTTTAAGAGCAACACTGGTTCATAACTTGTGAAAATTCAATTTGTTATATTGGTCATTTATTTGTACATTTGTTTTAACATTGAATCAGTTCAATTAAATTTCAATTAATTCATTATTTATGAGAAAGTTATATATTATTTTAATACTGGTTGTTCTTATTCCCTTCACCTCGTGCCGATGGTTTAAAGGGAAAGGCATATTTGGCAGAAAAGTTGATACAATGGCTGTGTGGCAGGCGAAGCAGGACAGTATCAGGATAGCTGATTCATTGAGGGCGGTTCAGGAAAGAATAGCACTTGAAAATCAACGACTGGAGCAGGAGAGGCTTGCCGAACAACAGAGGCTTGAGTGGGAAAGAAAATACAAGTACAATATTATTGTTGGCAGTTTTATTACACCTGAATATGCAAGGAATTGTCTGGCAGATTACCAGGCAAAAGGATATACAAATGCCAGGATTATACCTCTTGAAAATACAAGGTTTGAGATGGTTTCTGCTGAGGCGCATGACAATTTCCGCACTGCCGTAAACCGTTTGAAGCAGTTTCAGGATACCGTTGCATTCGATGCATGGCTTTATATTTACAGCAAATAATTTTTACCAGTTACCCGCATCAGGATTTATAAACTGTCTGTTCCCTGTCGGAACCTACTGATATCAGGGTTACAGGTACACCTGTTTCTTTTTCAATAAACTCCACATATTTTTTGAGAGTTTCAGGCAGATCATCATATTTTTTTATGTTGGATATATCTTCCTGCCAGCCCGGGAATTCGCGGTAAACAGGTTCTGTTTTACAAACGTTATATTCAAAAGGCACTTCTTCAGATTCTTCCCCGTTAATTTTGTATGAAGTACAAACTCTAACGGATCCGAGCCCGGATAATACATCGGCCTTTGTCATAAAGAGTCTGGTAACACCATTGATCATTATTGCATATTTGAGGGCGGGAAGGTCAAGCCAGCCACATCTTCGTGGGCGGCCCGTTGTAGCACCAAATTCAACTCCTCTTTTCCTGATTTCTTCTCCTGTTTCATCAGTCAGTTCAGTAGGGAAGGGCCCGCTACCTACTCTGGTGCAGTACGCTTTAAAGATTCCAAATACCTCGCCGGCTCTTGCAGGAGATACACCAAGTCCGGTAAACGCCCCTGCGCTTATTGTATTAGAGGATGTAACATATGGATATGTCCCAAAATCTATGTCAAGCATCGTTCCCTGTGCACCTTCGGCAAGAATTTTTTTATTATTTCTGATCATTTCATTCAGAAAGTACTCACTGTTGATAAGCTTAAATTCCCTGAGCAGTTCCACTCCTTCAAACCATCCCTCCTCGTAATCACTCAGATTAAATTCAAAACCCAAACCGGCCGCAGTTCTCAGATGCATTTCAAGAACCCTTTTATACAGCTCTTTAAAATCCTTCCGCACTATATCACCAACCCTTATTCCGTTTCTTGCTGCCTTGTCGGTATATGCAGGACCTATACCCTTAAGGGTGGAACCTATTTTTGAACTACCTTTTACATGTTCAGATGCGGCATCAAGTATTCTGTGACCCGGTAATATAAGATGAGCTCTCTTTGAAATTATTACTCTTTTTTTAATCTCTTCAAGGGGAATACCCAGACTGTTCACTTCCTGTTTGAAAACAGCAGGATCAAGTACAACACCATTTCCTACCAGATTTAATTTGCCTTCCCGGAAAATTCCCGATGGAATCAAATGCAAAATATATTTTACATTGTTGAACACAATTGAATGCCCTGCATTCGGACCGCCCTGGAACCTGGCAATTATGTCATAATCAGGGCTTAAAGCATCGACAATTTTTCCTTTTCCTTCATCACCCCATTGCAAACCAAGTAGAATATCTATTTTCATTTTAAGTCTGTAGGTTTAAAAAATGCTTCACAAGTTACGAATAAATTTAAATCAAGAACCGATTACTGAAATGTTGTTAATAAATGAAAAATAGGTCTTGCTGTAATGCAACAGCTGGATTTATTTTAATATCGCAAAGCGTAATGGTTCAACAAATTAGACTTCTAATTTAAATTAGTTGTTAAATACTGGTTTAAATTGATTGTTGAATACTATTTGAAATAAGAAATAAAATTTATATTTTTATAATGCTATTTAAGAAAGAACAAGTTGTGCAACTTTTTTTCTGTAAAATCATTTAAGCCACGATTAATTTTTTGACACTTAGAGAAGTATCCGAAGGAAGAGGAGCATGCTCCTCTTCCTTCGGAGCGTTTTCTTTTTCCCATATCCAGAGAGGTTCCATTT
>JAKPDL010000074.1 GCA_029552825.1 Bacteroidota bacterium
TTTCTTGAACCATCATAGGGTTTCCAGCCAGGTTCAGGAGCATTCTGTGCATTTGTAACTATTTTCTCAGCAATCTGGAAATATTCAGTACCTCCTTCAGGAGAAAATGAATCTGCATCTATACCAATGATTATATATGCATAATATGCCAGAATAGAGACCAGGTTTGACCTGTGAGTACTCGGGTCGAACTCAAGAGGCTGAAACTCAACATATCTGAACTGAATATTATTGTCAATAAAGTTCAGCATTGTTGAGTTATAGGTGGTGTTATAAACCGGCCGGCGCAGCTGAACCTGAAGTGTTCCACGGAATTCATCTGCCGACAACTGCTCTGTAAGATTTATAAGTATGTTGCAGTCAATCCTTTCAGCATAACCTATAACCATATTTGTCCAGACAGTGCTGTTCATAAATTCATAAATATCTTTCTGCATGTTTATGAACACCTGCCTGTTTGAGCCCTGTATTTTCTGTGCCGATACCTGTACGTTGCAGTTTAGTTCCTGGGAAAAGAGATTAAAAGACAAACCCGTAAGAATAACCGGTGTGATGATATAAAACAGACCTTTTTTCATTCTCTTCTCCCTGTAAGTGAGATAATTTTGTTCAGAATATCCTTCGCGGCATCCTTTTTTGATTTCAACTCAAATTTATCAATATTATTGTTTCTGTCAATTATGGTAATTCTGTTTGTGTCATAACCGAATCCTGCCCCTTCTTCCCTGAGTGAATTGAGTACAATCATGTCGAGGTTCTTTCTGTGGAGTTTAATTAAAGCATTTTCCGTTTCGTTCTCAGTTTCAAGGGCAAAACCTGCAATAAATTGTCCGGGTTTTTTCATCTTTCCAAGTTCGGCGGCTATATCGGTTGTCGGTATCAGTTTAAGAAATATTGGTTCGTCTGACTTTTTAATCTTTGATTGTGCAGTCTTATCTGGCGTGAAATCGGCAACAGCGGCAGCAAGGATTGCTATGTCGCAATGTGGGAAAAGCTTAATGCATTCAGATGCCATTTCAGCGGCTGTAATTACTTTTATGACCTGTACACCGGGGTTTTCCGGAGCAATTGTTACAGGACCTAGAACCAGATGTACTTCTGCACCATATTCAGCGGCTGCATCGGCCAGGGCAATGCCCATTTTTCCGGTAGAATAATTGCTAATATACCGTACCGGATCGATGGGTTCCCTGGTGGGACCAGCATTTACCAGTATCCGTTTACCGGCGAGGGGTTTAAGTTTTTTGTGTGAAGAATTTTTCAATCTCCCTTACAATTTCTTCGGGTTCAACCATCCGGCCTTTACCGTAAAGTCCGCTTGCAAGTTCTCCGGTTTCAGGGTC
>JAKPDL010000078.1 GCA_029552825.1 Bacteroidota bacterium
ATCCTTCTGGCGGTTCAAATGTTTGGAGGCGGTCTATTGCTATTTTTACCTTATCTTTTACTCCGAATAAGGTGTTTTCTTGTAGCATTCCAACCACTCCATTCCATTACAAAAACGAAAATTGTCAACCTTATACTTGCATTTCCAGCAAACCTGCTGTCCTTCAGGAATTATTTCCCCGCACATTACGCATCTGTCTGCGGTCATAATACGTATTTTTCCTTCTTGTATTTTCAAACCAAACACTCCCTTGCAAGATTTCCTGCAGTTTTTGTATATTACGAATAAATATTCATTTTCAGCCTTCCCAGCGGCCCCGGCTGGCGCAAGCCGCTGGACCAGGCTGTTGCAAAATTTGCAATAACTCATCATCACCCATAATCATCGGTCTCGGGGCCAGCGGGTTCAAATGCCTGTCCCTCTCATGCAATATAAGTTGGTTTTCCAGTTAAGCTTTGTATCTCCCGCTTAAACCTCTCTGCATCCGAGTTTCCGTCGCTCAAATGCAGTAAGAATATTGCCTCGACCTTGCTCAAGTCGTTTGCCTGTAAAAACCTTTTCACATTTTCCAGACTGAAATGGCTTTTTAGCAGTCGGTTTTTCAGTTCCTTCGGCACGGCTCCGGCTTCCACGTTGCGGTTCAGGATGTCAAGGCTATAATTGCATTCGACCATGATGTGTGTGAGACCTTGAAAGCAATATCGGATGAAATAAGTGTCAGTGGCGTAAAGTAGCTTCTCTCCGTCCTGATTAGCAAGAAGGAAACCTAAATTAAACACATCATGCTGTAATTCAAACGGCAATATAGTCCAGCTGCCAATCCGGAACTGCTGCTTTGCCTTGATGATATTAAGCCTGTGTCCGGATATCCCTAATGCCTCCACTGTGCCCGCCGATATGTAGCAATCTATTCCGGCACACATGATGTCCTTGACTGCCTTGCAATGGTCCTGGTGCTCATGGGTGACCAGGCATCCAGCTATTTCAGAAACCCGAAATTTCAGTCCTTTTTGTATCTCCCGGAAGGGTATTCCGCACTCCA
>JAKPDL010000079.1 GCA_029552825.1 Bacteroidota bacterium
TGGAGTGAATATTCCTTTACCCAGGCTTTTTTCTATTTCAGCCTTTGACCAGAATCTTCCTTCAGTTATTTCAGGAGAATCTATTTTGGGGATCTCATCCGTAATACAGAGGAATGAAAACACAAGTTCTTTTTCAATTTCCGATTCCCAGACATATTTTCCCAGAAAACGTGCATTAAAATTTCTCAGGCCGATTTCTTCTAAAACTTCTCTTTTAAGTGCATCTTCAACTGTTTCACCGGTTGCCACATGACCGCCGGTTGATGTATCCCATTTATCTGGTTGAATATCTTTTGCAGGCGACCTTTTCTGAAGAAAAATTTCACCTTTACTGTTCAGAAGATGCAGGTGCACAACCGGGTGCAGCAGTTTGCTTTTTCCGTTGTGGCAGATGCTGCGGGGTGCTGCACCGGTTACCTTACCATCCGGATCAACAACAGGAAACCATTCTTCATTTCTGTATTTTCTTTTCCTGAAAAAATTTAACAGAAAAACTGCCGCAAACCAGATTCCGAAAATTATGTAAAAGAGTCCTCCGCTGATAAAAGCCCATTCAGCATCCGACATGAATTCTGCTGAGTATAGAATCAGCAGAATATGAACCGATGTTATGGCAAGCATAATTTTCAGATTGGTTTTTATTGCTTTTTCAGCTGCTGCCGGAAAGATAATTTCCCCGGTATATCTTTTTGACATAGCAAGGATGAGATTCTTTGGTCCCCACAGCGAAAAAGCGATTATAGCCACAAGGATACTTTCAATAAGTGCAGGCTTGAGCTTGAAGAAAATTTTGTTCTCAAGTACTATTGAGATGACTCCAAGTAAAACAAGTAAAAGAATGTCGAGAATTATGAAGAAATCAGCCCTTTTGTTTCTGAGATAATAAAAAATAAATTCTCCGGTTCCAAAAACAACGGCTGTATATAATCCTGCTTCAGTCCCCCATATTTCATCAACGATAATGAAAATAAAAACGGGAATAAAGCCCGGTATTAATTTTTTCAGAAGTGAAAAATCCATAATAAAAACTTACGGACAAAATTATAAAATATCTACGGAGCAGGTAGTACAGGATTGATTATTATTCTTCAGGGTGTTACAATTTCCGTTCTCAGTTTGTTTACGTAATCTCTTATTTTTGAAAGGGTTTCGAGGGAAATGTTTGTTTCACTTCCTGAAGCAAGCAATACTTTGCGTACTGTATCTATTTCGAGGTCACCTTTTTTGAAGTATATGTCGAAGGTATCATAAAATCTTCTGAGGTAAATGAGTTTTTTTGTATAATATACAACCACAGGATCGTCGTAGTAATTGCGCATGAATCCGATTAGAGATGTCAGGGTGTATTTTTGCTGGGCAATTTTTTCTACTACTTCCTTATCCGGATTTTCGGGGTTGCACAACAGCTGGGTAGTTATATACATTGCTTCAATCCATCCTCCCATAAGCATGAGGCCTGCAGTGCTTTCACGTCCATCTTTACGGAGGTGGTTTTCGATATCATAGTAAGATTTATTTACAAGCGACATCACTGAATCGGGATCTGACATTCCGCCTTCAAGTTTTCTTACAGGTTCAATCAGGTATTTTTCGGGGATGCCAAGTTTGTTGCTCATATCCTTCACTGTCAGGATATAATCTATCATTTGCTGCCCTATTCCGAATATTTTGACATATCCGAAGTCGACGCCGTATATTCCGAGATTTATTGCAGCTTTCGCGTTACTTGTGTAGAGGTGGCTGTTTGACGCAGGGTTCAGGACCGAATTGTCGTGCGGAACGCCGAGGCGGTTGAATATAGTTGTAATTTCGGTGGGAGTGAGCAGTCCGTAGAAAATCTCTTTTTTTATTCCGGGCATTTCATTGCCGGGTCCGCTTTTATAAGTTGAAAAGGTTCGCTTCGGAGTTTTTGCTTCAGGCTTTTTATTTCTGCATCCTGCCGTCAGCAGAATGCCGATTGCCAGAAGAACCATGGTGAACCATAATATATTTTTCATTCAGGTATTATTTGAAAATCGAATTTAAGAAAAATTATAAAACAATTCTGTCTCCAAGTTTCCTCGAAATAATTGAAAGTGCCTTCTGAAGAGTGTCGTATCTTTTCTGAAGGGTAAGGATTTTCTGTATGTCTTGGTCTCTGGCAGCTTCATTAATCTGCTGCAGGATTACCTTCTGGATTGCTTTTATTTTATCTCCTTTGAACTTCAGTACAGTATCTTCTACAATTTTTTTCAGGAGATCAACTTCTGTCTGGAAATAAGCCTGCTTTTCAGTCCATATTTTGCTTATCTCGTAGGTATCGGCAAGCAGGTCGGCAGAAGTGCTTGAGATATCGGGATCGGGATTCATGATAAAATGCTGGTCGCCCGGAAAAATACCCTGGTTAACATGAAAACGGTAATCGTTGAAAATTTCCAAGAAGATTTTGTTGTCAAACTCAAGGTTGTCGGCAGTAATTTCATTTACTATATAATCTGCGACGGTGATGATTGTTTCAGAGCCATCTTCAGGGTTTGTTTTCCTGTCGAACACGTCACTGCCGTATTTAAGCAGAAGTCTGATAATTTCTCTTTCCGAGTGGTATGAACCTTCGGGTGGCATTGCCGGT
>JAKPDL010000096.1 GCA_029552825.1 Bacteroidota bacterium
CGCCATCTTTATGAGCGAGGAGAGATTTCCTCGGCCATCCTGAATACCATCCATAATCTTTATTACTACCTTGACATCTTTCAAAAAATGAGGCAAGCTATTGAATCTAATTTATTTCAATCGTTTAAGAAAAAAATCTTAAAAAATAACTTCGATGAATAGGGAGAAAAGATGAGCTTATTAACTATGTTTAGCGTTTCCGAGCAACAGGCAGCTGCACCAGCTCAGGGTAATGCCCTTCTGACACTTCTGCCTTTGATTCTTGTTTTTGTTATCTTTTATCTTTTGATCATCCTCCCCCAGCGAAAAAAACAGAAGCAACATCAAAAGATGGTTGACAACTTGCGCCCTGGTGACCGCATAATTACGAGCGGCGGTATCTTCGGTACGGTGATGGATGTCCATCCTGACCGGATTGAGCTGAAAATTGCTTCCAATGTTAAGGTTGATATACTGAAAAGCGCAGTGGGAATTGTTCTCTCTGAAAAGGAAAAGGTTGAAAGCAAAGAAAGTTAAATAACTTTAGGTAGGCTTAATCTATCAAAGAAAGAGTTAGTTCACATGAAAAAGAATGTCAAGTGGAAAATAGGATTAACCCTGGCCGTTATTGCTCTCTGTATCTTTTTGATTTATCCGCCCAAGGAAAAAATTAAGCTTGGACTTGACCTCAAAGGCGGGACTCACCTGCTGATGCAGGTTATAACTGATGATGCTATCAATGTTGAAACTGATCAGCAAATAGCCCGCTTTGAAGAGGTTTTTAAGAAGAATAACATTACTTTTACCCGGGCCACCAAAGAAAAACCCGGGCAATTCTATTTTGAGGGCACCAGTGCTGACCAGGAAGCAAAAATCAGGGACCTGATAGATCAGTACACCAGAGATTGGGATTACACCTTTACCGGCGACAGGGTCAATTTTAAACTAAAGCAGACCGCCGAGCAGTACCTCCGGGAACAGGCGGTACTGCAAACACTCGAAACAATCAGAAATAGAGTTGACCAGTTCGGTGTGGCTGAACCGGTTATCCAGCGACAGGGTAGTGATCGTATTGTGGTTGAGCTGCCCGGCATAGATGATCCGGAGAGAGTCAAAAATTTAATTAAAGTGACCGCTGTCCTCGAGTTTAAGCTGGTCAAGGCCGGGCCAGCTCCCGATGAGCAAACTCTGCTGCAAGAGTTCGGTGGCCAGGTACCAGACGATGCCGAAATTGTTAAAGGTGATCCGAGGCGAGGTTTGCAGGGC
>JAKPDL010000130.1 GCA_029552825.1 Bacteroidota bacterium
GAAATTGAAAAAGAACTTGTGTTTTCATTCCTCTGTATTACGGATGAGATCCCCAAAATAGATTCTCCTGAAATAACTGAAGGAAGATTCTGGTCAAAGGCTGAAATAGAAAAAAGCCTGGGTAAAGGAATATTCACTCCAAATTTCGAGCATGAGTACCGCCTTCTGAAAGAAAAATCCGTTATTAAAACATGAAAATGAATTATTCGGTAATCTTTAAGTACATTTAACCTGTTTTTGGGTCAACAGATGAAATGGCTGAAAAATAACAATACTCTCATAATTATTAATCCCAGGGCAGGGCGGAAAAGAATTATTGAAGTTTCTGAAAGGATTAAAAAATTCAGCAACCTTTTTGATTATGCTGTTTTTTATGATGTGAACGAATTCCGGAATTTCATAAGGGAAAATATTAATAATTATGAAATTTTCGTAGCAGCAGGAGGAGACGGTACTGTAAACAGTCTTGCCACCGAGCTTGCCGGCAATGACAAAACACTTGCAGTGCTTCCGGTTGGTTCTGGAAACGGATTTGCCAGAGAAATGGGCTTCAGAAAAAGTATCAGAAAGCTTATTAAAGACATTGAATACAATAAAACATTTTACACCGATGTACTTTATGTTAACGGAATCCCCTGCATAAACGTTTTCGGGCTGGGAATAGACAGTTATGTGGCCCATGATTTTTCCAACTCAGAAAAAAGAGGCTTCTGGAGCTATGTTGTTGCCCTGCTTAAAATTATAAGTTCAATTAAACCTGTTAAGGTCAAAGTTGACATTGATGGGAAACAAATTGAAGAAGAGGTATTTATGTTTTCGGTAACCAACACACGGCAGTTCGGCAACCATGCAATAATAACACCTGCTGCTGCTCCAAATGACGGTAAATTGAATGTGGTTATTGCCAGGCCTTTCCCGAAGATTTTTCTGCCTCTGTTTGCCGCAAAATTGATGACGGGAACACTGAAAGAATCAAAATACGTAAGCTATTTCGAAACTGATAATCCGGTCACAATAGAAACTTCCGAAACCAGATTTCATATCGATGGTGAACCAGTAAAAATTGATAGTCCTATTACAGTTACGATAAGAAAAAATGCTTTAAAGGTACTGGTTACCCGCCGCAATAAATGGATGAAAAAGAAACAGTTATGACAGCATCACCTGTGACTCATCCCTAAGAAAAGTCATATGCCGAGATATATGCAGGAGTTTCGTAAAAGAGGTCTTTCTCCTCATCATTGAAATTTATAAAACGGTAACAGATCAGTCCGGGTTTTGCATTAAGCATCCTGCCCAGAGCTCCGGTATCAACTTTCGTCTTCAGCATTTCGAAAAGCTGGCTTCTGTCGTCAGCCCATGTGAGAGCAGTGTTATACCCTTCAATGGCACAAACCGATTCAAAAAGTGACTCAAGTTTCTTCTCCTCACCTTCCTTGCAATATATTGCTTCAAATACCAGAAACCGAAATTTATCCGGATTAAACAGTTTTTTATATACCGGTACGTGGGGTAATACTTTCATTATTACCCATCCCCAAACACCCGGAATATTATACACACGGTATTCTGAGGGGATAACACACACTCCAGCTTTAATCTCACCGTCTTCTTTCAATACATAATACTTGTTGTTATAAAAAGCAAATTCAGTGGTAAAGAGTGAATAATCCCTGTAATAATCAGTAAGAAGTTTGGTCATAACAGGCTTCTCTTCCTCGCTGAGCAGGGTTGCTGCCGGATGACGCTCGGGTGAAAAACGGCTGAAGGCTACAGTCTGAAACGACCTTGCAAGTTCATATCCTGCCTGGCTTATCAGGTTTTTTGACCTTTCATTTGTTCCTTCAACAAAAGCATACATAATATGCTTGTCTTTTTCACCTACCTCATTAATGTTGAGAATATGAGGCTTGCTAAACAGGTCGAGAATTTTTTGCTTGAAAGACCCATCTTTTTCAGCTTTATCACGAAGTCTTTTCTCCCCGTCTGCTCTCATGCCGGTTTGATATGAACTCTGAAAAGCCAGGTACCTCATAAATGAACAATAAGCCTTTAGCCTTCCCACTCCTGTCAGACGGTAGCAGGCACCAATACATCCTATAAGCTGTTTTTTCTTGTAAAGCGAAACGAATCTTATCTTATCACCGTAACCTTCAATTTTGGGCTCAATATTACGGAGGGAATACCTCATTCCTCCTTCCGAACCAATAACTGTATGATTGAGCAGATAAAGGATATCCTCATTAGCATAATCAGATATTCTTATTTCCAGATCCTCATAGCTGAATAAGACTCTTTCAAACATTGTAACGTAAGTGCCTTCTTTTGTTTTATCTATTTCTGTTTATTGTCCACACTGCCGAAAACTCTCTGCAACAGGGGCGTAACACGTGCTGAGACATCTTTTCTTATTTTATATTCTTCCTGTTCCACCTTCAGAAAAATTCCCGACAGTGCTTTGTTTGTCAGATAATCATCAAGATCAGTGTTTACAGGTTTGAGACCTGCAATTTTCCCTGCAACAGAATTGGCAACACTGTTCCATTTGCCTGTAAGGGTTTCCCACGATTCCTTTGTTGATATCCCTGCCACTATCTTCTTTTCGGTTGCTGCCTGAATTTTAGGTTTGTACAACGAATACAATTCATTGTAGGTTGTTCGCCTCAGATAGTCAGTTGCGGCATTGTCGGCACCGTTAAGTATATTAAAAGCATCCCTGACAGTCATCTGTTTGATACTACCTACAAAAATCGGTGCAACCTCTTTTGCTGCATCCTCTGCAGCCCTGTTAATTCTCAGTATTACATCCTCAACAAGCTTTTCTCCACCAGGTATTCTTGAAATATTATCAACTATAATTTTAGCTTCATCAGGAAGAAGGATTTTTACTAATTCATCACCATAATACCCGTTTTCTGCAGCCAGTTTCTTCGCTGAATTCTGAGCTCCGATTATAAGAGCTTCCTTCAAACCGCTGATAACTTCTTCTTCTGTGAGGGGCAATCCGGCTGTCTGTAAAGCCTTCATTAGCTCCGAACAGCCTGCAACTAACATTGAAACAATTAAAATCAATGGAAAAACAAATCTTCTCATAAATGAAAATTTTAACAACGCAATATACAAATTTTGAAGTAAGAAGTTTGCAGATAATAGACTCTGAATTTTCAATAGCTGGTAATTCTTCAGGAAACAAATGGAAGAAGCGTTTGCGCAATAAAAAGATCCTCAGGATTTGTGATTTTTATGTTTTCCCTGTTCCCCTCCACCAGATTTACTTTCAACCCGGTTTTCTCAAGAACAGTTGCATCATCAAGAAAGAAAGGATCATAATCCTGCTTGTAAGCATTCTTAATTAGCTCAATATCAAAAATCTGAGGAGTCTGCACGATTTTTATTCTGCCCCTGTTTATTGGTTCAGTTCCATCGTCAGTTACAATACGGATCGATTCTGAAGGACTGATTACCGGAATTGCATTACCATATTTTTCTGCAGTCTCGAAACAGCGTTTAAGTGTCTCAGTACTTACAAGAGGCCTAACTCCGTCGTGAATTGCAACAAGGCCAGGTCCATAAACAAACTCCAGTCCGTTTTTAACCGAGGTAAATCTGTGCTTGCCTCCTTTAACAAGAGTGTGAGGTATATCGAAAGAATATTTTTTCAGCAATTCATTCCAGAATCTCAGCTGGTTTTCGGGAAGAACCGTTATTATTTCAATTGTACTGCTGAATTTCCGGAAGCGTTCTATTGTGTGCATCAGTACAGGCTTTCCAGCAAGTTCAAGAAACTGTTTTGGAGTATCAATGCCCATTCTCTTTCCGCTTCCGCCGGCAACTATCAAAGCATATATATCCATATTTACAACTCCTGCTGTTTTTATTCCTTCGTATAAAGAAACCTCTTTATGCTTCTCTTCGGTGTCTTGGCAAATTCTTCTTTCTGTATCCTTATCTTGCTTACTGCCATATAATCAGGCAGCCGGTCGTTTACTCTTTTTCTGGCTTCATCAATAATCTCAGGAATTTTATCTTCAGGAATATTGTCACTCTTCAGCTGGTCATAATCCGGATAAACAAGAGCTACAAGCCTGTTGGCCTCATCAATTACAATGGCTTCAGCAATATATTTCTCGTTATTAAATACCGATTCAATCTCTTCGGGATAAATATTTTTGCCTGAAGGACCCAGAATCATACTTTTGCATCTTCCTTTTATATAGATATTTCCTTTTTTATCCATTACACCAAGGTCACCGGTATGAAGCCAGCCTTCACTGTCAATAACAGCCTTTGTGGCTTCCTCATTTTTATAATAACCTGCCATAACATTTTCACCCCTTACAAGAATTTCACCCACCTGGTTTTCAGGGTTGGGTGAATCAATCTTTACCTCCAGTGTGTCAACCGGTCTGCCCGAAGCTCCAAGCTCTGTGGTATCCCACGAGGCGTAACTGATCAGCGGCCCACACTCCGTCATACCATATCCGACAGTAAACCTGAAACCTATTTTTCTGAAGAATTTCTCAGTATCCGGATTGAATGCTGCCCCACCTATCACAAGTTCTTTAAATCTTCCGCCGAATGAATGTTCAAGTTTCTCCCTTATCTTTTTGTACAAGAGCTTATTTATTCCCGGGATCGAAAGCAAAAGCTTCATATGAGGCTTGCTGATAACCGGCAAAATTTGCTTCTTGTAAATCTTTTCAATTACAAGAGGCACCGATAGTATCAGCCTTGGTTTAATTTCTCCAAAAGCCTGCAGTATTATCTGCGGTGAAGGCGTCTTTGCAAGAATTGTTATATGACACCCGTATGTGAAAGGGAAAAGGAACTCAAAGGCACAACCGTAAGTATGTGCTAGCGGCAGAAATGAAACCACAGGATCACCCGGGTCAAGGGGCATATGATGCTGGGCAAACCTTACGTTTGCAGCCAGACTGTTGTGCGGCAACATCACACCCTTTGAAAATCCTGTTGTCCCTGAAGTATAACTTATAACTGCAAGTTTGTCATTTGTTACATCAGAAAACTTTACGTCTTCAGGTTTAAAATCAGGATAGAATTTCCTGAATTCGTTGTCTGTCTCTCTGTAAGAAGTTTCCAGAGAAGGATCCCTTGAAACCAGAAGATTGAAAGTATCAACAGAAATGACAGATGTAATATGCGGTACTCTGGAAAAGTCAAGATTTTCCCATATTTTATCGTCAACGAATAAAAGTTTTGAATCACTGTGGTTAATAATATTGGTCATATCTTCCGGTTTAAAATCGGGCAATACCGGCACAATTACTCCACCATACGTTACTACAGCAAGGTAAACAACACACCAGTTGGCAGAGTTTCGTCCAACAAGGGCAATTTTATCCCCTTCGGCTATTCCTGCTCTTCTGAAAAATATATGCAGTTTCAGAATTTTTTCTGCAATTTCCCGGTAAGTGTAACCCTTTTCCCTGTAATTCGACAAAGCTTCAATGTTCCAGTTCCTGCGAATGCTTTGTTCGATATAGTCTATAAGTCGTTCCTTTATCATATTTTCCCTGTTTAAATTCGTTACTAAATTCTATATAAATCTAAGAAAATCAGAAAATATACATTATTAGGAGTGCAAAAATAGAAAGCAGGTTCACGGCAGTAAAAAAATAGTTATAGTTCTCCCTCTGTTTTCTGAATTGCTGAAGTTTCCTTGCAAATATGCCCATTGTAGGAACAAAAAGCACTATCAGGAAAGCAAAAAATTCTATCCCGAAAAATACTTTATCTAGACCTCCTCTTACAAGTGCAGCAAGATATACAACAATCAATAGAACAAGTACATAAACAAGATAGCTCACTTTAAGCAGAAGCGTTGAAACCGGACGTGTTCTATGCAAAATATGCGGTTTCAGATACGCATATGCAAGCGAAAATATAAGAATGATAAAAACTGCTCCAAGAATGTAACTCAGAATACTGGGGAAATTAGCCATATCTCTGGTTTTTTAGTACTATATGAAAATTATTTGTTTTCAAGTTCGGACCATACCAGTGAACTTGCCCCAAGTACTGCAGCATTCTTCTCTTCGAGACCAGAGGGAAGCAGCTTAACTTTTCCCCTGTAAATGCTAAGTAGATTTTCTTCCATATATTTTCTGGCAGGTTCAAAAATAAACTCCTTCGCATTTGCCAGTCCTCCGAAAAGGAATATTGCCTCAGGACTGGTGTGTGCTACAACATCAGCAAGTTTAATACCAAGCATCATACCAGTATATTCGAAAGCCTTTAATGCCAGCGGGTCTCCTTCAAGTGCAGCCTCATAAATAATTTTCGCATCAAGTTCTTCGAAGCTGTATCTCCTTAGCCTGCTTGGCTGAAGGGTATTTGCCATAACTTTCAGCAGTGTTCTTTTCAATCCTGTTGCCGAAACATATGTTTCCGTACAACCTTTTTTCCCACACCCGCATTCTCTGTCGGAATAGCCAGGCTTGATAGTAGTATGACCCA
>JAKPDL010000132.1 GCA_029552825.1 Bacteroidota bacterium
CCTCCTTTAACTCCCTTTGCATCTCCGTCACTGACATATGCACGAACTCCTTCATTATATACTGCAAAGACTGTCCTTCCGTATTTATTCTTCACCTCAAACAAGGGCTCTTCCATATTACTGGTTTCCCCTGCCACTGTTAACTTCTTAACAGAACCCGTGAGCTCTGCAGCTGTCATTGAATAAGGCACAGACCACAGTCGTGACGAGCCCATTAATTTCCACTCACCATCGTAATATACTTCTGTCATAATATACCTGGGCGTTACCTTCCAGTCAATATCAGAAAATTTCGGGACTGTCGATGATGCCTGACGGGTACCTTTGCCAACTATAACATTAAACAACCCAAATGAATTAGTGGTTACTGGTGCATGCACTTCCTGCCATATTATCCCTGAAAGGGAGTCAGATTGTATCGTCAATCGGACAGGCAGTGATTGGTTCACTATTGCATCACCCGAAGCGTTGCGTGCAATGGCCTGGTAATTGAAACCCTGCGGGGTTTGGCTCAGAGCACAGAGCGCAGGGCACAGGGCAAGAATGACTGAGAAAATAAACCTTGTCTTCATGATTATTATTTTTTACAGGCTGGATGACGGGGAAATTCAAAAAGATTGTAAATCCGGGCCAGGAAGCCTGTGGTTTTACAATAAGTTGAATTTTACTGAATACGTAATTTACGAAATATAACTATTCAAAGCAAATTTATTTGACGAACAGCCAATTAATGTAAATGAACAGAAGAATTTAATAGATGAATGAAAAAAAGAGGTTCAGGTTTCAGGGTTTACGGGTTTCAGGGTTTTAGGGTTTCAGGGTTTTAGGGTTTAAGGGTTTACGGGTTTAAGGGTTTCAGGGTTTCAGGGTTTAAGGGTTTCAGGGTTTATGTGACCAATTGCGCCGGGAATGAAGGTTTCGTTCTTAAATAAGCCTCCCGGCCCGGCGCTATTGATTGTTTGCAATGTTTTGCTACAAACAGTTCGCTCCTACAGAGCTGGTAGTTCAGAAATTAATTGCTAGCTAGCCCCCTCTCAGGGGTCTGGGGGTGAATCCTTGACTTCAGGTATGCCTCCTTTTATTTCCATGTGCCGTCAAGTTATACATTTTATTTCTTTTTTATAACTTGACACTGTTTATTAAATACTCTCACAAAATCGCGAATAAACCTTACAATAAAATCTGAAAGCAATCCTGATATAGTAATTACAAAATCAGTTGATGCAAAAAAACAATTCAGGTAATTGGTTTTTAATGTTTCCTTCTGACTCTCTTTATGGATTCCTTTTCAGCAGTAACAAAGAAATCGACTCTTGTGCCTGTACCATCCCCGAGATGAATAATTTTCTCCTTTGATACAAAGTCTTCTGTCCTCGCTTGAATAATATAATTATCAGGGTTGATATCTTTTACGCAATATGTGCCAAATTTGTTTGTCCTGACAATTGCCGACTGGTTCCTGTCACCTGACCAGATATAAACAAATGCACCCGGTAAAGGTTTTCTTTTAGCATTGAACACTGTACCATGCAATGTTGCTCCTTTAGCTCTGCAGAGTTCCACTGTAAAACCTGAGAAAGACATAAAATCAGGAATTTCTTTTTCATCAACGGTTCTTTTCAAGATTTTTTCAATCCTTTTTCTCACCGATGCCGTTTCGACATAAATTTCAAAAGGCAGTTTTAAAGCATGGTTAAACAGCTTTGTTGGTTTCAGAGAGGTATATATAATAAGCTCTTTTGTCTCACCAGCCTTAAGATCAAATTCTAGTACACAACCTTTTTTACCATCAGGCTTCAGAATTCTGTAACGGCCATCTTTATTGTTTTTTTCACAAATTTCTATCCTGCAATATCTGAAAAGTTTCTCAAACTCATCTGGCGGGGCAATAATGAACTTTCTTTTTCTTCTGAAAACATTTCGTATTATTATAGTATGTTCCCTGAAATTTCTAAGATTACTGGTAGATTTTGATTCTGTTGTCCCTTCCGGCTGGACTTCGTTTCCGCTCTCATCAACCGGGGGTTTTGCTTCTTCTTCTGGTTTTGCCTCGTTAGCCTTCCCCTCTCCCGGTTCAGGCACTGTATTACCTGTCCCCGTACCTCCTTTTCCTGTATCAGACTGCTGGTCAAGATTTCTTTGGGCCTCACAGCTTCGGTCGGCAATAAGCCACTGGATATCATCTATTCCATCCTGGTCAAGCTGTTCAAGGGTAATTTTTTCAATACTGGCCCTTGATCTTACACACCTGTGAATTTGGGTACCTGTAAAATTGTACGGATATACATGTTCATACGCTTCACCGGGTTTTAAAATTATATCATGTATGTTGACAACACTATCTCCAGTTCCACCTCCTCCTGAAAGAAATACAAGTGTTCCCGACCAGAACTCACGAACCGGGTGGGTGCCATTATTGCGGATAACAACATGAATAATATTCTGTTTATCTGCATGGTAGATGTCATCTCTTGCATCAGGGTCAGTTGCCTCCGGATGTGTCAGAAAAATATCCTTACTTTCCCACCAGTAATCGGGCGTTTCAGGTGGAATTGGTTCGTCCCCGTCGCGTATCCATAAGGAAGGCAACCCAAGGTACTGGTCGGCGGGATCGCCGGCAGGCATTTTCAATTTATACTGAGGAGCTGTAATTGATGCAGTAAAAGATTTAGCAAAAAGATAAGCTTTATATAACGAAATAAGGTGGTTTGTCGTTGGTTCAAGCCCTGCTGTGTCTTCCTGATCGGCATATATCATATCTCCGTTACCAGTACTGTCCCTCTGTTCAAACTGAAGTGCTCTGGTCCAGTAATCTGTAAATGGGCTACCTGCTGAAAGCGAAGGATTAGCTGCTCCGGAATTGCATGCAGCAGTGAATGTCATACGAAGATCAGAATCTGTAAGCTGGTCGAATACATCCCAGAAGCCAAAGCCATACGATTGCTGCATAAAAATATGGATAAATGAACTGTCTCTCAAAGCCTGTTCATCATAATCATAAATGGAGTTTTTTAACCATAATGGGTTAATATATACAGGGGTTGTATCAATTGTACCAATCTGCAATTCAAACTTTGAATTTACCGGATTAATCCGCCCCGGTCCTGTGAAATAGAAAAATGCTGTATTAAGTTCGCCGGGAGTAATATCTGCATCAAGCACTTTCGCCTCATCAATAAAACTATGAATCTCTGCTTCAAGTGATGATTGAAGTCCATTTACATCAACACCTGTGATTTCCTCAAGGTTGAGTCCAGCGATGGTGAATACACTATCGGTTAGAGATGTGACAGGAAAAGGTACTCTTACAAATACCTTTTCAGGGATATATCCATACCAGTAAATAAGTGTTTCAAGGACTTTCCTCAGATCAGCCCTGTACTGGTCGTTGTTCTCTCCTGCAAACAGGAAAGCGTACTTATCAAGTGGACGAGTTGAAATAGTCATGATTTCTTTAATTAATAATTATTTGATTTAATAACATTTACAACATTTTTCATTTCTTCAACA
Organism: Bacteroidota bacterium; assembly: GCA_029552825.1. Classification (GTDB taxonomy): domain Bacteria; phylum Bacteroidota; class Bacteroidia; order Bacteroidales; family VadinHA17; genus LD21. Next base: position 3,511 of record JAKPDL010000132.1, read on the forward strand.
GTTATTTGCAGTTCGCCAAGTTTCTTGTTCAGTTCTGAGATTTGCTTTTTCTGGTCATCAATAATTTTTTGTTGTTCTTTTATTGCTTCAACCAGAAGGGCTGAAACCAGACCATACTGTACTGAAAGGTATTTTCCGCTGGATTTTACTGCTTCTGGCATAACCTGCTGAAGCTCCTGTGCAATTATTCCAACGCTGTGTTTCTCATCCATTCCGGCTTCCGGTATCCAGTCAAAACTTACTCCGCGAATCCTGGTAACTTTATTCAATGCGTCATTTATTGCAATAATGTTGGTTTTGAGGCGTTCGTCGCTCAGACTACTCCAAGGAGTTGAACCGCCGGCATCTCCAACAACATAAAACTCATAGCCTGGATCGGTGAAATCACCTGCCTTACCGTTAATTATTACTTTTCGTGTAGAAAAGTTACCTGAAATCAAAGGAGTTGTGCTGAATCCATTATTTATCCACAGATTGTTACTGCCAGAAACATCGGCGCTAAAACCTATAATTATATTGCTGCTTCCTGAATTATTATTACCGGCTCCAGCTCCTATAAACACATTCTTGCTACCATATCCATTGTTGTTGCCTGCTCCCCAGCCCAAAAAAACATTATAATCGCCAGATTCATGGAATGAACCTGCCCCTTTGCCAAGAAAAGTGTTGTATTTGCCTGATTCGTTGTAATAGCCGGTACCATGGCCAACAAAAGTATTTTCAGAAGTGGTCGTTGAAAATCCTGCCCTGTATCCAATAAAAGTATTTGCATTTCCTGTCTGGTTATTTATGCCGGTTTCAGTTCCAATAAAAACATTGTCTTCGGCGATGGTATTCTTCATACCTGACCTGTAACCCATGAAAACATTTCTGTAGCCTTCAGTATTACTGTTTCCGCTCTGGTATCCGAGGAAAACATTGTATTTACCCTGGCTTCCAAGGCTGCTTGGGGTTACTTTCACACCGGTTTCATGACCTATAAATGCATTAAGCTTGTCTATCCTCATAAAATCTGCCGCACCTGTGCTCTGTACATTTGTTACAGAAAAGCCGAGGATAGTATCTTTAACCTGTACATTTGTTCTGTTTGTACTGACACTAAGGTACTGGATCTTGCCTGCTTTGCTATCGTCGAAACTTCCAATTGCAAATCCGCCTTTTACTCCTTTCTGTTCCTCTTTAATATAGAGCCTGATACTGTCGCGGCTCACAAGCATATAGTCAATAAGTCCGCCTTTTGAATCGTCGAAGCTTCCGATAGCAAATCCGCCTTTTCTTCCTTTTGTGCCGGTATTATTCAGATAAACACGGGTGCTATCACGTGTAACTCTCAGAAATTCTTCCCTTACAGCTTTGGAAGGGTCAAATCCGCCTATTGCAAACCCTCCCTTAACTCCTTTTAATGTATCGGTATTAATGTATGCTCTTATACTGTCGGGTGTTACGATAAAGTAATCCTGATAGATTCCTTTCGATGAATCGAAACTGCCGATTGCAAATCCTCCTTTAACACCCTTTCCTGAAATTCCATCATCAACATAAACTCTAACTCCTTCGTTATAAACAGCAAAAACTGTTTTACCTTCTTTGTTCTTTACTTCAAATAATGCCTCCTCCATATTTGATGTTTCACCTGCTACTGTTAATTTCTTAACAGAACCCGTGAGCTCTGCAGCTGTCATTGAATAAGGCACAGACCACAGTCGTGACGAGCCCATTAATTTCCACTCACCATCGTAATATACTTCTGTCATAATAAACCTGGGCGTTACCTTCCAGTCGATATCCGAAAATTTCGGAACTGTCGATGATGCCTGACGTGTACCTTTGCCAACTATAACATTAAATAGCCCAAATGAATTGGTCGTTACTGATGCATGCACTTCCTGCCATATTATCCCTGAAAGGGAATCGGATTGTATCGTCAGTCGTACAGGGAGTGACTGGTTGATTATTGGATTACCTGTTGCCCCGTCGCGGGCAATGGCCTGGTAATTAAACCCCTGCGGGGTTTGGCTCAGGGCGCAGAGCGCAGAGCTCAGGGTTAGAATGAATGAGAAAAGAAATCTTGTTTTCATAACAATCTATTTTAGCGGCTGGATGGCTCAGGGGATCAGCGAAACAGATAACCTTGGGACAAGAAGCCTGTTGTTAAAAAATATTGAGAATTAACTTATTATGCAAGTTAAAATAAATAATAATCGAAAACAACTATCTTAGAAAAAAAATGAAAAGAATTACAGAAAATTTTTAGAAAGCTTTTAGTAAAAAATCAGGAGAGTCGTGATTTGTAGTCAAGATATGAAAAACTACGAATAAGTTTAAATTTTCCCTGTTTTGTCCAGATGCCTATAGATGGGTGCTGGACGCCATTGAATGTGGTCGTTTTGACCATGGTATAATGAATCATATCCCAGAAGACTATTCTGTCGCCCGGTTTCAGTTCATAGTCGAATCCCCAATCGCCCATAAAATCGCCTGAAAGACATGAGTTTCCGCCCATTCTGTAAATAAATTTTCCTTCTGGGGGTTCTTTTGCTCCCAGAATCTTTGGCTTATAAGGCATCTCAAGGCAATCGGGCATATGGGCTGTAAATGAGACATCGAGCATTGCAGTTTTTATCCCGCTATTCTCAACTACATCCTCAACCGTTGCAACAAGCTCTCCAGTTTCCCAGGCAAAAGCACTCCCGGGCTCGAGTATAACCTTCAGTCCCCATTTATCCCTGAATTTTTTAAGCAATCCTATAAGATGTTCAACATCATAGCCCTCTCTTGTAATAAGATGGCCTCCGCCCATATTAATCCATTTAATATAAGGAAAGTATTTACTGAACTTCTTTTCCACCACCTTTATTACCTTCTCGAGAGCATATGAATCGCTTTCGAAAAGCACATGGAAATGAAAACCTTCAATGTCTTCAGGGAGGCCTGTTGATAGGGCTTCAGCCGTGACGCCAAGTCTCGAGCCAGGTGAACATGGGTTATACAAACCAACGCTAATTTCAGAAAATTCCGGATTTATTCTTATTCCCGGAGACACTTTCACAGGTGACTTTTTAACCTGATGTATGTATTTCCTGTATTGTTGAAGTGAATTGAAAGTAATATGGGAGCTGTATCTAAGAATTTCAGGAAATTCCTTTTCTTTAAATACAGGGGAGTAAGTATGTGCCCGTGTACCGATCTCCTCGAAGCAGAGTCTGGCTTCGTTTAATGAGCTTGCCGCGGCACCTGATATATATTCGCGGAGGATATTAAACACACCCCACATAGAAAATCCCTTGAATGCAAGAATTATTTCAGCACCTGATTCTTCTGCCACATATCTTATGAGTGAAAGATTTTTTCTGAATCTTTCCTCGTCAATCACATAGCAGGGAGATGGTATTTTTGAGTAGTCAATTGATGCCACGGGGTTCGAGGTTCAAGGTTTGAGGTTCAAAGTTCGAGGTTTAAAGTTCGAGGTCAACATCGTGCAGCTCTACCCATGGAAGACCAAGTTTATTGAGTTGTTCCATAAACGGGTCGGGGTCAAATTCTTCAACATTATATACGCCGGGTTTTTTCCAGATGCCTTTCAGGTACATCATAGCCCCAATGGTTGCAGGTACGCCGGTTGTGTAGCTTACAGCCTGTGTCCCGGTTTCGGAGAAGGCTGCTTCGTGGCTGCAATTGTTATATATATAATACGTCTTCTCTTTTCCGTCTTTAATTCCCCTTATACGGCATCCTATAGAGGTCTCGCCTTTGTAATCCTTTCCAAGGTCACCAGGGTCAGGCAGTACGGCTTTGAGAAATCTGATTGGAATAATTTCGCGTCCTTCAAACCATACAGGCTCAATTCCAGCCATGCCAATATTCTGTATAACACGCAGATGGGTAAGATATTCCTGACTGAAAGTCATCCAGAATCTCGCACGTTTCAGCGTGGGAAAGTTCTTAACAAGGGATTCGAGTTCTTCATG
>JAKPDL010000145.1 GCA_029552825.1 Bacteroidota bacterium
CGTAGTCCAGCCGAACGTCTGGTTTCGCGTAGAGCGCTCCGGCCGCCTGTATGGCGCACCGCCGGAGCATTACTATTTATGGGACGGACGCCAGATGACCGGCGGCCTCACATGGGAGGAGCGGTGCTTGGCCGCTGACGCGTCCGAAGGAGGACTGCCATGATGTTACTATTGTCCAGACTGCGGCCGGGTCTTCCCGCATCCCGCCGCCGAGTGCGCCCGCTGCCACTGCGGGCGGGTCTGCGGAGATGAAGACTTAATATAACTTCAATGATCCCGGCTTTTTTGCCGGGATTTTTTTTACATTTATACTATATAAAATCAACCGTCTTTTCATCAGCAAAAATACATGATTGAATTTGCTGGAGAAATTGACAGAAAAAGGAGAAAGATCATGAACAGGGTTACATCATTTACAATTAATATTTATTATGAAGATTCTCCTGGGGAAATGCATATAACATTTAACCGCATGTCAGATCAGGACCATTTTTATTTCTGTATAAATTCAGATGATTGCATTTATGCAGATGGCACATTGGATGTGCATTCAGTTACTGAATTATTACAGCTTTTTATTGGTAAAGAAGGTCCGCTATTACTTAATTTTTGGAATCAGGATATTAGTATTATGGTTAGGATTATAAAAGATCTTAACCAAATCGAAATCGAATTCAAAGATCCAGATGATTGCAATTCGGAAATAGATTATTCATCTTTTATTACTACAGCTTATACACCGGAAAAAAGATTTATAATTTTTCACCGGTTTAATTCTCTTAATCCTTTTATGTTGAAGAATTGTATCCAAGGGGATTGGTTTTTTAGGCCAACAGATACGGATTATGATGTCAAGGTAGTCTATTCTCCTGGCTTCTCTTCCATGAAGGCCGCCATCCGTGCGGCTTCAAAATTGGAAGAGATTTTAAAAGTTTTCTCTAAACATCCGCGTGATGCGGCTGTTTATTTAAATAATGGTTATATAGAATATATTATAAAAATACATTCTGCTAATTGAAGGAAGGAGGAGATACTTATGATATCTGGCGCACTTTATATTTATGATGGATGCTGGCTTTCTCCACTGGATGTAGAGGAAGATGCATCTGATGAAAAAATAATTGAGGAAGCGTGGCGCGCCGCTTACGAAGGGGATTATGGCGGGATTGCTTGGTGCCTTGAAATCCGTAAAATCGACTTTGCGGATCCGGAAGCTGAAAGCCGGATAATCGGCACCGTAATCGCTCCCGGGAGAAAATATGTATGCCCGGCATGCAACCATACGTTCGCGCATCCAGCAAAAAGGCAAGCTGTATGCCGGTGCGGCCATGTTTGCGACGAATCAAATCTGGAATAAAAATTATTAAAACGGAACTTCTTCCGGCGGATTGGATGTTTCTTGCTCCCACTCCACCTCTTGTTGTTCTATGAAATCATCTTTTTCTCTTTTATCCAGAAATTCCAACACTTCCCCTACGACTTGAAAAGTCCACGCCCAGGGGCCGTTTCCGCCGTCCCGCTTGTATCTGCGGTTTTCAATCCGGCCATGAACCGCAACGCGGTATCCCTTTTTTAAGTATTGAAATGCTGTCTCTGCTACCCGCCGGTAACAAACTACATTAAAGAAATCCGTAGTTTGATTGTCTTCTCCTCCGCTTAGAAAATTCCGGCGCACAGCCAGCCTGAAAAAACAAATTGCATCTTGATGCTTGCTGTATTTCATTTTCGGGCTGGTAGCCACCCGCCCAATAAGATTT
>JAKPDL010000117.1 GCA_029552825.1 Bacteroidota bacterium
CATGCACGTGAAATTTTAGATTCACGGGGCAATCCTACCATAGAAGTTGATGTTGAACTATCTTCAGGGATTGTTGGCAGATTTGCCGTACCATCCGGTGCATCCACTGGCGAAAACGAAGCCATTGAACTGAGGGATGGCGATAAATCCCGCTATAATGGCAAGGGTGTATTGAAGGCAGTGCAAAACGTAAATGAAATAATATCAGGCGCTGTTGTTGAAATGGATGCCATGCGACAGATAGAAATAGATAAAACGCTGATTGACTTAGATGGTACACCAAATAAAGCAAAATTAGGTGCAAATGCCATTTTAGGCGTATCAATGGCATGTGCCAAGGCTGTTGCCGAAACCTTTGGTATGCCTCTGTATCAGTATATTGGTGGAGTGGGTGCATGTGAGTTGCCTGTGCCAATGATGAACATATTGAATGGCGGGAAACATGCTGACAATAATGTGGATATTCAGGAATTCATGATTGTTCCCGTTGGCGCTGATTCATTTAAAGAAGCTTTGCGCATGGGAGTTGAAACGTTCCATGCATTAAAAAAGGTGTTATCCAAAAAAGGTTATAACACAGCAGTGGGCGATGAAGGTGGATTTGCACCAAATTTAAAATCCAATGCTGAAGCTTTTGAGGTAATACTGGAAGCAATTAAAGAAGCTGGGTTTAAAGCAGGTCAGGATATTTATTTAGCAATTGACTCAGCGGCAAGTGAATTTTACAAAAATGGCAAGTATGTTATGGCAGCTGAAGCAAAGCCAGAAAAAACATCAGAAGAGCTTGTTGCAATATATGAAAGCTGGATTAAAATGTATCCCATAATTTCCATTGAAGATGGTATGGCCGAGGATGACTGGGATGGATGGAAGCTGTTGACTGATAAATGCAAGGATAAAGTGCAGCTTGTGGGCGATGATATATTTGTTACCAATACCCAAATATTTAAAAAAGGTATAGAAAAGGGGATAGCCAATTCAATCTTAATTAAATTGAATCAGATAGGCACATTGACCGAAACTATCGAAGCTATTGAAATGGCAAAACGGGCAGGGTATACAGCAGTTGTGTCCCACCGTTCAGGTGAAACTGAAGACCCATCAATTGCTGATTTAGCGGTTGCCATGAATACAGGGTTTATCAAGACAGGATCAGCATCGCGTACTGACCGCCTTGCAAAATACAATCAGTTATTGCGAATTGAAGAGCAGCTGGGTGCTGCAGCAAAATTTAATGGCAAAAAGGTGTTTTATTCAATTGGCAAGCCGTAATAATAAATTTTCAATATTTCTGATTGCATTCATCCTCTTCAGTGTG
>JAKPDL010000166.1 GCA_029552825.1 Bacteroidota bacterium
TCTTGTATTTCTTCTGAAAAATCTTTTGTAATTTTATTCACTTTTCTTGCCATGGCTGATTGTTTTAAAGTTTATCACTATTATAATTATTTTTTTCAGCCGTGGCTTTTTTAATTTTACAGAAACAATGTTACATAATCCAGGCTCATGTCTTGGTTTGGCCTCAACCCCTCGATAATCCTCTGTGTTAACCTCACCCCCTTAATCCCCCTCTCCAGCTTGGGAGAGGGAAAGTTGTTGATATACAATATATTAATATCTTATCCTTAATGAGAAGAGTGTCTCGTCCTAAAAAAAGTTGACAGTTTTTAATTTAATCCTGATATAAGTTTACAAATTTCATAATTTTTGTCAACCTATTTCAGGACAAGACAGAGTCTATTCCGAAAACTCGGAAAGCCAGGTGAGGGGGTAAAAACGCAGAAGGTGGCCGGTGAGTTGAGGTGAAACCTCTGTTTGTGAAACAAGACTTTAACAAATTTGTAAGATAAAACTTAATAAAGTTTAAAATATTCATAAAAAATATTAATTTTGCAAGAAATTTTTTTAAATAAGTTCAATTTTGTAAACAGGTAATATTAAAAATGAATGTTGAACTGAAAAACAGAAAGGAAAATTTTGGGCGTATCACCGTAAAGGTTGGAAGCAACGTGTTGACCAATGACGATGGTTCACTCAACACATGGAGAATTTCCAGAATTGTTGAAGATTTAGCTATCCTTTACAGGAATGGGATAGAGGTTATTCTTGTAACATCAGGTGCTGTTGCTGCTGGAAGGTCAGAAATAACCCCATCGAGGAAGACCAGTGTAGTGGAGTCGAGGCAAATACTTGCTGCAGTGGGACAGGTAAAACTGATGTCGCATTACCAGTATTTATTCGGAAAATATGGAATTCCTGCAGGACAGGTTCTCGCCACAAGGGAAAGCTTTATGGACAGGCGGCACTATCTGAACATGAGAAACTGCATCATGGCAATGCTCGATAACAAAATAATCCCCATTGTTAATGAAAATGATACTATCTCAGTAAACGAGCTGATGTTTACAGATAACGACGAACTTTCCTGCCTTATCACTTCAATGATGGATTGCAGCTCACTTATAATCCTCACCAATGTCGATGGCATCTATACAGGTATCCCTGGTGATGATGGGACGGAGCTTATAAGGGAGGTGCGTCCTGATGCAGAAGGAATTGAACAATACATCTTTTCATTCCGCTCCGAATTCGGACGTGGCGGTATGCTTACAAAATACTCAAATGCCCGCAGACTTGCCTCCGAGGGTGTCAGAGTTTTTATTGCAAACGGTTTGCGCGATTCCATTATAACTGATATCGTGCGCGGGAAAGATGTACCATATACTCACTTTTTGCCTGCTGGCAAACGCAGGAACAGTGTGAAGAAATGGATAGCCCATTCCGCTACCTTCGCCCGTGGTGTGGTGGTTGTCAACCGGGGAGCAAAGGAGGCCCTCATGGGCCCTAAAGCTTCAAGTCTTCTGCTTGTAGGGGTAACCCGCATCGAAGGATCTTTCAAAAAAGGAGATATTGTCAGAATAATTGACGAAGAAGGGAACTCTATAGGCCTGGGCAAATCGGAATACGATTCCGATAAAGCAATTCAGAATATAGGTCAGAAATGCAGCAAACCACTGGTACATTACCATTATCTGGTTTTAAATGAGAATGCAGGTGTTGAACCTGTGGTTTTTTAATTATACAATCCCTGAGTACTTATGAACTGCATCCCTCTTTTAAAAAGGGCCGCAGAAGCCGGCCGTAAAATGACTGTTATTGACAACAGCAGGATAAATGAGGTACTTCTGAAACTGGCTGATGCCGTTGAGGAAAATATCCCTTTCATCATTTCCGAGAATGAGAAAGACCTCAGGAAAATGGACCAGAATGACCCCAGATACGACAGGCTACTTCTGACAAAAGAAAGGATAGAAGGTATAGCATCCGATATTAGAAATGTTGCATCACTGCCATCACCGGTCGGACGCATACTCGACCAGCGGGTGCGCCCAAACGGACTTAAAATCTCAAAAGTGAGCGTGCCGTTCGGCGTGGTGGCAGTTATTTATGAGGCAAGGCCAAACGTTACGCTCGATGTCTTTTCACTCTGCTTCAAATCAGGCAATGCATGTGTTCTTAAAGGGGGAAGCGATGCAATAAATTCAAATAAGGCTCTGGTAAGCATCATTGCCGGAATACTGGAAAAAGAAGGAATTGACAAAAATGTTGTAACCCTTCTCCCGGCAGGACGCAGTGAAACCATGCAACTACTGAAAGCACGCGATTATATAGATCTTATCATCCCACGCGGAGGAAAATCACTCATCGATTTCGTAAGGGAAAACGCGCTTGTTCCTGTGATAGAAACAGGAGCCGGCATCTGCCATACATATTTTGACGAGTATGGCGACCGGGAAAAGGGAAGATTAATAATCAATAATGCAAAGACCCGCAGGGTGAGCGTCTGCAATGCACTCGACTGCCTTATAGTCCATGAAAAACGACTCTCTGACCTGCCTTATCTGGTAAGTCTTTGCGTCGAAAAGAATGTAATAATCTATGCCGACAGAAAAGCATTTTCAGCCCTGAAAGGAAAATACCCTGCACACCTGCTTCAGCATGCTACAAAAGAATCGTGGGGAACAGAATTCCTTTCTTATAAGATGGCGATTAAAACCACTGCTTCATTTGATGAGGCAATTAGCCATATATCGAGGTATAGCTCAAAGCACAGCGAAGCTATTATTTCGGAAGATCCAGACAGAATAAAGATGTTTTTCAATCTTGTCGATGCAGCTGCTGTATATTCCAATACGTCAACAGCTTTCACCGACGGGGCACAGTTCGGCCTTGGAGCTGAAATAGGTATTTCAACACAAAAGCTTCATGCAAGAGGCCCTATGGCACTCGAAGAGCTTACAACCTATAAATGGATTATTGAAGGAAACGGTCAGATAAGAAGCTGAAAAATTTAATAACTGGCATGTACGATCTTGAAATTATAAAATCCTTTTATGAGGTTTTGCCTGAGAGAATGAAAAAAATCAGGAAAAGAGCAGGCCGGCCGCTTACTCTTACTGAGAAAATTCTGTTTAATCATTTGTATGACGATGGGACAGCCGGTGATTTAAATAGAAGCGGACAGTATGCTGATTTCAGACCCGATCGCCTTGCAATGCAGGATGCCACTGCCCAGATGGCACTGCTTCAGTTTATTCTTGCAGGAAGCAAAAGGTCTGCCATTCCGGCTTCAGTTCACTGCGACCACCTGATTGTGGCTGAAAAGGGAGGGGAAGAGGATCTTAAAAAAGCTGTTGAAACTGGCAAAGAAGTTTATGAATTCCTCGAATCAGTCTGCAGAAAGTACGGAATAAGCTTCTGGAAGCCCGGCTCAGGAATAATTCACCAGATAGTTCTTGAAAACTATGCCTTCCCGGGAGGTATGATTACAGGTACAGATTCGCATACTCCAAATGCTGGAGGCCTTGGTATGATAGGTGTGGGAGTAGGAGGAGCCGACGCAGTGGATGCCATGACAGGCATGCCATGGGAATTGAAGATGCCAGAAATAATCGGCGTGAGACTCACAGGAAGGCTCTCAGGATGGTGCTCACCAAAAGACGTTATTCTGAAGCTGGCCGGTATACTTACGGTAAAAGGTGCTACAGGTTCGGTTATCGAATATTTCGGCGATGGAACTTCAACAATCTCCTGCACCGGAAAAGCCACAATTTGCAACATGGGAGCAGAGACTGGTGCAACATCATCTGTTTTTCCTTTCGATGCATCAATGATTTATTACCTGAACTCCACCGGAAGAAATCAGATTGCAGAACTCGCATCGAATAACAGGATGCATCTGCAGGCTGACCCTGAAGTCTATGCTGCTCCTGAAAAATATTACGACAGAGTGATTGAGATCAATCTCTCGGAACTCGAACCTCATCTCAATGGCCCTTTTACACCCGACCTTGCCACTACTGTGCAGGAGATGAAGAAAAAAGCAGAGAAGCATAATTGGCCACTGGATGTTGAGGCAGTACTGATTGGTTCATGCACCAACTCTTCTTTCGAAGACCTGTCTAAAGCTGCCTCAGTGGTAAAAAATGCTCTTGAAAAGAAACTGAAACCAGTAGCAAAGATTTATGTATCACCGGGTTCAGAATTTGTCCGCACTCTTGCAGCAAGGGAGGGTATCCTTGATCTGTTCCGCAGGGCAGGAGCAGAAATATTTGCAAATGCCTGCGGACCATGCATCGGGCAATGGAAAAGGCAAACAGATGATAATGAAAGAGTCAATACAATAGTGCATACCTTCAATCGTAATTTTTCAAAGCGTACTGACGGTAACCCTAATACCCACGTATTTGTTGCTTCGCCGGAAATTGCCGCTGCTATTGCATTTTCAGGAAAACTTTCATTCGACCCTTCGAGAGATAAAATCGTGAATGAAGAAGGTAAATTAGTAATGCTTGACGAGCCCCTGGCTAAAGAACTTCCGGAAAATGCTGCAGGTTTAATGTCTGAAACAAGTTCAGTAAACAATATTCAGGTTGAAGATACAGAAATAATTATACCGCCTAACTCTGAACGGCTGCAATTACTGAAGCCTTTCGAACCGTGGAACGGAAAGGATTTTCTGGGCTTATATCTTCTTATTAAAGTAAAAGGTAAATGTACAACCGATCATATTTCCATGGCAGGACCATGGCTTAAATACCGTGGACATCTGGAAAATATCTCTGAGAATTACATGATCGGTGCCGTAAACGCATTCAATGGTTTAACAAACAGTGTTTTAAACCAGTTGACCGGAGAATACTCACCGGTTCCTGTTGCAGCAAAGGCTTACAGAGATACCGGCACCGGTTCTGTAGTTATAGCAGAAGAGAATTTCGGAGAGGGTTCATCGCGTGAGCATGCCGCTATGGAGGCAAGATTTCTTGGTGTAAAGGCAATTATTGCGAAGTCGTTTGCCCGCATTCATGAGACTAATCTTAAGAAACAGGGGGTTCTTGCTCTGACTTTTATGAATCCAGAAGACTACGACCGGGTGAGAGAGGATGACCGTGTTGATATAACCGGAATAACGAAGATGGCACCCGGAACCACTCTGAAGCTTATACTAAGGCATTCAGATGGAACAAAAGAGGAGATAACTCTTTTGCACTCATATAGCGAAAAACAGATTGAATGGTTCAGGGAAGGAAGTGCATTGAATGTGATAAGGAAACTGAATACTTAAATAAGTGGATAATTCAGAAATACAAAGGAAATTAGTGAAGAAACTTAATAAAGTACTTCAAATTGCGAGTAAAAAAACAGAATGATCAATTATGAATCCGGGAAAAATAACATTTGAAAATGGGCAGCTCCTTGTGCCCGATAATCCTGTAATTCCATTTATTGAGGGTGACGGGACGGGACCGGATATCTGGCGTGCGGCAGTGCGTGTAATTGACGCTGCAGTGTGTAAATCTTACAGGGGAAAAAGGAAGATTGAATGGATGGAGGTGCTGGCAGGCGAGAAGGCATTTAACCTTACTGGAAAATGGCTGCCTGAAGAGACAGTGACAGCATTCAGGGAATACTTTGTTGGTATCAAGGGTCCCCTCACCACCCCGGTGGGCGAGGGAATACGCTCGTTGAATGTGGCATTGAGGCAGGAACTCGACCTTTATGTATGTTACCGCCCTGTAAGATATTACAGAGGAGTCCCAGGCCCGGTAAAACACCCCGAGCTTGTCGATATGCATATTTTCAGGGAAAATACTGAAGATATTTATGCTGGCATCGAGTTTATGGTAGGTGAGCCAGCCACTGAAAAATTCAGGGATTTTCTCATTTCAGAAATGGGAGTAAAAAAAATAAGATTTCCCCGGACATCATCTTTTGCCGTTAAACCCGTATCAATTGAAGGAACCGAACGGCTTGTCCGCCAGGCAATAAGGTTTGCTATTGAGAGAAAGCTTCCTTCAGTCACGCTTGTTCACAAAGGGAATATTATGAAGTTTACTGAAGGGGCTTTCATGAAGTGGGGATATGCACTTGCCGAAAGGGAGTTCGGAGAGTTCGTTTTTACATGGGAACAGTACCGTGCAATTGAAAAAGCAGGTGGTACAGCAAAAGCTGATGAAGAACTTAAAAAAGCCGAAGAGGAAGGGAAGGTGATAATAAAGGATGTCATCACCGATGCATTTCTTCAGCAGATACTTACGCGCCCTGCTGAATATTCTGTTATAGCCACCCTGAATCTAAACGGCGATTATATCTCCGATGCCCTTGCTGCAATCGTGGGAGGAATAGGCATAGCGCCGGGGGCAAACATAAACTTCGACACCGGTCACGCTGTGTTTGAAGCTACTCATGGCACTGCACCTAAATATGCCGGACAGGATAAAGTAAATCCCGGTTCGGTAATCCTTTCAGGTGCATTAATGCTTGAATATATAGGATGGAATGAAGCTGCACGAAAGATTCACGACGGCCTTGAGGCCGCAATCTCAGCAGGTAAAGTAACATACGATTTCCATCGTCTTATGGAAAATGCCGTGTTGCTCAAGACATCTGAGTTTGCTGATGAAATAATAAAAGCTATGTAAAATTTTAAGAAGATGAATGGGAATGATTTTTTCAGAATGTTTGAGAAGTCTGTGCGGGAATCATGTCAGATCGATAACGAACTTTTCGAGAAGTACGATGTTAAGAGGGGATTGAGAAACAGTGACCGTACAGGTGTTCTTGTGGGACTTACTAACATAGGCGACGTTGTCGGCTATGAAAAGAAGGACGGTAAGGTTATCCCTGTCCCGGGCAGGTTGCTTTACAGGGGTATCGACATTGATGAGATAACCCATGGTTTTCAGAAAGAAAACAGGCACGGTTTTGATGAAACCGTTTTTCTGCTGCTGGCAGGAAGGCTTCCGACAAAAAGCGAACTGGAGCAATTCTCTTCATATCTGGCTTCACTCAGGCCTCTGCCCGACCATTTCATAAATAACATGATTCTCTCCCTTAAGGGTAAAGATGTGCTCAACATACTTGCAAGATCTGTGCTCGGACTCTACACTCTTGATGACGACCCGGATAATATTTCACTTGATAACATGATAAAGCAATCACTCAATCTGATTGCCAAATTTCCGTGTATAATTGCCTATTCATACCAGGCACTCAGGCACGCATATTATGGAAAGACCCTGTCGATTCGCCATCCTCTGATGCACCTGACTACAGCAGAAAATTTCCTGCATCTCATCAAGGGTGATAAAGCTTACACAAAGCTTCAGGCCGATATGGTCGACCTTGCACTGGTATTGCATGCCGAACATGGGGGCGGTAATAACTCCACATTTACGATGAGGGTAACAAGTTCAACCGAAACTGACATTTATTCAGCAGTTACGGCAGCCATAGGCTCCCTGAAGGGCCCGCTTCACGGCGGAGCAAACCTGAAAGTGCTGCACATGATGGAAAATATCAAGGAAAACGTAAAAGACTGGAAAGACAAAGAAGAAGTTGAAAATTACCTGATGAAAATATTAAGGAAAGAGGCAAATGACTTTTCAGGTAAGATCTACGGTGTGGGACATGCAGTGTATACAATTTCCGACCCGCGGGCTGTACTTTTAAAAGAAAAGGCACGCGAACTGGCTGCAGAGGCTGGACGACTCGATGAATTTGATCTTTACTGCCTTGTAGAGGAACTGACACCTGATGTCTTCAGAAAATTTAAAGGCGACCAGAACGATAAAACCGTATGTGTGAATGTCGACTTCTACTCGGGTTTTGTATATTCCTGCATAGGGATTCCGAAAGACCTCTATACACCGCTCTTTGCTATGGCAAGAATTGCAGGGTGGTGCGCTCACCGTATTGAAGAACTTACCTTCTCTGCAAAAAGAATCATCAGGCCTGCATTTAAAAATGTTTACGGAATCAGACCTTATGTGCCATTAAATGAAAGAATATAAAAAATATTTTAAAAAATTTTCATTTTTTCTTTGTATGTATTTAAAAAAATATATTTTTGTAACGGAATAACAGACAATGATAAACGTTTTATATACAGGCACAGGTACCACCACCACAACAGGAACACTGTTGTACCGGGGATGCCTTGCTCTGTAATAAGGATTGTTAAATAATGTAATTGCAGCCATCCCCGGAAAAACCGGGGATGGCTTTTTTTATATCTCCTACTGCTTCTCCCGGCATTGCAACTGGGAGAGGCCTGAGTGAAGAAAAAAGGCATAAAGTCCCAGTCAGGGGAAATGCAGGTGGCGGCAGAGGATGCCCCTCCAGCACCCTAACGTGGGATGGTGAATGGGTAAAAGAATAAAGGAGATCGAATAATGTTGTTGTTCAGATATTTATAAAAATCATTTCAATGAAAATCCTGAAATTCGGAGGCACTTCTGTTGCCGATGCTGACAAGATTAGAAAAGTTGTTGAAATCATCCGGCTTAATATCTCGGAAGGAGATGAAATTGCTGTTGTGGTATCGGCAATGGGCGGTATAACCGACCGCCTTGTTGAGTTGTGCAGGGCAGTTACTGAAAATTCCAGCAGCTGTGATGAGATCATCAGGGAGATAGAAGAGAGGCACCTTGAAACTGCCCGTTTACTGCTGCCGGTAGAAAACCATCCGCGGGTGATGGCTGAGATAATGTCGCTCTGCAACGAATTGTCCGATATAGTCAAAGGCGCCGTTCTGCTTGCCGAAGTAACACCCCGCACAAAAGACCTTGTGCTCAGCTTCGGCGAACGCCTTTCAGCATACCTGCTCTCTGAAGTACTTCGTCCTTATATCCCTGACACTCTTTATACCGATGCACGGGAAATTATCAGAACCGATTCGGACTTCGGAAAAGCAAAGGTTGACTTCAAAATAACAGAAAATCTTGTAAGAAAGTATTTTTCTGAACATAAAGGACTTAAAGTAATAACCGGTTTTATCGGCTCCGACCCGAACGGACAAACCACCACCCTTGGCAGGAGTGGCTCAGATTACACTGCCACCATAGTGGCATATTCAGTTGATGCTGAATCGGTTGAGATATGGTCCGATGCCGACGGTGTAATGACAGCCGATCCTCACTTTGTTCCTGAGGCGAGAAGTATTGAAAAACTTTCCTATTCTGAAGCGATGGAATTGTCACACTTCGGAGCAAGAATCCTGTTTCCGCTATCGCTTCACCCTGCCATGCTTAAACAGATACCTGTGAGGGTTAAAAATACTTTCAACCCCGGGCATCCCGGAACACTTATCAGCAGGGAGACCTGCAAAGACAACGGTATTGTAAAGGGAATAACATCCCTCAGAAACATAAGCATAGTTAATGTTGAAGGAAGCGGGATGGTTGGAGTTGCCGGAATATCTGCAAGGTTATTCACCGCATTGTCGCAGAACAGGATAAGCGTTATCCTTATCAGTCAGGCATCCTCGGAACATTCGATATGTATAGCCGTTAAACAGGAGGATGCCGCCGGTGCCTGTACAATACTTCGGGAGGCCTTTGCAGCTGAACTTGCTTCAGGACTGATATCCTCTGTGAACAATGAAGATGGACTTGCAATTGTTGCGGTGGTGGGTGAAAACATGCGGCATGTTCCGGGTGTGGCGGCAAAGGTGTTCAATCCCCTCGGGCGTAATGGCATAAATGTCAAAGCCATCTCACAGGGGAGCTCAGAGTTGAATATATCATTTGTCATCAGTGAAAGTGACCTCCGTAAAGGCCTCCGTATTCTGCATCAGGCACTCTTCAGCCGTGAAGTGCGCCGCCTTCATATATATATGGCCGGAACCGGCGCAATCGGAAGTCGCCTTATGGAGATGATACATAACCAGCAGGAGAGCCTCCTTTCACAAAAGATTGAACTGAAGATATGTGGACTTATAAATACAAGGAAGATGCTCCTAAGCGAAGATGGAATAGACCCCGGAATGTGGAAAACCTATTTTAATAACGCCGGCGTCAGGGCAAAATTAAGTGAGTTTGTCGGGGGATTACTGTCGCATAATTTTGAGAACAGTATATTTATTGATGCTACGGCAAGTGATGAGCCAGTGGTTTATTATGAAAAATTGCTTTCATCGAACGTTTCGATTGTTGCAGCAAATAAACGCGCCAATACCGGAAGGCAGAGCGAATATAACAGTTTAAAAATAAATGCCCGGAAACGTAATGTCTCGTTCAACTATGAAACCAATGTAGGCGCCGGGCTGCCGGTTATTAATGTCATCCGTAACCTGCAAGCAGGCGGTGATGAAATAATTAAAATCGAAGCAGTGCTATCCGGCACTGTCAACTGGCTTCTTTCGGAATATGACGGAAAGATAACCTTCAGCGAACTTGTGCGCCTGGCAAGAGAAAAGGGTATCACTGAACCTTATCCGGGCGATGACCTTCTGGGACTTGACGTGGCAAGGAAATGCCTTATTCTTGCCAGGGAATGTGGGCTTCAGCTTGAGCCTGAAGAGGTAGATGTAGAACCCGTTCTTCCGGCTCCTATACCTTCAAAAGGAACTGTGGAAGAGCTACTCAGAGAGATTGAAAAACAGGAACATCTGATATTCAGTCGCTATATTCGCACCACTGAAGAAGGAAAGAAATTGCGGTATGTTGCTTTGATTGAAAACGGTGAAGCAAAAGTCAGAATAACCAGAACAGGAGAAGATCATCCCTTCTTTTCACTCAGGGGGAGTGAGAACTGCCTGATTTTTACAACAAAATATTACAGCCAGTATCCGCTTGTGGTGAAAGGACCGGGTGCAGGTGTTGACGTTACTTCAGCAGGTCTGCTGGCAGATATAGTTAGAATAGCAGAAACAGTAAGATTACAGGGTAATTAAACAGGGTAATTAAAAAAGTTTAATGAAATGATAGTACATAAATCTGTTACAGCCTTTGCACCTGCCACCGTGGCAAACATCTCGTGCGGGTTTGATATTATGGGTTTTGCTCTTGAAGGCGAAGGCGACAAGGTTACGGTTGAAGTTGATGATTCACCAGGAAGAGAGGTAATTTCCATTACTGGAAAATATGCTGGACTTGTGCCTCAGGAACCAGGTAAGAACACTGCCGGGGTGGCAATAAATGCATTGCTTAAGGCTGCCGGAAAAGAGAATATAAGTGTTAAAATTACACTTGAAAAGAACCTTCCTCCTGGAAGCGGGATGGGAAGCAGTGCTTCGAGTGCTGCAGCAGCAGTGTATGCTCTCAACAGGCTCTTCGGGAATCCCTTCAGGACAATAGACCTGATTCCTTTTGCCATGGAAGGAGAGAGGGCCGCCTGCGGAACAGCCCATGCCGATAATGTAGCCCCCTCACTTCTGGGAGGCTTCGTTCTCATCCGCAGCTATGAACCTCTCGATATCATTCAACTTAAAACACCCTCAGACCTGTATTGTGTTGTAATTTATCCGCATATAGAAGTGAAAACTTCTGATGCCCGGCGCGTACTGCGACGCGACTTCCCTTTAAATGTTGTAACCCGTCAGAGCGCCAACACAGCTGCGCTTACGGCCGGCTTGCTCACAGGTGATTACAGCCTTGTAGGCCGCTCAATGAATGACCTCCTTGCAGAACCGAGAAGAACCATGCTGATACCTGGTTTTGCAATTGCTAAAAAATCGGCACTCGAAGCTGGTGCCATAGGCTGCGGTATCTCAGGCTCTGGACCTTCAGTATTCGCTTTCTCATCCGACAAAAACCGGGCAGATAAAATTGCTGATGCAATGCAAAAAGCATTCCGTGAAGCCGGACTGAACTCTGACAGAATAATTTCTTCACTAAATGCACCGGGTGCAAAGGTTATTAATGAAGTAGATTTTTAATATGCAGATAAACAATGCTTTACTATAACATAGATAAACCTTCCCGGAAAGTTTCACTCGTTGAAGCTGTAATGAGAAGTGCCTCGGAAGAAAGAGCCCTCTATATGCCGGAGAAGATACCTTCACTGGACAGTTCATTTTTTGAACATTTCAGTGAAATGACTCTTCAAGAAACCGCATACAGGGTGACTGAACCGGTGTTTGGCGAAGATATACCGGCTGAAGAGCTTAGAAATATCATTGAAAGGGCCTTGAATTTTGACATACCGCTTGTAAAACTCTTTCCGGATATTTATGTGCTGGAACTGTTTCATGGTCCAACCTTTGCATTCAAGGATGTGGGAGCAAGGTTTCTTGCAGGAATGCTTGACTATTTTGCAGGAAGCATAAACAATGAAATAAAAGTTCTGGTAGCCACTTCGGGCGATACGGGTGGGGCGGTTGCTAATGCTTTCGCAGGAAAAAAGAACATCAAGGTGGTAATACTATATCCTTCAGGCAGAGTTAGTTTTATTCAGGAACAGCAACTGACAAAAGCCGGAGAGAATATTCTTGCCCTCGAAATTAAAGGTGATTTCGACGATTGCCAGAAGCTTGTAAAACAGGCCTTTGCCGACAGTAAACTGAATGAGGAAATTGTATTGACTTCGGCAAATTCGATAAATTTTGCCAGACTCTTCCCACAGTCGGTATATTATTTTTACTCTTTCGCACAGTTAAAGAAGAATGACTATCCTGTTGTATTCAGCGTTCCGAGCGGTAACTTCGGAAACCTTACGGCAGGGCTTATTGCAAAGCGCATGGGTCTGCCGGCCGTAAAGTTCATCGCGTCAACAAATATTAACAGGTCAGTTCCGCTATATCTTGAATCGGGAAAATTTGTACCGCATCATTCCTTCCCTACAATATCAAACGCGATGGATGTTGGGAATCCGAGTAACTTCAGACGCATCCTCGATCTGTATAGCAACGATATTGAGAAGATTAGAGCTGACATATCCGGTTTCTGGTTTACCGATGAGAAGACACGTCAGGCGATGAAGGAACTTTATACCAGATATTCATATATTGCTGATCCGCATACGGCAGTGGCATATCTCGGACTGAAAGAATACATGAAAAACAATTCCTGCACCGGCATTTTCCTTGCTACTGCTCATCCGGGTAAGTTTCCTGAAGAAGTTGAAAAGACTTTAGATAAACAGGTCACTTTGCCTGTAAGTCATAAAACAACCTCATACTCTCATCACAGGAAGATGGCCGCGGATTACAGATTGCTTAGAGAAATACTTAAATCATCATTCTGATACCGGTTGGTGCATCATTCTGTCTTCAATGAATCTGGTTATTTCAGGTACGGGCATCTTCATTACAACATACATGTGCTTTCCTTCCTGGTTGTCTTCCCATGAGTTGGAGCCGTCGCTATTGATGATAATATTACCCCGTTTTGTGTCGAAAAAACCATCGGTTCCGTAAACAGCAATCAGAACAGCTGTCTGGTCCCAGCTCATCCTGCCATTTTTGTCTTCTTCCGAAAGTGGGATGCTGATTCTGTATACATCTTTAACCGGACTGTTCTTAATATCTGAATTAATCAGGCGCACTCCGGTGAATATTTTTGAACCAATTTCAAAACCTGAAAAGATTATTTCACCGGGCCATTCGTTGAAGACATACTCAGAGGATGTTGAGTCCATGTGTATATTAAATTCTTTTCCTTCAGGGAAGCGGCCGGCCATTGATACGAGCCGTTTTACTT
The DNA here is from genome assembly GCA_029552825.1 of Bacteroidota bacterium. Lineage (GTDB taxonomy): Bacteria > Bacteroidota > Bacteroidia > Bacteroidales > VadinHA17 > LD21. The sequence continues at coordinate 13,623 of JAKPDL010000166.1, forward strand.
TTTTAGCTACTAGTTCCCGTCCGTCGAGGGGAGAGAGGCTGTCGGGCTGAGATTTCAGCAGGTTCGCAATGTTTGTAAGAAATCCCACGGTTACTATTGTAACTGATGAATCGGGTTCTGAGGAGAGTATTTTTCTGTAAACATATACCGCATCGGGTGCGTCGTTGGTTGATTTAACGGTATGGGGATATCTGGCAACAAGTGAGTCGGGCCAGTGCTGCCAGGCCGAAAGGCTTACTCCATCAGTTTTTGGTGCACCTACAGGCAGTTCCGGGCGCCCGAAATATGTGTTGATGATGTTGATACAGGGGGCTACAAGCGGGTGTTTGTTTGATGTCACCGTGGCAAGTATTTCAGCCCTTCCGCTGTCGGCCATTGCGTGAAGGAAGGCAAGTGCTCCCACATCGTCGTAATCGGGACCGAGGTCGGTATCGAAGATTATTTTTATGTGATGATTGCCGTCCTTCAGTCGGCTACACATACAGGCTAAAAGTATAATGATTATAAGTAAAACTGGTATCCTGGTTTTCATGTCAGAGCTTTTAATAGGTTGTTAACGGTATTTTATGATACTAAGATAAGCATGATTGGAGTTTTTGAAAAAAATCAAGCAAATGAACTTTTATTCTAGGTTTCGAAAATAATAATTTACACCATTGAGGGAAACCTTTGAAGAGTAGCTCTTTTTTATTATTTTGGCCGTAAACTGGTGAGAAAAAATGATAAGAACAGTTATATTGTTTTTTGTTTTTGCATTAGCGGTAAATTCACAGGCACAGATAGCAGCAGATTCCGAAGCCGGTTATAACCGGAATAAACCGGAGCGGGAGGAATGGCTGCGGGACCTCGGTTTTGGAATGTTTATCCACTGGAGCATAGACAGTCAGCTCGGAATAGTAATCAGCCACTCGCTGGTTGGTGCTTCTGATGATTACACCAAACGTTTTATAAATGACTTGCCAAAAACATTTGACCCTAAAGAGTTCGACGCTTATAAAATCGCAATACAAGCCGGACTCGCCGGAATGAAATATATAGTTTTCACCACCAAACATCATTCTGGATTTTGCATGTGGGATACCAAAACCACTGATTTTAAAATTACTAATACACCCTATAAGAAGGATTTATTAAAAGAATATGTTGAGGGAGTGCGTAAAGCAGGATTGGCAGTTGGTTTTTACTACTCTCCCGAAGATTTCAAATTTTTGTATGATAACAATATTACGGTCAGAAGGATGGGATTGGATTTAAATGACAGAATAAAGGCTGAATATAATGAGCTGATTCGCAGGCAAACCAACGAATTATTCAGCAGGTACGGAAAGATAGATGTGCTTTTTATCGATGGCAGTCCTGCAGAACCCTGTAAAGATGAGGCATGGAGATTGCAACCCGATCTTGTTATTACAAGAGGGGCTGTAGAAACGCCTGAACAAAAAATCAGGGGAGACATAAAGGATGTACTGTGGGAGTCCTGTATTACTATGGGAACACAGTGGCAGTATAAACCAACCAACGACGATTTAAAATCAGGAACAGAACTAATTGAAATGTTAATTGAAACACGGGCCAAAGGAGGAAATCTGTTGCTCAATATCGGTCTCGATCCTTATGGAAAGGTTCCTGATCCGGAATCAAGGAACCTTACAGAATTGGCTGCCTGGAATTTTATTAACCGGGAAGCTGTTCAGTCAGTGCGTCCCTGGGTAGTCTCCCATGAAGGTAACATATGGTTTACAGCATCAAAAGATCGTAAAACAGTTTATGCCATCATTACAGGAATTTACGACTGGACCCGGGGAGAAAGGAAAGAGTTCCTTTTAAAATCTGTTAAAGCAACTGAAAACACCAAAATAAGTGTTTTGGGACAAAACAGTTTGGTGGTTGAATACAATCCGGAAATTAATCCGGAATGCCGTTTCAAGCAAACCGAAAAAGGACTGGAAATTTCTGTGGTAAGGGCACAGCGCATTTATAACAACTCCAGATGGCCTAACCCGATTACTGTTAAAATTGAGAATGTGGTACCAAACCCTGATTAATATCCTTTCATACCGGCGCCTGTAATTGTGATTGCTCCCCGGGTATAAACAGGCTGCTAATGCGGAGCTAAAATTAGCCCCGGTTCTTTTAGCAAGCAGGGAAAATAACATAAATTAAATATATTTGAAATATCTTTTCAGCAGCCTGTTTAAAGAAGATTTCGTAACCACTTAAACTATGCATAACCGTACATATCTCAGCCTATTCATTTTCTCAGCAATTCTTATAATAATATCTGTTTCACTGATTCTTTCCAATCACATTCAGCCTGCGGGAATATTCCTTGTTTCAGCATTCATAGTACTTTCTTTTGCCATAAGAGGTTATTCGACATTAAGGGGATTTTCTTACACCCTGTGGATATTTGCCGCTGTAACTGCTTCAATGTTTTACCCTAAGTACTTTATCTCAATAGGCAATTTCCAGCTTAAAACCCTTATCGTACCCCTTCTGCAGTTAATAATGTTCGGTATGGGTTCGCAGATGAGTGCAAAGGATTTCGCAGGAATAATTAAAATGCCGAAAGGAGTTATAATTGGTATTTTCCTCCAGTTTACAATAATGCCGCTGGTAGGACTCACAATTGCAAATATCTTTAACTTTCCTGCCGAAATTGCTGCCGGTATAATACTCATAGGCTGTGTTCCCAGCGGCCTTGCTTCTAACGTTATGTCATTTCTTGCACGTGCCAACCTTGCCCTTGCGGTTACACTCAGTTCAGTTACCACGGTTCTCTCTCCGCTGGTAACTCCCTTCCTGATGAAAACACTTGCAGGTCAGTTTATTGAAGTCAATTTCTGGAGCATGATGCTCGACATCCTCAATATGATTATCCTTCCGGTTGTGGCCGGCTTTACATTTAACCTCGTGGCAAAAAGAAGTGAATCGCATAAATCGGCTGTAATTCAGATAATTATATTTATTTCTGTGATACTGGTAACAACTCTTGTTTATACAAAATCGACAAATACTGGTTTCTCAGGATTTGTCGTCAGATTTCTGAAGTCATTAGGCTGGTTCATGCTTCTGCCAGCCGCAGGGGCTTTAATACTTTCAAAATACCTTAAAGGCGACAGCAGGATAATGGAACAGGTACTCTCATTCTTCTCCATGGCAGGAATAGCGATGATAATAACAATTATTACCGCATCAGGAAGGGAGAGCCTGCTGCATGTCGGGCTGCTTCTGCTGTTAACCAGCCTCTTACATAATCTCACCGGTTACACACTGGGATACTTTTTTGCATGGCTGACAGGCATGCCCGAAAGAGACCGCCGCACTATCGCCTTCGAAGTCGGTATGCAGAACGGTGGGCTGGCATCGGGGCTGGCACTTCAGATGGGGAAACTTGCAACGGTAGGACTTGCCCCGGCTATTTTCGGGCCGCTGATGAATATTACAGGATCAATACTTGCAAACTGGTGGAGAGGAAAACCGGTTAAGGATGAAGATGAGGTAAATGTAGAACCGACAAAAGAAAAATAAAAAGAACCTGCTCCTGTTTTACTTTTTAATTCTTCCCATTACCTCAAGGCACATTCTTCCATTGTGATAGGGACATATCCAGTGTCCTGCCTTATCACCTCTTCCTGTCCCTTCAGGTGTGACATTGCTGAACCAGCCTCCGTTTGTTCTGTCAATAAAATATCTGTTGATGTAATTCCATGCATTGATGGCAGTGTTGAGATACTTTTCATTCCCGGTGAGTTCGTAGGCATTTAAATAGCCCACAACTGCCTCTGCCTGTTCCCACCAGCTTCTTGTAGTTCTAACTTCACCTGTTTCGTTGTTTTTTTCAGTAAGCATTGCCCCTTCAGGCGTAATCCCTTCCATGGCTGCATCAGCAATTCTGATGCTCGTTGCCCTGACCTTTTCGAGAAGTTTCCTGTCGTTGAGAAGTTGTGCGGTCTCATATAGCAGCCATGACGACTCTATGTCATGTCCGTATGAATCAATCTTCGAGGTGGCGTTCCAGCTTCTGTCGAAGAAACATATGAGATGGCCGGTTTTTTTGTCTATAATTTTTTCAAGGAAGATTTCAACCATGCTTCTTACTTTTTCCTTCAGGCGTTTCACAGGATGTATCCTGTAAAGATTTGCATACGCTTCCATTATGTGAAGTGACGTGTTCATTGTTTTTTCGTCAGCTGGCGTTCTTTCACCGGTCATTCTGTCGCGCAAGCGTGACCAGTCGCGGCTGAAGGCTTCAAAATAACCGCCTGCCATAGTATCGAAGGCATGTTTTTCAAGGAGATTGAAAATTTCCAAAGCAACTGTCAAAGCCACTTTATCACCGGTTGCACGAGCATATTCTGAAAGTCCGTATATAAAAAATGCCTGTGTATAAGTATGTTTTCGTGTGTCGAGAGGCTCACCTTCGGCATTGAGGCTGTAATATGCACCGCCGTATTCCCTGTCGATAAAGTGCTCCAGAATGTAATCTTTTGCACGGGTTGCCAGCTGTAGGTACTCGGGGTTTCTGGTCATTCTGTAAGCTGAGGAATATGTCCAGAGTATACGGGCATTCAGAATACCTCCTTTTGGTGCACCGTAAATTATTGTGTTGTTGCCGTCTACCCGTCCGTAGAAACCACCGTTAACTTCATCGGGCATCACCTTCGACCACCACGATAGGATGTTGTTGATAAGTTCTTCTTCGCATGCTTTCTTGAGCAATAAAAGTTTTTGCTCCGGAGGAAGTAAAGAGTTAATCTGGGAAAAGCCTGAAACAGACTCAATAAATACCAGTGCTATTATAACTAAACATTTAGTTTTCATTTTTATTCTGTTTAATCACGAAAGGCAATACGAAGTAGCATATAGTTTTAGCTCCAGAGTCGGTCGTGTGAACGCTTCTGGTCCCATTCCGGGGTGGGGTTAAACCATCCGTGTTCTTTGCCGAGGCGCTTTTTGCATTCCTCTTCGTTCAGTTCAATCCCGAGCCCTGGTGCATCGAGCGGGACATTGGCAAAGCCTTTTTCAATCATAGGTTTTGAGCCGGTCATTCTGACGAGATTCTCCCACCACGGTGTGTCTATACTATGGTGTTCAAGAGCCAGAAAGTTCTGTGTTGCAGCAGCACAATGGACATTTGCCATAAAACATACTGGCGACCCTGCCATATGGAGTGCCATGGCAATATTATTCTCTTCGGCATAATCTCCAATCTTCTTGGTTTCGAGTATTCCTCCTGCTGTTGCCAGATCGGGATGGATTATATCAACGGCACGGGCATCAATAAGAGGTTTGAAACCGCCATTGAGCATATAGATGTCTTCGCCTGTTAGTATAGGGGTTTCGAGGGCTTGCGACAGCACCTTGTTGTTCTCGATATCGAACCATGGCACCATATCCTCGAGCCATGCCAGACGGAATTTCTCCATTGCCCTTCCAAACCGTATGGCATTGTTTACGTCGAAGTGGCCGAAATGATCGGCACATAGTGGTATCTCATAGCCAACTGCATCTCTCACCATTGCTACATAGTTTTGCAGATCTGCAAGCCCCTGGTCGGTTATCTGAACCTGTGTGAAGGAATGCAGTGTATTGCCATAGCCCATATAATCGCGAAGGTCGTACTGTGCCATAGGTGCCCAGTATTTGCTGTTGATAATGTTTCCCTCCTTCTTTGCCACAAGATGTATCCCGAGGTCCATTTTTAGCCATGTGAAGCCCTGCACTTCCATTCTCAGCCTTACTTTTTCAGCAAACTCTTTCGGATCCTGAACGCCTGGGGTATCTGCATAAAGGCGTATTTTATCCCGGTACCTGCCTCCAAGCAATTGCCATACCGGAACATTATATGCTTTACCTGTAAGATCCCATAAAGCCATTTCAACTGCACTTAAGCCGCCACCCTGTCGCCCGTGGTAGCCGAACTGGCGTATTATTTTGAAAATCATTTCGACATTACATGGATTAAGCCCCAGGATACGGCTCTTCAGAAAGAGTGCATAACGGGCATCGGCTCCATCGCGTACCTCACCAAGACCATAGATGTCCTGATTGGTGTATATCTTTATGATATGATGGTTGGCGACAGTTGCAACCCTCATGTCAGTTATTTTCAGATCCGAAGGATAAGAAGCCCTGTTGACCTTTGATGTTGCCTGTGCTATGGTATCTTCAAGCGGTAAAGTCATAAACCCGCCAAGGGCAATTCCCCCAAGAGCTGTCTTTCTGAGGAAATCACGCCTGTTGGTTGATGGAGAACCTGTTTGAAGATGCGATTGTTTATCACCAGCTTGTGTATACCCTGAAAGCTGATCTTCTCTTCTGATTTTTTCGATAATAGATTTCATATAATAGAACTTTATGCTTTTAATAGCGTTTTTGACCGCGAAAATGACGAAAGTCTTCGTTAAGAGACTATGGCATCTGAATTTGCAGTATCATTCATTTAACTGATTACCAGATCTCTATCTCCAGCTGTGATGACTCTACCAGTTTCTTTCCTTAAAATAATTATCGAGTTCCTGTTTCGACATAGGCAATTTTCCCGGGTATTTGCTAAGCCACTCCATAAAATCCTTTTTTATCTCATCGCTCCAGGCGCTGTCAATCTGCCCGGGTTTATATTTTCCTTCGCGCAGACGCTGGTGTCCGAATTCGTCTCTGAGGGCAGTAACTTCAGCATTAATTATCAGGTCGGCAACAAGGTGCGCCGGTATAAAAATGACTCCGTATTTTTTTGCCAGTACTACATCACCTGGTAAAACCGTGGCTCTTCCAATGCGTATTGGAGTGTTAATTGTAACAAGAGACATCTGCTGGATGAATGACGGGTGGGAGCCTTTGATCCAGCCATTGAACCCTTCGATTTCCTCTAACCCTTCCTGGTCTCTTACGGAACCGTAAAATATGACTCCTCTTTTTGATTTTGCATAAATGGAATTACCAAGATTGTCACCTATCAGTGTGCCATCGACAATTTTACCGTAACTGTCGGCAACGTATACGTCTCCTTCAACGAGCACATCAATAGGCCATGAGTTTGTTCCACCCTGCTGGGTTCGTCCTTCAACCTTGCCTCGTTCACGTATTACTTTGTCGAGGTCGGGACGCAAAGGCATATACTGGGCTGTAACAACCCGCCCTGTCATAGGCTGGTCGGGATGCAGCACAATCCAGTCTCCCTCATACTGGTTCATATATCCCCTGTTGCGCAGGTAACCCCAGGCTTCTTCTATCGATACGTTTTTAAGACGCTCAAGAAGAGCATCTGGCACTCTGGGTCTGCCATCAGGAAAACGTTCTCCCTTCCATTCGGGTGTGATTGCTTTTATATACTCAGGAGGAGCGCCAACAAACTGGGCAGTAATGGTACTGATTGTAAATAGAATTAATGCCGGAAAAAAGAGAAGCTTTTTCATGCTGTATGGTTTTATAATTCTGTGTTAAGTTAAAGATAAAAAAACGATTAAATGAAGTTAATTTCTTCATTCAGTCGAGTTCGTGTCTGAAAGGAGCTGATGCCTGTGCTCCAAGACGGGTTACAGAAATTGAAGCAGCTTTATTGGCGAACTTAACGGCTTCGGGAAGTTCTTTACCCTCTGCAAGAGCTACTGCAAGAGCACCATTGAAAACATCACCGGCTGCGGTTGTGTCTACAGCATCAACCTTAATGCCTGGTATAGGACCTGAATATAAATCAGATGACACAAAAGCACCTCCCTCACCCAGGGTAACAATCACATTTCTAACTCCTTTATTCCTTAAAACTGCAGCAGCTCTGGAACATGTTTTTGTGTCGGAAATCGAAACACCCGTGAGTGCCTCAGCCTCAACTTCATTAGGAGTCAGAGCCCATACATTTTTCAGAATTTCATCTGAAAGTGGCTGTGCAGGAGCAGGGTTAAGTATAGCTTTGATTCCTTTTTCCTTTGCTTTTTTGATGGCATACTCCACAGTAGTTATGGGTATTTCAAGCTGTATCAAAAGTATAGCGTATCTGCTGCTGTCGAAGATTTCTTCAGGAAGGTCTTCAGGCTGCAGATTGGCATTTGCTCCAGGAGCAACAACTATCATGTTTTCTCCATTCGAATCAACGGTAATCAGAGCAACACCCGAAGGTAATTCAGGATCTTTTATAAAGAACTCGGTATCAATGCCTTCCCTCATCAGCAACCCAACAGTCTGGTTTCCAAAAAGGTCATTTCCCCGTTTACCGACAAAAGTCACTTTTCCACCCAGCCTTGTGGCTGCAACTGCCTGATTGGCACCCTTGCCTCCGGGATTGAGAAGAAACGTCCCTCCGAGAATCGTTTCCCCGGGCGATGGAAGCTTCTCCGTCTTGATAACCATATCAGTATTGGAACTGCCGATTACGAGGATTTCTTTCATAGAATAATTTTTAATAAAGAAGTTAATAAAAGCGTCCCTTTTACAAAATTAAAATTTCCTTCCGATACAGATAACCTTCATCATTTTGACTGGCGGTATTCTTTTATTTTCTGCATCAATATTTCAGGCTCGTCGGATGTGATATAATCAAAACATTTTGAGATGAAAAAATCCATATCGTCTTCATTGTTAACTGTCCAGACGTTAAGAAGAATACCTTCTTTCTTTGCCTCTTCAATCCATTCGGGTCTTTTCCTGAAAACGCTGTAATTATACCCTGCACCTTTTATTGATGCCTTTTTTAATTCAATTGGTGCAATGTCGCCATTAAGATAAAAAACTTCCGCCCCCGGCAGAAGTTCCGAAATCCTTTTTACAATGTCATAATCAAAACTTATCCAAGTAATATAATTAAGAGCATTCAGCTCCTTTGCAAGCATGATGCTCTTTTCTGCCATGTAAATATTTCTTTCCCTGCCTGCTTCCGCCGATTTAAGCTCGCATATAAGTTTTGTTGTGCTGTTGTTTTTTAAACCTTCGGCTATATATTCACGCAGAGTGGGCAATTTTTCTCCATTAGAAAGCCTGTATTTAACAAGAGTAGTATAAGGTGTTTTCTCAATTACCATCTTGTTATATTCTCTGTCGTGATTTATCACGAGAGAGTCGTCAGAAGTAATTCTGACATCAAATTCAGAACCATCAACTTTAAGTTCAATAGCATTACGAAGTGAAGCTATGGAGTTCTGAGGATGTCCGTTTTTCTTCCAGGCCCCACGATGTGCAATTACTTTTAATCCGCACTTATTAATTGAATCAGATTTATTATTCATATTTCCAACAGGAATTTCTGATGATAGAAAAATAAGCAATATTGTCGTAAAAAACAGATATGCGACATGAAAGTATTTATATTTCATAATTTTATAAATTTTCATTGTCTTAATTTCAGTCAAAATCTGAAAATTCGATAAACAAAAATAACATAATGCCCATTAAATTTGATTGTAGTGTAGTTTTAAATGATAATTTTTATATTTACGAATTAAAAATTAATTAAAATTTCAGTTATGATAATTAACGATATCATTAAAGTTATTGTTTTATTTTCAGTTATTGCCGTTGCCTGCAACAGGCCTGCACCGATGGAAAAAGTTATTGAAAAGTCACTGGCTGTGGCTGAGAAGCAATATATTCAGATGGCAGAAGTGATGAAACAAAAGCCTGATCTTCTTCCGCGTACTCTTGATACTGCCGGTAATCTGGTTACAGCAAAATCGAACTGGTGGACAGCAGGTTTTTTCCCTGGAACACTGTGGTATCTGTATGAATATACACGTGATGAGAAATTCAGGGATTATGCAAGGGAGATGACAGCCAGAGTAGAAAAGGAAAAATTCAACAGGGGAACGCACGATCTGGGATTCATGCTCTATTGCAGCTTTGGTAACGGATTCAGGTTAACAGGTGATGAAAGTTACAAAGATGTTATGCTTACCGGGGCACAATCGCTGATTACAAGATTCAGGCCTAAGGTGGGATGTATACAGTCGTGGAACAGTCGGCGTGGCTGGCAGTGCCCTGTTATAATCGACAACATGATGAACCTTGAGTTTCTGATGTGGGCATTCAAAACAACTGGCGATTCGGTATATTATAAGATATGTGTCAGTCACTCAGATACTACCATTAAAAATCATTTTCGCCCCGATTACAGCACCTGGCATGTGGTCTCATATGATACCATAACTGGTAAAGTGGAAGCAAAACAGACTGCACAGGGCTATTCCGATGAGTCGGCATGGGCACGCGGACAATCATGGGGTCTTTACGGCTATACCGTTATGTACCGTGAAACGGGACTCGAAAGATATCTTGAACAGGCAAAACATATTGCAGATTTTCTGATTAATCATCCTAACCTGCCTGAAGACAAGATCCCTTACTGGGATTATAATGCACCGAACATACCGAACGAATTACGTGATGCTTCAGCTGGAGCTATTATGGCATCGGCACTGATTGAGTTAAGCGGGTATGTTGATAAGGAGACAGGGAAAAAATATCTGGATGTTGCTGAAAAACAGCTCAGAACACTGGCTTCGCCCGAATATCTGGCTAAACCGGGTGAGAATGGCAATTTTATCCTTAAACATAGTGTGGGTTCACTCCCTGGAAAAAGCGAAGTGGACGTACCACTTACTTATGCAGATTATTATTTTGTAGAAGCTCTGCTCAGATATAAAAATCTGCTGAAAAATCAACAAATTTGAATAAATTCATAATTAGCTGAAAGATAACCATTTAACTAAACTGACATGAAACAGGGAAAAAAACTTTCAAGACGTGAATTTCTGGGAGCATCAGCTCTCGGTATGGCAGGCATAATGATACTGCCTGCTGCAAGCTGCGGACGGTCCAAAACGGAAAAGGCCCCGTCCGATCTGGTAAGACTGGGCTTTATTGGTCTGGGCCGTCAGGCAATGTTCCTTCTGAATGGCTTCCTGCAGGTACCTGGTGTTGAGGTTCTTGCAGGCTGCGACGTTTATGGTGTGAAACGCACCAGGTTTGAAAGGAGAGTTAATGAATTCTACTCCAAAGCAGGCAAGAAGGTTGAAGTGAAGACGTATGAAAAATTCCAGGATCTTCTTGCCCGCAAGGACATTGATGCTGTGGTGATTGCAACACCTGACCATTATCATGCACTAATTGCAATTGCTGCATGCAAGGCCGGCAAGGATGTCTACCTCGAGAAACCTCTGACCTTTACGATTTATGAAGGACAGCAGCTTGTCAAGGCTGTTCGTGAGAACAACAGAATACTCCAGGTAGGCAGCCAGCAGCGCTCTGACGATACTTTCAGACATGCTGTAAATCTTGTTCAGTCTGGAGCTATAGGCAAGATAACACTTGTCAATGCTTACGTTGGTGCGCCACCAACACCCTACAATCTGCCACCCGAACCTGTCCCAGCCGACCTTAACTGGGATCTCTGGCTTGGTCCATTGCCAGCAAATATTCATTATAACAGCCAGCTCAACCCGCCCATATCACTCGATCCGCCAAAAGACGAAGAGATATGGGGTGCCTGGAGATGGTACAAAGAAACAGGAGGCGGCTTTACAACTGACTGGGGTGCCCATATGTTCGACATAGCACAGTGGGGCCTTGGAATGGATAACAGCGGACCGGTTGAAGCTTCACCGATTGGAGATGGCACCGAGTTTATGTCGTTCAAATATGCAAACGGAGTGGTGCTTACTTCCGAAACATGGGACGAGAAGAAGACAAAAGGTGTCAAATTTCATGGTGAGAATGGTTGGATAGAGGTAGCCCGCGGGTATTTCAACGCATCCGACCCGAAACTCTTCCCCGAAAAGAAGGAAGAACAGACAAACATGCCATACGAAACCAGAATACCCCACCAGGTGAACTTTATCGAGTCGGTACGCACCAGAAAAGATCCCGTTGCAACAGTGGAAATAGGCCACCGCACATGCACAGTATGCAATATCGGTAATATCGCATGCGACCTTAAACGTACTGTAAAGTGGAATCCTGAAACCGAAACCTTCGTCGACGACGAAGAGGCAACAAAGAGGATGCATTATACCTACAGGGAACCCTGGAAACTGGTTTAATGCAACCCTTCCCATACCAATAAAAAACCCCTTCCGGAGAAACCGTGAAGGGGTTTTTATTATCTCGATAATTAAATGTGTCTGGAACGGTTGAAAAATTATAAAAGTATTTCTTAAAAATTTATTACCTCGTAATATGCTTTCTTCCTTTGCAAATTCTGGTCAAACAGAAGAGGATAGTTTTTCCTGTTTCGTACCGGGAAATTGTCGAGCCATGAGTGTTTGTCCGAAACATTCCAGAAAGTTACACCTGTAATTATGCCTTTATAATCCCTGAAAACCCTGAAAAGCATTTTGTACTGTTCAATTTGTCTCTGTTCCCTTTCAGCAGTGAAAGCATCATCCCCGGGTTTACGTTTGCTGAAATCTTCGTTCCAGCCATATACTGATACGTCGAGCTCAGTAATCTGAACCTGAAGCCCCAGTGATGAGTATTTTTCAATGGCATCGCGAAGTTCCTTTTCGGAAGGGCTTGAAACCGACCAGTGTCCCTGCAGTCCGATACCGTGAACAGGGATCCCCTTATCGAGTAATCCTTTCAGCATGTTGTAAATTTTGTCTCGTTTTGCAGGGTTTTCTGTGTTATAGTCGTTATAAAAGAGAAGAGCCTGAGGGTCGGCTTCATGTGCCCAGATAAAGGCCTTTTCGATATACTCTTCACCGCATATTCTGTACCAGGGGGATTCCCTGTACATCTTCCCCTCGCTGTCATCTATTGCTTCGTTAACTACATCCCATGCATAGACTTTGCCTTTGTATCTGGTAACTACCTGTGTAATATGTTCTTTAAGCCTTGAAAGGAGTAACTCTTTTGAAACTTCCGTGCCGTCGGAATTTCTGAACATCCAGGGAGCAGTCTGCTGATGCCAAACAAGAGTATGACCTCTAACCTTCATGCCATGTTCGCCAGCAAAATTTATTATAATGTCGGCGTTGTCCCAGAAATAACGGTTCTCTTCCGGATGTATCAATCCGGGTTTCATTACATTTTCCGCAGTCAAGCTATTGAACTCTCTGATTATCAGATTTCTTTCAGGTGCTGAAGGATTCAGGTGCGAGGGAGCAACTGCTACACCTACAGGGAAGTAATTCTGGTAATAGTCTTTTAATCCTTTACTTTCGTTATTAAGTTCATTGATGCCCTGGCCACAGCTTGCAGCCTGTAGCATAGCAGTCAGGCAAAATAATGCCACTTTAAGATGAGTAGCTCTGTGTCTTTTTGAGTCTCGCATGGTTTAAGTAATTACCGTTTTATATTTTTCAGATTTTTAAAAATATTTTCTTTTTATAAAGGAAATAAAGAAACACCCATCCAACTGCAGTTATACCTATACCGTTTATAAGTGGAGTCCATGTCTCAGGTAGTATTTCAGTAAATCCGCCAAAGAAAAATTTTGCAGCATTTCTGAAATTTATTATGCGGTTAGCAAGGTATATTGTTATTGGGTTCATACCTATCACAACGAAGAAGAATGACCATTTTCTGAAATTCCAGACGTCAATTATCAGGTAAAACAGTGCAAACAGCAGCAGGCTCAGTCCGCCCACATAGCATACGAAGGAGCTTGTCCACAAATTCTTGTTAATTGGGAAAGCAAGATCCCATACTTTGCCAGCAATAACGAATACTATTCCTGCACCGGCAATATAAATTGCCTTTTTGAGCAGGTTATTGCTCAGATAGTTCGACAGCAGAAATTCTCCGGTAAACATACCGAGCAGAGCTGTTGATATTGCCGGGACGGTACTGAGGATTCCTTCAGGGTCGTGATTACCGCGGTAGAGTTTTCCGGGCATCAGTATTCTGTCGACATAACTTGCGAAGTTGCCTTCCTGTGAGAATACATGAGCTCCTCCTCCGTCGGGTGCCGGCACCAGGGCAAGTAGCAGCCAGTAGCCGATAAGAAGTGCCCAGAACCAAACTATACGCCATGTAAGTTTTGTGTTCATAAAGATTAGAGCCGCGAACATCCATGCAAGTCCGATGCGTCCAAGAACGCTTCCATAGCGGAGCTCATCAAATTTGAACCTTACTCCGTTATTGTAAAGGATGCCCAGCAGTACGAGTATGAGACCGCGGTAGATAACGTGCCTGAAAATTCTGGCTTTATCTTCTCCAGAGGCCATTCTTTTTGAGAGTGAGAAAGGGAATGAGATTCCTGCGATGAACAGAAAAAGCGGGAATATCATGTCGTAAAAGTGAAAACCATGCCACTGGACATGTTCAAGTTGTTCGGCAAACCATTTAAAGACCGGCCAGCCGGTTAAAGTGGCAAGTCCTGCAAAAATAGCTTCACCGCCCATTATCCAGAACATGTCGAATCCCCGTAAAGCATCGAGCGACTGAAGACGTTTGGGCACAGTTGTTAAGTCTTTTTCCATGTTTATTATAATTTGAAATGTTATGCAAAAATATTATAACCTCGAAAGATAATCTGAAAATTTAAATCTTTGGCTTTCTATTCATGATATTCTTAATCCTGTGTTTTGCTGCAACCAATGAATTATTTATTTTTATAATTGCAAAATATATTGTTCCCGATTGATTCTTTAAAATAAATCTTTCAGCCATGAAAAAACTTATAATCGTTTTAACAACAGCAATGTTATTAACAACCTTATCAGCACCGGCCCAGAATCCTGAAGGACCCGGGATGATTCTGAAAGAAAACTGGGCAATAAAGTCATCAGCAGAGGTAAAGGCAGGAGGCAGGGAGATATCCACTGCCGGGTTTTCAACACAGGGATGGTACAGGACCACAATGCCTTCAACCATTCTTGCAGCTCTGGTAGCAAATAATGTGTTCCCCGATCCTTATTACGGGACTAACATCAACAAGCTGCCCGGTCAGATAACAAACCGTAACCGGGGCATTCCGCCCGACAGCCCTTTCAGCGTTGCATGGTGGTATCGCACGGAATTCCAGCTGCCAGCCAGTTACAAAGGCAAACATATCTGGATTAATTTCCATAGTATTAATTATAAGGCCAATATCTGGCTCAACGGGAAACTTGTAGCAGATACAACAACCGTTGAGGGTGCCTACAGGCTTTTTACCCTCGATATTACGAAAGAAGCAGTGGCGGGTGGAAATAACTGCCTTGCACTCGAAATCTTTCCGCCCAAAAGCACAGATCTTTCTATTACATGGGTAGACTGGAACCCGACGCCACCCGATAACGGTACGGGAATATGGTATGATGTCAGTGTCCATGCTACCGGAGACGTATCAATCGAGGAACCTTTTGTAAAGACTAAGCTAAATATTCCGTCGAATGATGAAGCAAGGCTGACGGTATCAGTTTTGCTCAGGAACTCTTCCGACAAGCCGGTAAGCGGAAATCTTACAGGAAAAATCGAAAAGATAACATTCTCAAAAAAAGTAAGCCTGAATGCAGGGGAGGCCAAAAAGGTTGTTATTGAACCTTCCGAATTCCGGCAGCTGATTATCAGGAATCCCCGTTTATGGTGGCCTCATAATGTGGGACCACAGAACCTTTACGACCTCAATCTTGGTTTTGAAGTATCGGGCAGATTATCGGATGTAAGGAAGGTAAGATTCGGGATACGCGAAATCACATCGTGGATGAATGAATTTGACTCGCTTAAGACGAGAGTCTTTCAGATAAATGGAAAGAACATAGTTATAAGGGGCGGAGGATATGTTCAGGACCTCTTTCTCAGGCCTTCCAATGAAAGGATTGATGCTGACATTGCTTATGCCAAACATATGAATCTGAATGCTCTGAGAATGGAAGCACCGAGGGGTTCGGATTACATGTTCGACCGGTGCGATGAGGAAGGCATTCTGTTGATGGTCGGATGGTGCTGCTGCAGTATGTGGGAGAGATGGAAAACCTGGACACCTCATACGGCCGATATTGCCGAACTGAGCTGGAGAGACCAGATAGTGCATCTGAGAAACCATCCTTCGGTGTTTGTCTGGCTATATGGCAGCGACAATTATCCGCCTGAAGATGTTGAAAGAAGATACATAAAAGTACTGGATGAGTACGACGGGACAAGACCGTATTTATCCTCAGCCACGCAGGCTGCAAGCAAAATTGCAGGTCCGACAGGTGTCTGGATGGGTCCCTATCCAAGGGTTTATGCATACTTCCCACCTTCCTACTGGTACAGCAAGCTTGAATTCAACACCGAAGCAGGGCCGTCAGGTGAACAGATACCCCCTCTGGAGACTATGAGGATGATGATGCCTGAAGAAGACCTCTGGCCGCCAAGTGAGTCGTGGGAGCTGAGGCTGCACAAAAATTTCTACCCAATAGCCAGAGCTGCATTTGAATCAAGGTATGGAAAGCCCTCATCAGTTGAGGAATACAGCCTTAAGGCACAGATATTTCAGAATGAAGCTGTTAAGGCAATGTTCGAAGCATATGCGGCAAACAAATATAAATCGAGTGGCATTATTTACTGGATGTACAATGGTGCCTGGCCAAAGATGTACTGGCAGCTTTACGATTATTTCTATATGCCAAACGGGGCCTTTTATGCAGCCCGGAGTGCCTGCGAACCTCTGCATGTGCTATACTCATACAAAGAACATACAGTAAAAATTGTCAATTCACTGTACAGAGAATTTAAGGGGCTGAAGGTGTCAGCGAGAATTTTTGATTTCAACTCCAGGGAGGTATGGTCAAAAACTGCACAGGCTGATGTTGAACCTGATGAAAGCAAAAATGTCTTTGCAGTTGAGGTGCCGGCAAATATAACGAAGATTTACTTCCTCAGGCTGGAGATGAAAGATGCCGAAGGGAAGCCTGTCTCATCGAATTTTTACTGGCTCCATGCTGATGGTGATGAGAAGGCAGATTTCAAAGACTTAATGAATCTTCCGAAGACGAATCTTAAAGTTGATGCAACTCCTTTACAGCAAAAAGGTAACAGGGCACGTATTACAGTAACGCTGGAAAACACAGGTAAGAATCTTGCCTTTGGAGTTAATCCGAAAATTTTGAGGAGTTCCTCAAAAGGCCCGGTTTTACCGGTTTTCTGGGATGACAATTACTTTTCGCTGCTTCCGGGGGAAAAGAGGGTGGTGAATGTTGAATTTGATGTTAAGGAGTTGAAAGGGGAGAAGCCTTTACTTGTTATTGAAAGCTGGAATACGAATTTGTTGAGGCTGAATTTATAAGCCAGACGCTACAATTTATTCCGGGATATATCTTATTATAGAGGTTACATCCCGGATTTTTATTTTTTCTGTTTATTTTTTGAAGGTTAAGTATATAAGGTAGGTATATTGTGAGGTTTAAAATTTTGTTTGGGGAAAATTATCAAATAATAAATTTTTTTAAATAGTAAAATTTACTAAAAAATAAAAATTTTTAAATAGTAATTTTTATCAAATAGTAAAAAATTTTAAAAAGTAAAATGTTTGAAACAATAAAAAATATCAGATAATAAAAATTATCAAATAGTAAGATTTCTAAAATAATAATTCAACACTCTGAAAACTGGTTCCTGAATACTTAATTTTTATCTGATTACAGCTTTTTGTATTATAAAAGAATTTCCTCTATCTCCTTCCATGTCGAAACCCTACGATGCCTCGTTTCCAGCAACATATTGTGAGGCTGGGTAAAAATTATAGTCCCTCCCTGAAAAACATCCAGATTCTTCGGATGATCATCTATTATAATGTCCGCTTTAATCAAACTTTTATCTCCACAAAAAACTATCTGCCTCCAGCTTATAAAAGGAAAATGCTCATGCAACCACATCTGCTTGTCAGTGAGACTACTGGGAAATTCAGTCGCCAGTGAAATGACAATAACATGGTATTTTTCATTCAGCTTTCGCAAACCTTCAACACTACCACCCATCACAGGTACACTCCTGAAAAAGCCAGGCGTTGTAACCCATTTTATCTGATGCGGAAATGCTTCAGCCTCAAGCTTGCCTGCCACCTCTTCAACGGTCAGACGAACACCAGTCTCCTTCTCATGAAGCTCAAAAAAACGGCTGTACACATCAGCCAGAACACCGTCCATGTCGACTAGAATACGTTTCATTTTTAAAATATATATTTGTGTATATGATTACGATATATCTGCCAATCTTAAAAACGATGCCAAGTTATTTCATTTTGATAAATAATTATAAAATAAAATCATGAAAACATCAGCCTTTATATCAGTTGTAATTTTTACTGCAGCGCTCTTTTCTTTGAGGCTCTCAGCACAGAATGACAGGGTGAAAATTGCCAGGCTCTCGGAGTTTTTAATGCAATCTTCATTCGTCGTACCTGAAACGGGCGAGCAACTCTCCGACCCCGGCTTCCGCCCAGGTATATGGTGGATGCCAGTAAAAGTACCAACAACAGTACTCTCAGCCCTTGTGGCAAACAAAATCTATCCCGATCCCTACCTTGGGCTTAACAATATGCTCATACCGGATGCTTCAGATGAATTCAATAAACAATACAACCTTGAACAGTATAGCCATCTGCCCGGTCTGCCCAACCCATGGAGCAAACCTTACTGGTTCCGTACAGAGTTCATGGTTCCTGCTGAAGATAAAGGCCGCCACTTCGAACTTATATTCAAGGGAATAAACTACAGGGCTGGTGTGTGGCTCAACGGCAAACAGATAGCCGACTCTACTCAAATGGCAGGTATGTTTGCCGAATACAGGCTTGACGTTAGCGATTGTATTATCCCCGGCTCGAAAAACGCCCTCGCCGTGAAAATCTACCCTCTCGATTACCCGGGCTTGCCCGATACTGAACAGCTGAAAGCGCTGGGCGACTTTTACCTCAACGGTGGAAAAACTGGTGACATAGGCAAAAACGTAACAATGCTGTGCTCGGTAGGATGGGACTGGATACCACCAGTACGCGACCGTAACATCGGCATCTGGCAACCTGTCTATCTCAGAACATCGGGACACGTTACAATAGAACAACCAAAGCTCGTTACTCTTCTACCCAACCTGCCCGATACAACACTTGCAAAAATTTCCCTTTCATTTAAACTTAAAAATTCCGGTAAGTCTACCGAAAAAGGAAAGATAACAGTGATAATTACACCAGAAACCTTTCAGGGTAAGCCTGTACAGTTTACAAAAGATGTCTCTTTGAATGGAAACTCCTCTTTAGTTGTTGCTTATGACGCAGATAACACCAGAGAGCTTCTCTTCAGCAAACCGGCGTTATGGTGGACTAACGGTTACGGTCGCCCCGACCTTTATAGAATAAGGATTCAGTACTCGAACCAGTCGGGTCTGAGTGATGAGATTTCCTTTTTGTTTGGCATCAGGACAGTTGGTTCAAAAGCTGTGCAGGTAGGCAAGATGTGGCGGCGCGATTTCTATGTTAATGGCCGGCGTATCCATATAACAGGCGGTGCCTGGGTCCCCGATATGATGCTCAACCGTGATTCGATGCGGTACGATTATGAGTTCCGGCTATGCCGCAATGCAAATATTAACCTGGTAAGAATATGGGGTGGGGGAGTGACACCGTCGGACTGGTTTTTTGATGCTGCCGACCGTTACGGCTTGCTCGTATGGTCAGATTTCTGGATAACAGGTGATACTCAGGGTGAATTCAAGGGGTCACCCGACTGGCCACTCGACGGGGAGATATTCAAAAAGAATGTGACAAGCACTATTTACAGGATAAGAAATCATCCGAGCCTGCTGGTGTGGACCGGAGGCAACGAAGGGCATGCACGAAGGGAACTCTATTATGCCATGCGCGACAGTGTAATAAAACTTGATGGAACCCGCCCGTTTATTCCATGCTCATCAGGCTTTGCGCGTCTGCCGGAAGGATGGGATGCCTCCTGGCCTGATGGCCTGCCTGGCGGTGTCTATAGCGGCGGACCATATACCTGGCAGGACCCGCGCGATTACTACCGCCGCGTGGATGCTGCCGCCGACTGGGTTTTTAAGGACGAAACAGGCATACCTTCCCAGCCACCTTACAGCACATTGCCCAAAATAATCACCAACCTTGTATGGGATAAATCACTTCCCTTCCCCCTGAACCATTCATGGGGCTATCACGATGCCGCAACCGGCAACGGACGATACGATCGGTATTATAATGAAATGATAAAACGTTACGGCACAACATCAACAATGAAGGAATTCTCCGACAAGATGCAGCTTATGAATGCTTCAGGATACCAGGCAATATTCGAAGCTCCTGCCCATAAACTGAATGATGTTGGAGGAGTAATGCTCTGGAAACTAAACGCTGCCTTCCCGAGTGTGGTATGGCAGGTATATGACTGGTACCTTATGCCCAACGCAGGATACTATTTCATGCAGAATGCCTGCGAACCTGTACACGTTCAGTTTAACCCGAAAGATCTGAAGGTCGAGTACGTCAATAGAACGTATAAGTCATTTTCAAATCTGAAGTCGGAAATAAAAATATTTGATTTGAAATCGAAACTGATTTACAGTCAGAATGAAACAGTAAGTCTTGAAGGTCCTTCATCAGCCGGAAGCCTCTCTCTTTCAGATGCACTTTCAAAAAACACAGGAGTTTCATTCATAATTCTTAACCTTTACGACAATTCGGGCAAGAGGCTCTCTCACAACGCTTACTGGTATTCCTCATCGAATGATTTTACCTCCCTCAACTCTATGCCACGGACAAAAGTTAATGTTAAGCTTGCCGGTGTACTGAAAGGGTCAAATGAACTGAAATGGAGCTTTACGCTGACAAATTCATCGGATAAAATTGCCTTTTTTATCAACCCGAGGCTTATGGCAGATAATGAGGAAATAACACCTTCATTCTGGTCGGCAAACTACTTTACACTGGCACCTGGTGAATCAATATCTGTTACAGTTGGGTGCCCACCTGAGAAGATATCAGGCAAAAAAGCTGTTCTCAAGGTTGAGGGATGGAATATCGAAGAAATAGAACTAAAACTTTAGAATTAAATCTGGATAATGACAATAAAACATTAGTGAAGCAGGTACCAAAAAACTTAATCAGCGTTTCTACCTTATTCTGAAAGAGTGTATCGTCGAGATAAGTTTTCCTGATTGTGTCACCCCGGTGGCAACTATTGAATATTCTCCTGCCTGATCGTGTGTCCAGAATTCTGCTGTCACAACACCCTGTTCACCGGGTATGGCAGAAGGGTTCCAGTAGAGGGTGTTTCTAAGGTCGGGTATGCGACTTTCTTTCTTTTCTTCTGTAGAATAATCCGGGGGTGAAAACGAAGCAGGATTTTCCGTTACCCTGTACCTGATATTCACTGCATAATCAGGAAGTACAATGTTGCTCAGGTCACCTTTGCGCGTAATAACATTAACAATTCCACTGAAATAAAGGTCGCCAATCATATATCTTGAACGTACAAGTTCAATCTTTTCAACAATTTCAGGGTCGAGATTGGCAATGAGAGATAAGTTTTGAATTATCACACCGTCTATCATTGCAAGTGGAGGCTCATTATAGAATATGTTCGAAAGCGGTTCCAGCACTCTCATTTCTGCACCTGATTTTCTTTCCCTGAATCGCACACCTGGCACCAGCTCGAAAAATACCTCATACATAACAGGAAGTTTTATGTAATCATCAAGTCGTATTACCAACTCCGGTACGCCGTAAAATCTTCTTACTCTTGTAGTTAAACCTCTCTCTTCCCGGGCATCTTTCCTGTATTTTGTGACATAAATTCTAGAAGTCTGATAATTGAAGCTCAACATCGAAGCCAGTTTCATCCTTGTTTCTGACAATGTATCGGTAAAGCATACTGCATCCGGGACTTTCCATGGAAACGGTGATTCAATTTCCAGAACTGAATTTTTAGTTGTATCGGCAGGCTGAATCACCATTTTTGTCACCCTGTTATCGATAGGCAGGTAAAAATTAAACCTGCCATCCCTGCCGGTTACTGCATACCTGAAGAATGCTGTTTTACCGGGAACCGAGAGGTAAAGTATAGCTGATGTGTCAGGCTGCCCAGTATCCCTGTTTCTGAGTAATCCGTAGATGTAATGTCCTTCATTTTCAAACCGGTATTGCCTTGCTGGCAGTTTCTCAGAGGTAATTTCCTCCCACCTTATCCACCGGCTAAAGGTGGAAACAAGAAAATTATCAAGAATTTCATTGCTGATTGTACTTATAGTTGCATCGTTTTCAAACCATGGTACAATTCCGAATTCAGAGCCAAAAACCATAAAATCCTCGAATTTCTTGACTTGTGCCGCCTGCCACGAAGGTATAACCGAAAGACTTATTTCAGCAAGCTTATCCTCTTTACCCTGGCATTTCAATCCGATGGCAACCTTTTCCCTTCGGCCATACTCGTTCCCTGTTTCAATTTCACAGGTGCTCTCAAAATTAAAAGGATTATAAACCAGCCTTTCTGCCAGAGGCATTCTATCTTTACCAAAGAGAGTTATATGGTTAATCCCTGGGGCAAGTCTGATTCGCGGAATAACTATTTTTGCAACTGATTCATTTGCCGGAATTTCCATTTTGAAAGAAACTTTTCCCCGCGAGTGAACCAGAATGAGGTAATGTTCTGAAGAAGAAACCAGCCTCTCTGATGCATTTACTGATAGTTCAATGTCTGTTTCCGTCTGTTTTTCAGCAATCAAAGTTATCCCTTCGTCGGCTGCTGGCGGGATATTGAATTTTTGATTCCCTGTAAGTGCATAGTACGATTTTCCTTTAACAGGTGTGAATACAAATGAGCCATATCCATAATCGCCTGTATTAAATTCTGCCATTTCATTTCCTTCATTATCTGTCACAATAACCATGGTCTGGATGCCCTGCCCATAATGCCCGGTCAGACGAACCACAACATGGTTAGGGACATTGTTTACGAAATTTCCTCCCTCAGAGAAGAAATCCATGCGCAACGGCTCATTTGTATTATTAGTGGTAAAGATTTTTTTTCTGAAACCTGTGTTTTTGAAAGGATTGTAGATATTAATTTGCTGCATAAAGCAGTTTTCGGGCAGGAAGTTTTTCATCCAGCTGGTATAAGCTCTCAGGGTGTAGTTGCCCGGACTGAGAGTATCAGGGAGAAAGATGTTTCCTTCTCCCGTACCATGATTGAGCCCGAAACGCAATTGTATCACGGGACGGTTCCAGGGGTTAAGTAGTTCAACATAAGCTATCTTGCTTCTATCCAGAACCAGACCGGTACCCCTGTCGATGGTAAATATTTTTAACCATATATCCTCACCGGCTATATAATCATGCCGGTCGGTAACTATATATAGTTCCTCCCACGGTGAAGTTTTACAGAATTCCCCCAGGAGAACTTCCGGGCTGGCTGGCTGTAATGATTGACCATGTAGAAGAGTGGAGGGTATCAGAGTGATTGCAGCTAAGAATGACAGATTATATTTTAAAGTCCCTTTCATTTCTTCATTCAGCTTTATGGCCAGAAAGATGGTTTAATGTTCGTTCCACGCGTAGTGCAGTCGGCACATTCCCTGTGTATGGTTGTAACCCAGTATGGTGGCCTGTAAGAGCTGCCATCTTCAATAACCCACCATGTGACATTCCTTCCTTCTTCAGGCAGCCTGCCGAAAATGGTATCAGTTGGACAGTACCAGTAAAAGTTAGGGATCCCTTTAAACCAGTCTTTGATAAAAATCCTTTTTTCAGTGACTGCTGAAACGCTGAAATATCCAAGAACAGTTTCAGAGGGTTTGTTGGTGCACCTTATATTACCTTTTATTGCCATTGGAATAACATCGTACAGGCTTCCTACGTTTTCCGATACATTCTGAATTTTCTCCCAGAATTTGTATTCATCAGCATTTAGCGAGTACTGCTTGACAAGGATACTGTATCTTACTTTTAACCTGTCGGTTTCGTTTGTTATGAAAGTCACTGGAAATTTTGTAACCTTCGGCTGGTTGTATATAGACGCGTTTTTTATCATTATCCTGTCCGATTTCTCAGTTACCCAGCATCGGTTATTTGGAACCTGGTAAGGTAACCAGAATTCCCATGTTTCTTCATATTCCCATCTGAAATAGAAACACTTCCTGTTGGGATCGTGTGTATCGAGATATATTTTGCATCCTTCCTCAATTTCAGCAGGATTATCTGATTGTGTTATTAATATTTTTTCCCAGTAAAGGGAATCAATAGGGGGGACAGGCTTCATCTCAATATAATCTGTTTCGTAGATAAATCCTGAAGATTCAATCCGGAGAGCATACTTCCTTCCTACGACACCCCGAAAACTGGTACTGTCGGTAGAATAAATGCCCGGGTCTGTCTCTTTTAGTGTAGTCACAAAACCCAGGTCATCTATTATAGTAACTTTTGCTGCTCTGACAGGTTTTCTCGCAAGAGCCCTTCCTATTGGAAGTGATTTTGATATTTTAACCTTGTTCGTCCGGTTCTGGTCAGTTACCAGTCCTTCCACAACAATCATCTCTTTTGTCTCTTCAACATCAGGAATAAATTCTTCTATACATCCCGAAGCCGGAACAAGCAAGAAGAGAAAAATCAATATAAATTTCACCCAGTTGTTCATGGTACCTAAAAATCAAAGTTAAAGGAGACGGTTGGTATAGGTCTCCCGAATACTGACAACTTGTAGCCTTTCACCATATTTTTGTCATTCCTGAAGAAGACTGAGTAAACATTCTGTCTTCCAAGAACATTGTACACCGAAAAGATCCAGTGTGGATTGGCTATTTTTTTTGCCTTCAGGTTGCCGCTCACTTTAAGCGAAATATCAAGTCTCGAATAATCTGGCAACCGGTACTTGTTTCTGTCGGAATACTGCATAATTACTATATCACCTATCGTATATGTTGCTACAGGATAGGTTACGGGTCTTCCTGTGCTGTAGTTATATGTTGCTGAGAAGCTGTATCTTCTTGAAAAAAGATAATTAAAAGTAAGTATCAGGTCGTGCGGCCTGTCGAAATTTGCCGGGAACCATTTTCCGTCGTTTATGATTTCCTCATTTATTGAGCTTGTGCTTCGTACCAGTACTCTTGAATATGTATATCCAATATTATAACGTACTCTGCCTTCGGTCTTTTTAAGCATCAGTTCTATTCCATAAGCCTTACCTTCAACATTTATCAGATCCCATTCTATGAATTCATTCATAATGATTTCGGTACCTCCTTTGAAATCCGCCATGTCTCTGATTTTCTTGTAATATATTTCTGCAGAAGCTTCGATTCTGTTTTTATGCAGTAATCTGTAATATCCAGCTGCAACCTGGTCTGCTGTCTGTGGTCTGAGATGATAATCACTAAGCTTCCATATATCAGTTGGAGAAATGGATGTTGTGTTCGACAGCATATGAAGGTATTGTTTTGTGTGATTGTAGTTCAGTTTTACAGAGCTCTTAGTATCGGTTTTTATGTTTACTGACAGTCTGATCTCGGGCCCTCCGTATACTTTATATATACTGTTTTTGCCATAAAAAAGTGTGTCTTTAACTGATGATGGTCCTTTTTCATATCCCTTATTGTAAAGGTATATTGTCTGGGGACCTGCAGCCAGAAATGATGTAAGTCTTATGCCCGCATTTACCGAAAGGTAGTCAGTTAAAGTATATTTATCTTCAAACCACAGGGATGGTTCGAGAGCTCTCTGCCTCTGTATGGTGTTTGGTATTACTAGTGAAGAATCACCAACGGGCATATAATCTCCAGGGCGTACATTGTATTCTGTCATTTCTGCCCCAAAATTGAATTCGTTTCTTCCAGTATACCAGTTAAAGTCAGCCTTAAGACCTGTGCTGTTAATTTTGTGCGATAGTTTAAACGCTTCCTGTGAAACACGAGTGCTTGAAACATTATACCCGTAAAAGCTGTTATTAAGTGTAAGTGATGTAAATAACCTGCTGGTGAAAAAATGCCTCCAGCGGAGAGCAATGATATTATTCTGATACTGGTATGTTGTATCGCCGTTGAACTGGAAAGAATCGTAACTGTAATACGATGAGAGGTCGATCTTGTTGTTACGGTTTATATCATAAGCAAGTCTGACATTGATATCGTGAAACGATGCTTTGCTGTTTCGCAGTGCGCGGTTCTGGAGCATCCCGAGGAGCCAGTTTGAATATGTTGTTCGTCCGGCAATGATGTAAAAGATAGTGTCTTTTTTTATTGGTCCTTCAAGCACAAAATGCGTTGTTACGGGACTGATACCTGCGTTTCCGGCAAATTCTATCCTGTTGCCATCCCGGGAAGTGATGTCAAGAACGGATGCAAGTCTTCCACCGTAGCGCGCAGGGATACCGCCTTTGAAGAGGGCTACATCTCTTATTATATCGGGATTAACAGCCGAGAAAAAACCGAAGAAATGTGATGAATTGTAAACCGGGGCACCGTAGAGCAATATAAGATTTTGATCGGCAGAGCCACCGCGTACGTTAAATCCAGCCGAACCTTCACCCACTGAGTGCACTCCCGGCAGGAGAAGAACACTCTTCATGATGTCCGATTCGCCCATGGCTGTCGGGAGAAGCCTGAAGATATTTACGTCAATCTTTTCAAGACCAACCTCAAAACGCTGCAAGGTCACATTTCTTTCGGCAGTTATCAAAGCTTCTTTCAGAGGAATGAGTACACTTCTCATTTCAATGTTAAGCTCACCTGAACCATATACGTTGACATCCACAGTCTTTTCTTTCATTCCTATGAATGAGAACTTCATAGAATAGCTGCCCCGGGGCACACTGAGCGAGTAGAAACCATAAGAATTTGAAATGTCGCCGGCAGATAGTTTAGGAATCTGTACAGTGGCACCGGCAACGGGTTCCCTTGTATGCTGGTCAGTAATATACCCCGAAATTGTTACAATGCCGGGTTTGTCTCTGTCGGCAGGATTACCTAAGTCAATTACTATGTTTCCTCCAGCACCTTTAGTCTCATCCTCTTCTTCATATTCCAATCCTGGTATATATGACTCACCTGCAGCTTTCTCTTCTATCAGAGGTTTTATCGCAAAATATTTCGTCAGGATAATATTGCCCGATTCGTCGGAATAGTGAAATAATCCCTGACCGTTGAGAAGTGTATCAAGGATTTCGTTAAGGTATCTTTTGTTCTCGTACCGGCTCAGCGTTATACCTTTGAGCCATTCCTCCCTGAAAAAGAACTTAACCGGGAATTTTGATTCAGCCTTAAGGATGAAATCGTAAAATGATTGCCCCTCATAATTCCAATCTACAAGATAATTCTGCTGTGCAGATGCGTTGTAAAAAATCAGAAAGAAGGCAATCAATATTAAGTTTCTGAATCTCATCCCTGTAATGTTCTCATTTTCTTTTGACTGAATCGTAAAATTCGAGAACGGGAATAAAAGTATAAGGATCAATTCTCCCGACCTGATAATTGTTTTTTCTTATAAATTCTCTGATTTCACGTTTTTTATCCTGAAGCTGTTTCATAAGATCTGCTCTCCCCGAAATACGAACTATCGCAGTATCCTTCTTAATAAAAATTTTGTGTTTCTCAATGATTCTGTCATATTTACCGTCTACTGCAAGTGGCTGGATTTCCTTCATATACTTAACATAAAGAGCTGTTGGTCCGTTATATAGTACGTTGACATATCCTCTTATTGCACTGCCTGAATCGGCATCCATGTTTACAATTCTGTAGATTCTGTTATTATAATTGAGGCTAAAGCTATCGACCATTTCCCTGTTCATTATTAAAACAGGTTTGTAAGGGACAGACAGCAGAAGTTCATCGTTTAATATGTCGTATTTCAGGTTGAGATCTTTGTATTGTTTTCCTTCAAGGGTAACGTCCCCTGTGAGGAATTCGGTTGTTGCGATAAATTGATGGCCGAATGCCCTGCTATAAAGATTATACCATATCCGGCCGTTGAGCAGCAGCTGGGAATCGGCATTTGAAGGTGTAATATTGTTAAATATTAAAGCTTCCTGCCCGCAAACAGGCAGAAAGCTGATGAAAGTAAACAGTAATGAAAGTATTGTAATATGGCTTGCAACAGAATATTTCACGTCCTATTTTATTATAGGAGTGAGTACAATGTTCCGGTACATTACTTTCCCGTGGTCGCCCTGCAGGTATATCGGTCCGGGTGAGAACACATCCGATTTTATTGCCCCGCCTGTGGGTCCGTAAACAGGCTGATTATCAATAATTTTTACTCCGTTTAGAATTACTGTTAAATGTCTGTCGCACAGAGTTATGTCGAGTGTCTGCCATTCGCCGGCCGGTTTCTCTGCGCTCACGGTGGGTGTTATCCTGCTGTAAAGGGCTCCCATGTTATGAGAATCGAGAGGCCTTTTGTATGAATCCATGACCTGGACTTCATACATTCCACGCAGGTATATACCGCTATTGCTTCCCTGAGGTATATTGACTTCCAGTTTCAGGTTGAAATCTTCGAATTCCTGTTCGGTCCGTATGTTTCCGTATCTGATTCTTGGCTGGCCTTCTGGCTGAACAGGGTCATTAACCAGTACACCATCGACCACCTTAAAACCATTGGTAGTATTTTCCTCGATAAGCCGCCAGCCGGTCAGATCTTTGCCATTGAACAGGACGATGGGCTCTCCGTATTTTACTTTTGAAAGGTCGGGTGCAGGAGGCATAGGAGGAAGTTTTTTACCGGTAAAGGATGTCGAATCAACGCCCAGACCATTGCGGCGGGGGGTGAGAAGATAACCGGTTATTTTTTCTGCCCCGTCTTTCCGTACTTCAAGCCAGTTGGTTATGACGTGTGTTCTCAGTGGCTGACCTGCATCATCACGCTTGCGTATCAGGTTGTTTGTGCGTGTTACCACAAGGTATTGGTCGGCGGCAAGAAAGACATTCGCAACCGGTGTCACACTGCCGGCTATCCAGAGGAGGTCGGCATCAAGGTAACCTTCTTCCTGTCTAACTTCAAGCCAGCCCACAGTGCCACCTTCAATGTCGAGTGTCCACTGCCCGAGAAATTCAGAAACATCAACTCTGGCAGAAGTACCAGCCTTTTTATCTGAAGTATTGCAGGAAATAACCGATAGCATTAATGCCAGCGAAACAAAAAATACAGATGTTTTCATTTCAAATGAATTTTTTCAGGTTAGATTCAGAACTTTAAAAATAAGAAATTGAAATCAAACGAAATATTCTTTTTGTCAATAATATCATAATAATTTGACCAGATTAAGGTTTTTTAACAGTGTATTGTCGAGGCCGGCAGGGTGAACTTATGTATGTAAAGTCCCTTTTCAAAGGGGACAGCAAATAATTTGAATTAAAAGGGTATTCTATTAAAAATTACCCTGAAAAAAATCCTGTCCCGACATTAGAAACAATGGGGACAGGATGATACTAAACACGTATTTTTTCTATCAGCTTCTCTCAGGATAATAAATCACGTTTAAAAGGTAAAAGCTGATATTTTGCCTATGCTAAAATGACGCAGGATTTACTTCGTATCCTGTTCAGGAGCTGAAAGACGCACGTTTATAGTAAGTTTTTTATCAGTAACTATATATGCTGGTATTCTTATCTCAATTCTTTTAATTCCTTCAATCCTCTTATCAAATACTAATGGAGGAGGATCCAGCATTATAGTTGACACCCTGACACCTGCTGGAGAATTAATTTTAAGATTCAGGTATTTATTGTCTTTCATAAGGTTGGCGCCATCACTTGTTGGTATTACCTCAGCAGTGGTCATCAATGCCCATGTAATGGAAGTTGTTGAATCATTAAGAACAACTTTATCTTCAATCGTTATTGAATGGTCTGAATCTTTTATGAATTTTCTAATTGCGCTGTTTACTTTTCCATTATATAATGGAGTAAGATCAATTAAAGCCTCAGGTTTTTCTCCATCTTTAAAATCAATAATTCTGGCTGAGGCATCTACCTTGAATCTTGAATTATTAACAGTAAGATTGCTATGGCCATGATTTCCTTTGGTTAACAGAGTCCATCTTGGGGAGTTCTGAGTCTGGTTCCAGAGGTCAAAGCCGGCCTGTTCAAGGGTATTATAATCCTGATTTCCCGGGTCAATGACCCATCTCACGTCATTCAGTTCAAATATAAAGGTGCCTGCATCCATATTGCCGTGGCTCAGGTTTGCCCGTCCGCCTTTTCCTCCGAAATAGTATTTGTATTTATCATCTTTACCACCTCTGAAAACTACAACCGGATTTGTTCCATCTCCCATCCAGTTAATTGGCAGTGGGGTATACGTTTTTTCCTCGAACTGTGAAAGCCATATAAGTCCTATGCCTGCCAGTCTTGAGAGACCGCCATAGTTTTCAACAGGGAGAAGGAATTTATCTTTTTCAAGGAAGATCGAATTACCGGTTTTCTGCGCAAACCAGGCAAGCACTATGTCGCCATGGCGGCTGGTTCTGTCGCCACAATCTGCAAAGTTGAAATAGTATCCCGATGGTGCAACCATAAGCATTTTAAATATGGCACTTTGCAGGAAGCCTGGATAATCTGAGAGTCCAAAATCTGTTCCAAAGGCGCTTGTAAGAATTGAAGAAGTAACACATGAAAAACTGGTACCATAATCCCAGTAAGTGGCACCTTCTGGATATACCCCATCGGGGATATATTGCTTCAGAGCGTTTGGCATACCGTCAAGTGACTTTTTGATTGTCTTTGCAGCTAGCTCAGGATCTTTTTCTGCAATTGCAATTGATGCCGCAATCATTCCCCCATTGCACACCTGGTTCCAGTTATTGGTTGAGTTAAAATTCATTTTTGTTTCGCTTGGTATCAGTCCTTTTTCTATCAGTGCATTTTTAGCCATTTCAACTGTCTTAGCCGGAAGGGCATGACCGGTCCAGTCAATGGCAATTGCCACTGCAAGAGACATCTCTGCAACATCAAGGAAATGTGAAGGATTCCAGTCCTGAAACCCGCAAACTGCCTTTAATTCACGGTCAATTTTGTTTAATGCTTCCCTGTCGCCGTCAATTCTGTAAATCATGCCAAGGATAGTCATTCTGCGAAGCATCTCTCTTGATGTACTGAGAAGGCGACGTCCAACAACAACTCTTTCCAGTTCGGGTCGTTTGATTATCTCACTTGCTTCTATCTTCATCGCCCTGTAATAATTCTGAACTACGGGATCGGTTTTCAATCTGTTTCTGAGATTCTTTTCAATGGCAGGAGTAAGAACTAACCTTGGAGTTGATTTTTTTAGATTCTTCTTAATATAATCAACAGTTATTGGATTCTGCAGTTTGGGTGGCTCCTGTACACTTTCAGACTGCGTACTTTTAAAGGCCGGTAAAAAAAGAAAAAATAGTACCAGAGATAATGATAAAAATGTGATTCTTGTGATTGTTATAGTTTTCATAGTTAATAGTTTAAACATCAAAACAAAATAGAAAACAGTTTTTTATATGAATATTATTATCCAAGAAATATTAACTATTTACCCCATAACTGAACAGCAGATGGGGTAAACAGGTGGGTTTATTTTTTAAATTTTTTATCTATAAAAACCACATTACTTTAATTCATGGCAGATTACTAATAAACTCGGGGTTCATATACTTCCATAACCACTCCTCTGTCTCTAATAACCAATACATCATTAGAATTGTAAGTGTTTACACCATCTGTTACTGTAAGATTTAGAACAATTCCATCCCGTTTTTTATTCCCCCATTCATAAGCTTGAGAACGGAATTCACCTGTACCTGAAATGGTTAATGTTGAACCCGGTGCTCCGGTAATTGTACAGTTGTTCCCATTGAATGTCAGGAGCATGGTAATATTATCGGTCATTATGGATGAACGGAGATAAGTTGTAAGTGAGACCTGATATCTGCCGGTTGTAACTAATTTCACCGTTGGATTCTGTTCAATATAATTTGCACTATAGGTTGTTGTTTCCAGTACATTATTTGAAGCATCTTTTACCGTGCTTGATCCGTAAAAGAAGTATGTTCCATGATATTCATTTATATATTTT
Organism: Bacteroidota bacterium; assembly: GCA_029552825.1. Classification (GTDB taxonomy): domain Bacteria; phylum Bacteroidota; class Bacteroidia; order Bacteroidales; family VadinHA17; genus LD21. The sequence continues at coordinate 45,553 of JAKPDL010000166.1, forward strand.
ATTGCAAACATTGTAAAGTTTTTGGGGACCACATCCCACTGAGAGGCAATTCTGGGATCAGCGTTGGGTAAAGATGTTCGTCCGACAAGTATTGTGTCAACATCATTGGATGAAACAAGACGCAATGGTACAACATATTTGTTCCTGATTGTTGAGGGGTCGTTGAAAAAGGCGTCTGTTAGCTGTACTGTAACTCCTCCATTGAATTTACCTTTGGGAACAATTATTTTATCAGGCGAACTTAAAGTATAATAATTTGAGGGCAAAGCCTTTATAGTATCCCCTGTTGATGCAAACAAAACATTATTGCATAAGCTTTCATCAACCTGAAAGGTAAATACACGGTCCTTAGTGTTATTATACAGGCCACCTATTGCAACGGAAATAACAAACCGGTGAGCATTATCATTTGAGTTGTCATAAATGTAATCGCCTAAAACCAGGGTTCGCACCGGATACTGGTAGGGGAAATATCCTGAAACATAATCGAAATCAGGATGATTTATCTCGAAGTTTTCACATGAAACTAAACCTACCAGAATTAAAAGTAACAAAATCAGTTTTTTCATAATACTAGTCTTAATAATGTTATTTCCAACCGTTATTTTGAATAAGATTGTATTTAATAACCTCGGAATAGGGTACAGGCCCATAGTGCATGTAGCTGTTATCATAAGCGCGTTCTTCAACTGTAAAGTAATTAAAGTTTGTACCGTCGATACGAACGCCCCTTACCGGGACTGTCAAGTCTTCTTTCCATCTTCTCAGATCCCAGAAGCGGAAACTTTCGAAACAGAGTTCTAGTCTTCTCTCGTTACGGATAAGTTTTCGCATATCTTCCTTAGTGGTTATTGAAGCAAGATAATCATCGGGCATAGGTATTCCTGCGCGGTTTCTGATAGCTCTAATTACCTGTCGTGAGGAGTATGTTGCCACAGGTCCTGTGCCATCAGGTCCCCATGCCTCATTGGCTGCTTCGGCAAATATGAGGAAAATTTCAGTATACCTGACATGTGTAATATAATGTTGCTGGTTAGAGATGCTGGCCGGGTTAGCATTTACTTCTTCCCTCAGTAGTTTTTTCAAATAATATCCTGTTCTGGTTGAGGTGGGTATAGCATCTACGGCATTATCACCACCGCCGACGCCTGTATTGATGATCTGACCTTTGTAGGTACTGCCACTGGTAATAATATAGAGTGACAGGCGCGGGTCTCTTCCGGAATAAGGGCTTGCCGGGTTAAATCCTGAGGATGGGTGGTCGATCGGATATCCGTTGGCCATAGGGAAGGCATCAACAAGGTTCTGACTCGGATTTATTCTTCCGTTTCCGTAAAGGGAAGGCGGGAAATTAGCCTGTTCCCGAGCAGCATCGGAATAAATAGGCCTTCGCCAAATATTTTCTTTTAAGTCTTTATAATCACCGCTTGAAAGATTTGCGTCATTAACCTGTGCAGCAAGATAAAATTTATGACCATTGGGATCAAGTCCTGAAATTCCTCCGATATTATTAATAAGTTCAGCTGCATAATTGGCCGCATTTTCCCATAAGGAGAGATCGTTAGACGGGTTGAACGCAGGGCTTGCTGCAAGAAGAGCAAGGCGTGCCCGTAAAGCTCTTGCAACACGTCCGCTGATCCTCTGCCTTGAGAAATCACCCATAACAGCATTGTAATTATTAACATCTGTTACTTCCGGAAAACCTGCAGGTACCGATGCCAGATTAGGCACATTGCCATAATCCATGGGTAGCAGATTAATTGCCTGATCAAAATCAGCATAAGCGCTGTTAACACAATCATTAAACTGTGCTCTGGGGGTACTGAAATCCTGTTGTGTCTCCGGAAATTTCTCAATTAAAGGTGTCCCGAGAAGCTGTCCGTTGGTTCCAAAACCTCCGTGGTTGCGCAGGAGGTAATATTTGAACATGCCTCTCAATGCATATGATTCCCCTTTAAGCCTTCTTATAAAAAGATTATGTTGCTCAGGGATACTTGGTTTCCATGGTATCTCTTCAACAACATCAAGAAACTGATTAATATATATTATAGCTCTGTAGCAATTATCCCATAGGTTTTGTGGATTATATGATGCTGACCATTCGCCTGTAGCCATCCTTCTGAAGGTATTCAACTTATCGTTTGTAACAGCATCATCTGTTGCTACTTCATCCCAGCGGTAATCATTGGTGGGTATGTAAGTATATGCCCTTATCAAAAGCCCTTCAGCAAATGAAGGTTCTCTGTAAACTCTGTCAATGGTGCTGTGATTATCATTATTTGGTTCCAGAAGCTCTTCACAGGCTGAAACCACAAACATTGCCAGAAGAAGCAGAAAGATTGATTTATATATTTTCATAGTCTAATAATTTAAATTTGATTAAAAAACAGCCTTTAAACCTGCAGAAAAGGTCCGGTAATAAGGCTCAGCTCCTACACTGAGATCTCTGATTTTCCGGTTCTTCGCAAACTGGTAAATGTCTGAGGCATTTACAAACAGATCCAGTTTTTTCATAAAAAGGAATTTTGCTACAGATTCAGGCGCCGACCATGTCAATTGCACTTTACTGATCTGGAAATAATCGTTATTGTATAACCAGTATGTTGAACGACGGTGGTTATTATTGTTTGTTACTGAACTCAGACGAGGATAGGTTGCCGTTGCAGCATTTGAAGGGGTCCAGGCTCCTAAAACCACTTCGGAATATTTTTTATTTCCATCAACCCAGTAGTAATTACCTTCCTTGAATGCTTCAGCACCACTGCGTCCTTCGCCAAGAACAAAAAGTGTAAGGCTTTTGTATGAAATAATTAAATCCACACCCCCTGACAGAGGAGCCTGCCAGCGCCGGATATAAACCTCATCATTTGCATCTACAACACCATCTCCGTTCTGATCCTTATACTTAATATCACCGGGTTTAACTGTTCCGAATGTCTGGAAAGGACTGTTATCAATTTCTTCCTGGCTCTGGAAGAGTCCCAGAGCTTCCAGCCCAAATGTCGCATCAACGGGTTTCCCCTTACGATACTGATAGTCGTTGGCATAGATTTCATCAACTTTTGTTCTCTCCGATGTTACATATAGCGTTCTTGTTCCGATAGAGAAATTCCAATCGCCGAAAGATTTATTAAAGTTCAATTCTGCCTCAACTCCTTTATACATATCGGCATTAAAGTTCCTGTATGGTATAAAATCTGTATAATAACTCGGGAAAATGCTTGATGGTTTAGTAACCTGATCGGTATAGTTTTCGTAGAACACATTAACCTCAAAGCCCAGCATTTTTTTGAAAAACATACCTTCAAGCCCTGCATTCAGAGATTTGCGTTTTGAATATCCAAGTTCAGGATTGTCGGCCCAGCTTGACATGACTCCGCTTCGGCTTCTTTGTCCTTCATTCCATGAGTAACTGCCAGAAGTGGTATATCTGTTATCATAATAGAAAAAGCCTCCAATCGGGAGATCCGAGTTAAGTATACCCGCTGAGAATCTAAGTTTGAGAAAATCTATATTGCTGACTGATGATAGAAAATTCTCCTTGCTCAGCATCCAGGCAATGCCTATTGTGGGAGAGAAACCGATCCTGTTTCCTTTTGCCAGCTTCACTGAATTCACAAGTGCACCACTGAAATCCACCATATATTTTTTGTTGAAAATGTAGCCTAATTGCATACCCAGATGGGCCTGTTTAACAGGCTGGAAATCACCCTGCTGTTTCAGTGTGCTTCCGTAACCGAGCAGAGAACCTGTAATGTGATGGACATCCCCGAAAGTTCTGTCATAACTAAATAATCCGTAGAAACCAAACCTTCTGTAAAAGGTAATATTTGCTACTTGCTGAGTGCCTGGCCTTGCATCTACCCCATACTGTTTTAGGTTTATTATTGAATCGTTAACAGCATCCCAGATTGGTTCGTAAACAGAATACTGGTTAACTATTGCCTGATCGTAGGAAGTAAAGAAGTCAAAACTGAAATTGGTATGAAATGAAAGACCCTGAGTAATTTTCCCGAGGTCAAAATCGATTCTATTGTTAAAAGCCAGACGCCTCTGAATATTTTCATTAACTCCGCCGGAATAACAATCGGCTATTGCATTTGACTGATAGGTAACATTTCCTCCCAGGAGATATTTCCCATCAATATCATTCTTTCTTGCTTTAAGAAGTGGGTTATTCGGATCTATGAGATCGATGGGTATAAGCGGAGTGAATTCATACGGCCTGTTATTTGCAGCAGCCGACCAGAAATCACCCATCTGGCTTTTATTGTTTCCAAAAACAGCTGATCCATCTATAGCTGTTTTAATCCAGTTGTTTATTTTCAGGTCAACATTACCACGTACACTGAAAATGTTGTTTCTTGCGTTTTTTGCTTCACCAAAATTAATAATGCTTCCGGCAGAATACCACGCAAAATTAGAATAGTACTTCGCAATATCATTACCTCCTGAAAATTCGCCAGTCAGATCGTAATAGCCTTTAAAACCTTTAAGATATTCACTTGAATAATAATCAACATCAGGATAGCGATATTTATTTCCTGTTGCGTATTTTTCAATGACATCAGGTGTGAACTGGGGACTCTGGTCGTCATTTATCCTTGCCTGGTTGAAGTAGGTCATATAATCTGCTGAGTTAAGATATTTCGGCAGAGCTCTAGGGAACGAGATTCCCTGGTTAAATGTTATATCAGCTTTATCTTTAAAAGCCTCACCACGTTTGGTTTTAATCATTATAACTCCATTAACAGCGGCACTGCCATACAAAACAGCTGAATTAACATCTTTAAGAACTGTTATACTTTCGATCTCAGATAGCCTCAATCCTTCGAGTCTGCGAGGAAGTCCGTCAACGACAAACAAGGCATTACCGGTTGCCAGTCCCGAACCTGTCAAACTAGCAGCATTGATCCCAATACCCACACCTCTTATGTTATTACTTCCAAGCATGCCAAGGGTTCTTCCGCTGAGTACTTCGTCAGCATAAATCATATGATCATAAGATATGACTTCATCGGTTTTAATAGTGCTCGCAGCCCCTATTAAATCACCATGATATGTTTCCCGGAATGCAAGATTTATCTTGGCATCTTTTTCATACAGGAAACTGATTCTTTTCAGGGCTATTGTTTTCATCCCCCTGACTTCATCTACTGTAAAGCTGATATTTTCGAATCCCTTTGCCTCCAAAATAATCTTTGAATCGGGATCAGCTGAAATAACAAACTTTCCTTGGGGGTCGGTTCTGGCATAGTACTTCCCACTAAAAATTTCAACATCTTTAATCGGATTACCTTCCTGGTCGGTAACAACTGCTTCAATAGTAAGCATTTTGCTCTGTTGTCCGTAGGAATTAACGGGAAAACATATAAATATTATGCTCAGAAAGGTTATGAAAATTATTATTCTTTTTTCCATGTTCCAGTGATTTTTAATATTTTATCAGTTTTACCATCCCGGGTTCTGGGGAAAACCTTCATACATTTTTGTGAACTTAGTCTGTATAGGCAGCCAATTATGTTTTTTTGTAGCAACTCTTTTTACAACCAATCTTTCTTTGATATTTATTGGTTTTCCGCCGGGTCCTCTGTCAAAATCTATTGCGGTTTTATCAAGGTATCTTGGGTCGTAGTTTCTGTTCCAGCGCCTGAGGTCACAGAACCGCTGTCCCTCAAACATAAATTCAACAGCTCTTTCACGGACAATTTCTTCAAAGAAAACATCCCTGTTTGCTGTATATTTCGGGTCAAGATTTGGGAGTTGTGCCCTGTTCCTTACAGCGTTTACTGCCTCTACGGCGGTCATTGAGAAATTACTCGATGTGCTTTGTGGTGTGCCTCCGGGGCTGAACAAAACGGCTTCAGCATACATCAGGTATATATCTGCCATTCTCAGATAAGGGACATATGCCATTAACTGGTTTGCTATTGAAGTTGAAAAAGTCGGACTTAAGCCATTAAATTTCTTCTGATAATAGCCGGTTACGCTTGGTGGATTTATTCCTGAACGGTGGCGTCCTCCGTTATAGAGCTGGGCATACATGTCAGGACCGGAAGCCGACCACCATTTCTCTCCATCGATGGCAATAAATTTGTAGAACCGTGGCTCCCTGTTTGTCCATGGATCTAGTTCATTATAACCTGAAGCCGGGTCAGTAATAGGCAAACCATTGGCCATTGCAAAATTCTTGGTAATGTTATGTGTGGGAACATCTGCATTGCTTCCGCTGTTCAATCCAAACGACGAAGGAACTGTTGCTCCGATGGTTGACCATCTGACTCTCGTTCTGTCATATATTGTAGGTGACATTATAACCTCAACTCCACCTGGTCTCAGGTTGTTTAATTTGTAGAATATATCCATATAGCTTGACCATGGTTGAAGTTTGTATAAACCTGTTGAATTTGCAAGCGTAAGCAATTCCCCGAAAGCGTCAGCTGCCTGTGCACACATCGTTTCATTATACGTGTTGCTACCAGTTGCCTCTTCGTTCATCATGGGGCTGGCTCCATATAGGAGTGCTTTACCCAGATAACCAAGGGCGTGAAATTTATTTATTCTGTCCCGGTTGTGTCCGAGAGTTTTCTGGCCCGTAACAGTCAGATCCCAGTGAGCAGGAAGCAGATCAGCTGCAGCTCTGAAATCCTCAGCCATCTTTAGTGCAGTTTGTTGAAAGTTAAGCCTCCTGAATTCTTCTCCTGTCATATCTTCAGTGGGGCTAAGTACTCTGGTAACATAAGGCATGCCTCCCCAGAAACGGCAAATTTCGAAATAAAACCATCCTCTGAAAAACAATGCCTGTCCTTTAAGCAGGTTCCTTTCTTCCTCGGTTCCTTCAAAAAGACCGGGTTCTTCCAGCTTCTCAAGAACCATGTTAGCAACCCTTATCCCATACCATGCATATTCCCATATTCTTCTGTCCCTCGAAGTATTGCTTGCTACATTTACGCTTGATGCTCCGTAAAAATAAGTCTCACTTCCCCAGTAGTTGCCGTTATCAAAATTGTAAGGATAATTGTTTAGCGTCTCGTCAGCAAATAGATATTTATTCCATGCTCCTGCTTTATCGGGGTCTACAATACAGTTGTACATTTGTTCAACAAAGCCCTGAAAACTTGTAAAATTACCGAATACGTCCTTCTCCGAAATGTCCGACGCGGGAGCTTTGTCAAGGTACTTCTCACATGAAGTAAAAAACACCAGCAAAATGAGAAGCAATATATGTGAAATGTAACTTTTACTTTTCATAGTCGTAATTATTTAAAATGTCATTTCAATTCCAAGGTTAATTCTCTTAACTGTAGGATAGGCTCCTTCAGTGGCACTCCCTCCTGAATAAGTCTGTTCACGGTCATCTGGAAGTTTTGACCAGAAAAACAGATTATTACCGTTCAGAAATATCCTCATATCTTTGAAGCCTGCCCTTTTAACCCATGCAAGGTCATTCATTGTATATGACAATTCAACTATTTTAAGTCTCAAATAAGATGCATCATACAGATAATAGTCTCCGATATTTTCAGCCTGTGTTTTCCATCTTGGAAGGAAAGATGTTGCATCGGGATTGTCTTTCGACCAGTAGTCGGCCACATGGCTGAAGAGAACATCCGTGTCGTTCAAGAAATTATTAAATGGAATATATCTGTTGACATTGTTTACTCCATAGAACTGAACCATTAAGCTGAATCCCTTATAATCTGCTCCAAAAGTAAAATTGACAGTATTTTGTGGAATTTCAGAATAGCCAATCGGTGGTGTGTCTTCATTGCTTTTTATTATGCCGTCAGCATTAAAATCGAGCAGGTCGTAATACCCTGGAAGTTTCTGAAGGTCATTGGTTTCTGTTGGTACGCTGGCATAAACCTCGTCCCAGTTATCGTAAAATTCTGTTCTCTTCAATAAACGGAACTGACCTATTGGATATCCTGCCTGCTGGAGATATTTGAAGTCCAATGGAAGGTCTTCACGGTTAATGATTTTGTTCTCATTGTGGGATATTGCAAGATTTGCCCATATATTAAGCTGGCGGGAAAACTGTTAATTATATCCCAGTTCATCTTCAAACCCTTTTGATTTTACTCTTCCGAGATTGGCACTTGGTGGTTGTGTTCCGAAAAATGCAGGGATATTTCTCTGTGAACCCGATAAAAAGATATCTTTTCTATCCTCATTGAAGACCTCTGTATTTATTGTAAACATATTCTTGAATAAACCTAATTCAATTCCCAGGTTATTTTTAATTGCTGTTTCCCATCTTACATCTGGGTTTCCGACAACTGTCTGCCGATACATATAATATGGACTTAATCCATTGGTCAGTTCACTCAGACCTGCTCTGCCTCCGTAAGCATACTGTGAACTATAAAGCCATCTGCTGCCACTTACATTGTCATCACCTATTTTCCCTCTACTGAATCTTATTTTTAAATTGTTAATCTGGGGTATTTTAAAGAAAGGTTCATTTGAAATAACCCATCCAACAGCAATTGAAGGGAAGAAATCGAAGCGGTATCCAGGTCCGAATTGTTCTGAACCGTTATATGCTCCATTAGCTTCAAACAGATATTTAGACCTGTAATCATATGTAGCTCTGAAAACCCAGTCTTCTCTGTAATTAGGGAACATACTGCCGCTGGCGAACTGCTCCCTTTTAAACAGTCCCATTGCAGTAACATTATGCATCCCGAACTTACGGGCATAATTTAACTGGATCTGGTACATAAGCCTTCTGTCCACAGGAATACCAGGTGTCCAGTTCTGCCCTGAACCGACGGTTTCCTCACGTATCGTCCATGGACGAATTACCCAGTCATACTCTTCATCACTAACAGGAAGATATTTTGTATACTCGCTGGGGTCCTGATCAGGTCCGGTATATAGCATTGGGTATATCTGTGTATATGGGACATTTGTAACTGCTTCATTTGGACGCACGTGGTTGGTTATATCGTAAATTCCTCCCTCAGATCTTATATTGTTATCGTAAAACAGAGATGCCTTTAAATTCAAACCTTCGGTAATAAAATCAAGATTCTGGGTAAGGCTGAAATCAGAGTTCAACTGTGTGGTTCTTGTTTGTCTAATACCTATGTTATAAACAACTGCAATTGGATTTGCAGTATTATTTCCCCCTTCAGCATAGCAGCCCCATCTGTTGTCGGCATACATGGGCAGGAAAAGGTTGGGGGCAAGACCATAGGTGGCCCTCCACATCCATGCATCAGCACGGCTGGTGGAGCCTTCATTGTTATAGTTTGTATTTTTAACACTGTAATAACCTGCCAGGTTCAGTGAAAATTTCGTTGTTCTGGTCAACTTAATGTCAATATTGCTCCTGAAATTGAACCTGTCAAAGTTGTAGTTCGGGTAATATCCTTTTCCATTGTCATATCTTTTAAACATATCTCCTTCATGGAGAAATGCAAATGATCCGAAATACTGTACTGCATCGCTTCCTCCCCTGGCACTCAGTGTGGCTCTGTGAGATAAGCCCATAGTCTTGAACATTTCCTTTTCCCAGTCAACATTCGGGTATATATAAGCATATTCAGGGGTCTGAGGTTTTTTATATCTCAAAACGATGTCATAGGGCACATATGCGTTCCATGAAGGTTCATTAAGAACAACTTCCCTTTCGATGATTTCGTTTTTTGCCATCATGGCAGCATAGGAATCAAGCTTTTTTGGCTGTTTCGACAGCATAGTACCTGTTGATGTGTAATTGAAATTCAGGACTGTTCTCCCTTTCTCTCCTCTTTTGGTCGTTATCAGAATTACGCCATTAGCTCCCTTGACTCCAAACACTGCTGTAGCAGAGGCATCCTTTAAAACCGAAATACTTGCAACCTCGTTCGGGTCAACATTGTTCATATTTCTTTCCACTCCATCAACAAGAACCAAAGGTTGACCTCCGTTCCAGGTGTTTTGGCCACGAATAAATATATTTGTGGCACTCTGTCCTGTTAATATACCTCCAGGTTCACCCGAAACAGTAAGGGCAACAACACCCGGCAACTGTCCTGTTATTGCCTGCCTTAGATCAGGGGCGCTTCCCGTACGCTTCAACTCATCACTCGACATCTGGGTTACAGCTCCTACAACTGTCTCTTTTTTCTGAGTACCGTAACCAACTACAACTACCTCAGTCAGAGCAAGAGTAGTCTCTGCCATTGTTACATTAATCACTGACCTGCCATTTACCGGTACTTCCTGCGTTTCAAAACCAATGAAACTGAAGGTGAGTACATCATCTCTGTTAATGTTCGAAAGTGAATATTTGCCTGACATGTCAGTTAAGGCTCCTTTTGAGGTTCCTTTTACCATAACGGTAACTCCAGCAAGAGGCTGCCCCTGCTGGTCTGTTACCGTACCGGTGACACTAATCAGTTGCTGATCTTCATGCTTAATTGAAGATGATACCTCGAAGGGTAACATCACAGCGAAAATAAATATCAGCATTCTTAAACCAGGCGCTGGAAAAAAAGTTCTCCACAACCCGAATTTGCTTTGTTTCACACCATTTCTTTGCATAAGTATCTAGAATAATAATTCTTATTATTTATCTGAAAAGTATAAATAAAAAGATTATGTAACATTGTTTCTGTAAAATTAAAAAAGCCACGGCTGAAAAAAATAATTATAATAGTGATAAACTTTAAAAATTTTATCAGCCATGGCAAGAAAAACGAATAAAATTACAAAAGATTTTTCACAAGAGCTACA
>JAKPDL010000167.1 GCA_029552825.1 Bacteroidota bacterium
CCGTGGGGGGAAATACAAAGGGGGTCAGTTTCACATGAACAACCGAAATGCATGTATTTCGAAGTCCCGCTTTGCGGGATAAATTCTACGAAGATCCCAATAGCGAAGCGTATCGGGAACTATCGAATTACTATTGAATTACAATTGAATTACCATTGAATTACATTTAAGCCCTCCTGCCAGGGGGGTGGGGGGTGCCCCCCTCCCAGGGGGGGGTGGGGGGTCCCACCTCCCAGGGGGGTGAGTACATAAATACAACCAGAACAAAATATTAAAATTTGTTAATACGGAACATTGTATAATGGGAATAAATAACTTTGGTTAATTGTCTATTTATAAATTAACAACCAAAACAAAAAGATTATGAAAAACAAGGTAATCGGTATTCTGGCAGTTGCAGTTATTGCGGCATTCATAATGCCTTCAGCAGTAAATGCACAGGCAAAAGCAAATTTCTCGGGCAACTGGGTATTCAATGCTTCAAAGAGTGATCAACCTCCTGGTGGACAGGGAGGTGGACAGAGAGGTGGTTTTGGTGGCGGCGATTTTGTTGCTAAACAGGACGCTAACACGCTTACTGTCGAAAGGACAAGAACTACCCAGGATGGACAGACAGTAACCACCACCATGAAATACAACCTCGACGGTAAAGAGAGCGTAAATGCCGGCATGGGTGGCAGAGGTGAAAGCAAATCAGTGGCAACATGGTCGGCTGACGGTAAGACACTTACCATCGTTACAACTCGTTCCTTCAACGAAATGACAATGACAACGAAGGAGGTATGGACACTGACAACTCCCACCCAGCTTACAATCACCACTACCACGCAGACACCGAATGGAGAGGTTACTATGAAGAGGGTTTATGACAAGAAATAATTAAAGTCATAAACTTTTTCTTATTTATTCAAACTATAAACAAAAAAGAGGCCTGCAGTAAGCCTCTTTTTTGTTCCTGTTTAACGTATTATGTTTCCTATTCAAAACCCCTTTGATGTACTGTTTTCACAGCCCTGCCTGAAGGTTCATTAAGGTTGCGGAATGATGCATCCCATGCAAGGGCTTCGGGTGTGCTGCAGGCAACCGAAGGTACTGACGGAACTGTTGCAGCAGCATAATCTGAAGGAAAATGTTGACTGAAAATAGACCTGTAAAGATACTCCTCCTTTGTAAGCGGAGGATTAACAGGAAATCTTTCTGCAGCAGACCGCATCTGTGCATCCGTTACTTTCCGGTTGGCTATCTCCTTAAGAGTGTCAATCCAGTTGTATCCTACACCATCAGAAAACTGCTCTTTCTGACGCCATACAACACTCTCAGGCAGAACATCCTCAAAGGTTTTCCTTAAAATCCACTTCTCAAGCCGCCCGTTTTTCACCATTTTGTCTTCAGGATTAAGCGTCATCGCCACCTCGAGAAATTCCCTGTCGAGAAACGGAACACGTCCCTCAACACCCCACGCAGCGAGTGATTTATTTGCCCTCAGGCAATCATAAAGATGAAGTTTAAATATTTTCCTTACTGTCTCTTCATGAAATGCTCTGGCGTCGGGCGCTTTATGAAAATAAAGATAGCCCCCGAAAACTTCGTCGGCACCCTCACCTGTCAGAACCATTTTCACACCCATTGATTTTATGGCGCGGGCAAGGAGATACATTGGAGTGGAGGCCCTGACAGTTGTAACATCGTATGTTTCAATATGATAAATCACATCCGAAATCGCATCCAGACCTTCCTGTATTGTAAATATCACTTCATGATGGACAGTCCCGATATGTTCTGCCACTTTTCTAGCTGCATCAAGGTCGGGCGAACCCTTGAGACCGACCGAAAAGGAATGGAGCCTTGGCCACCACGCTTCCTGAAGATCCTGAGTCTCGACCCTCATTGCTGCAAACTTTCTTGCAAGAGCAGAAATTACCGAAGAATCGAGCCCTCCCGAAAGCAGAACGCCATAGGGAACGTCCGACATCAGCTGACGGTGTACAGCATCTTCGAGAGCCTTCCTCAGACGATGAAGATCAGATGTGTTGTTCTTCACCGCTTCATACGATTTCCATTCCGGATTATACCACCTCTTTTCTACTCCTTCACTGCTCAGGTAATAATGACCCGGCTGAAAAATTTCAATTTTATTACATACTCCTTCAAGGGCTTTGAGTTCTGAAGCAACGTAAAAATTCCCTGACCTGTCCCATCCTTTGTATAATGGAACTATTCCAATATGATCCCGGGCAATAAAATAGACATCTTTTTCACTGTCGTATAATGCAAACGCAAAGATCCCGTTAAGCTCATTAAGAAAATTGACACCTTTTTCACGGTAGAGGGCAAGAATCACCTCACAATCAGACCTGGTTAAGAAATTGTAATCCTGTTTCAGGTTTTTTCTTAATTCGTTATGATTGTATATCTCGCCATTAATTGCAAGGACTAGTTTTCCATCGCTGCTCTTTATGGGCTGGGCACCTGAAATAGGGTCTACTATGGCAAGCCTTTCATGGGCAAGAATAACCCTGTCACTGCTGTAGATACCCGACCAGTCGGGTCCCCTGTGCCTTATCTTCTTTGCCATTGTAAGCACCTGAGGCCTGAGCTCTTCAGGGCTTTGCTTCAAGTCAAACACTCCTATTATACCACACATAGAAAATACGTTTAATGATTTATACTTATTAAATTCTTTTAATAAAATTTTTCAAGCAAATATATTGATTAATTTTATATTTTAAACATTTTACTTAAAAAAATAAATTTTTTATTTTTATAAATCTTCTTTCCACCATCAAAATATATTCATATTTTTGAGGGTTAATCATTTAGTAATGAATCTCACATTTCGAACCATACCGGAAAAAGATGATGTAAAGCGCATTGAAGAAATTGTGAGCTCTACAGGTTTTTTCCATGATTTTGAAACAGAAGTTGCTGTCGAATTAATTAAGGAACGACTGCAAAAAGGAGAAGAATCGGGCTACTATTTTGTTTTTGCAGAGTCAGAAGGCGAAACAGTGGGATATACATGTTACGGACCCGACCCTGTGACAAAATCCACATTTCTGCTTTTCTGGATTGTAACCCATAAAAACTTCATGGGGAAAGGAATCGGCAGCAGGCTTCTTGAGGAGACCCATTCACAGGTAAAGAAAATGGGTGGTACAATGATTGTAGCAGAGACATCCGGACGTGAGCTGTATGCTCCCACCAGAGCCTTTTACAGCAAATCAGGATATATCCCCGAAGCGATTATAAAAGATTATTATGATAGGGGTGATGATAAATACATTTATGTAAAACGACTTGCCTGATTCCTCAAATCATAAATCAATTGCCCATCATATCAAGTACTGCTACATAATAGTCCCTGTCAACTTTTATTTCAGAAGCTGGCTCTTCAAGTGTTATGGTTGTCCATCGTGCTGAAGGATTGATAATCAAAGGCTTCTTATTTACATATATTTTCAAAGGCATATTAAAACCCTGAACACAGTTGTTCCATCTGAATGTCAGACTTTTATCTTTTACATAATACTCAAAAACCGGAATTCTGACGTCCCTCAGATACTGGTCAAAAAAAGGTTTCAGATTCATTCCGGCTTTTTTGCTGATATATTCTTCTATCTGTGAACCATCGACAGTCTGGTGCCAGAACTCACTGTTCAGCCCTCTGAGTATCTCCCTCCATTTATCATCGTCGCCGATGACCTGCCTCAAAGTATGGAGCATATTGCCACCTTTAGAGTACATATCGCCTGAACCTTCGTAGTTGACATTATAAATTCCAACAATAGGCCTGTCGTTACGTATGCTTCTTCTCGTGCCTCTGACATATTCAGCTCCGGCTTCTTTACCGTGGTAATACTCCACAAAGAGGCTTTCGGAATAATTTATAAAGCTTTCATGAACCCACATGTCAGCAATATCTTTGTAGGTGATGCTGTTTGCAAACCATTCATGACCCGATTCGTGCACAATTATAAAATCCCATGAGTCGCCCCACCCGGTGCCACTCATATCTCGCCCCAGGTATCCATTCTGGTATCCGTTTCCGTAAGTAACTGAGCTCTGATGCTCCATGCCCAGGTATGGCGCCTCAACCAGTTTATAACCATCTTCGTAGAAAGGATATGGGCCGAACCAGTACTCAAAAGCTTTAAGCATTAGTTGTACCTGTTTGAAATGCTCCTTTGCCTTCTCCAGGTTATCTCTCAGAACCCAGTAATCACAATCGAGCACTCCTTTTTCTCCATTGAATTTTTCCGAAAAGTGCACGTAATCACCGATATTTATATTCACACCATAATTATTTATCGGGTTTGAAACGAACCAGTTCCATGTTTTTGTCCTGTTCTTTTTGTTTTCTGTAACACTCCTCAGCCGGCCGTTTGAAACATCCACAAGGTTTGCAGGAACAGTAACGCTTATGAGCATACTATCTGGCTCATCGTACATATGATCTTTGCATGGCCACCACAGGCTGGCGCCGTCGCCCTGGCATGAAGAGGCTATGAAGGGATTACCCCTTCTGTCATATTTCCAGGTAATACCACCCTGCCAAGGCGGGTTGGGGGCAATTCTTGGCCTGCCACCGTACTCAAGCACTATGGAATTAATCTGTCCGGCTTCCTGCTTCTTCTCAAGATGAATAAAGTGAGCATTTCCCTCCTGCTCTATTTTAAGCCTCCGGCCGTCTTGTGTGGCTGAAATGAGCCTTAAGGGAGGCTGAAGGTCTATCTGCATCACTGTATGACTCTTAAGCACCCTGTATACCACAGTGTTTGTGCCAGAAATTGTGCTGTCGGCAGGATTTACGTTAATATTCAGATGGTAATAAACCAGATCCCACCATTCCCTTTCAGGGGTTATTGAGCCCCTCAAAGTATCCTGCCTGGTAAATACAGGTTGCTGAGGGAATAAAAATGATTCTGTAAAAATCACTGAAAAAACAATAAAAACAAGCCTTTTCATGAAATCTCTTTTTAGAACTTAACCTCTAATATTTCAAAGTTTAAAAGTAATCTTTCGATTTTAAAATTCATGCTTATAATTTTAAAAATATGCTCTTGCGATTATAACTACCTGAGAATAAAGTCATCCTGGTGGAAATACTATTCCCAATCAATATTTTCAATTGAAATAAGTTTCATTGAATTCACATCCAGAGCAGTAAGATAACCATAATTCATCTCCCTTCCGTAAACACATCCCGTGTCAATTGGTAACACATGCGAATTCTCTTCAACTAATTTTTTAGTATATTCAAGTTGTTTCGGACGATGTCCGTGAACGATTCTCTTCCCTTCAAATATCGGATTTTTGTATGAGAGACGCGACTCCCATATCATCGATTCAGTATCCGAAAAGGGATCTTCAATATCGTCATTAAAACCCCCGTGTACAAAGTAAAAATCACCAACCTTTTCGTAATATTTCAAATTTCTAAAAAAGCCGATATATCTTCTGCTGATTTCAAGCACACTTGTTACGCCAAAGCTCGAAAGAGTGGTCATTCCTTCATTATAGTACCACAACCTCAGCATCGCCGGGTCATCATACGAACCAACCATCATCCATTCATGATTGCCCATAAGAGGCGTAACATCAAATCCTGTTGCAATTAGATCCATTATATAATCTACAACCTCTTTTATCGCCGGCCCCCTGTCAATATAATCACCAAGCAAAATAAGCCTGTCGCTTTTCTTCAGGCCAATGTGTTTGTTAACCAGTTCATAAAATGTCCTGTAACAGCCATGTATGTCTCCTATTGCAATTAATCGTCCCATTGAACTGCTTTATTTCTGGCACCTCTGAATTTCGCCTTAGTGTCGACCAAAATTAAAAACTATTTAATTTATAACTTAAATATTTCTGCAGCAAAACAGGGATTCCTAATACTCAGCCAATTTTCTCCACAAACCTGTCATATAAATTATTATCTTAGTTTCAGTTTTGACAACTGGCATTTTATATCAAAATAGTAAGATTATTTTACATTGCTAATTTATAGTCAAGTATTTCATAATGAATAGAATTTTCATCTTCCCTCTGCTGGCTTTACTGGTCTTATCCTGCAAGACTCAGGAGCTTTACCTCAATGTTATTGAGCCTGCACCGGTAACTCTTCCGCCCGGGGTAAAGAGTGCAGGCATTGTCGACCGCAGTGAAGCCACTAAAGATTCCCGCGCACTGGATGCAATTGACAAGGTTCTCACTCTTGAAGGCGCAGAGCTCGACAGGGCTGGTGCAGAAGAATGTCTGAAAGGCCTGACCGAGGTTCTTTCAGAAAACCAGCGTTTTGAAAAAGTCGTGAGAATAGAAGAGAAGTTCCCGGCTGTAACTTTTCCCGGAGCTTTCCCTCCTCCTCTCGATTGGACGGATGCTGAACGTATCTGCAGGGAAAACGATGTTGACCTGCTGTTTACGCTCGAAGCTTTTGATACCGACACTAGAATCAACTATCAGATAGTTAAAGGCGGAAATCCGAAATCATTGCTTGGTGTTTTAACCGGTACAGAGCACCGTGCAGATATGCAAACACTGGTAAAGACTGCCTGGAGGATATATTATCCTGCAGAACGTCTTGTTCTTGATGAGTTTCCCCTGGTGCACAGCCTCAATTTTTCAGCAAGTGGTCTGACTCCCGTTATTGCAGCAGCTGCCCTCATCGACAGGAAAGAGGCTGTGAAAAGAACAGGATTAAGGGCAGGGCATATATATGGTGAGCGAATAGTGCCATACGAAATAACTGTTGAAAGGGAATATTTTGTTAAGGGAACTGAGAAATTCAGGACAGCAATGAGAAAGGCACGTACCGGCAACTGGGACGAAGCAGCAGAACTCTGGAAAGCTGAAACTACCAATCCAGGGTCGAAGATTGCAGGACGTGCATGTTATAACATGGCTATTGCAGCAGAAATAAAAGGCAATCTTGAACTGGCAGCCGAATGGTTACGAAAAGCCTATGAAGATTATAATCTCAGGAAAGCTCTGAAATATCTGAGAATCATTGAGAACAGAATGAATAAGACTGAACTGGTGCAAATTCAAGAACAATATTAAACTTAAATTTTATACATTCACCCGGAAAAACCTCAAAAAAAGATATATGAAAAAGAATAGTTCCATCCTCAGCAGCCGCAGGGAGTTTATAGCAAAAACTACCATGGCAACAGCTGCACTGGCGCTTGGAGGCAATGCGCTTGCCGCAGCAAATTATAACCGCATCTACGGTGCAAACGAAAAAATACGAATGGGTTTTATAGGCCTTGGCAACAGGGGGTCTCAACTCCTCAGGCTTTTTATGGCACAACCCGACGTTGAAGTTGCAGCCTTCTGCGATGTGTATGAACCTTACATGCTTCGCGACAGAAGCCGCGTGGAACCAAGATGGATAAAAGAACTCGGCAGTCAGATACCGGCCCTCGGTGAAACATTTCCAAACGAAGTAAAAAAATACAGCGATTACAGAAAACTTCTCGAGGATAAAAGTATTGACGCAGTTGTAATTGCCACACCCGACCACTGGCATGCTCTGCAGACCATTCATGCTATTGAATCAGGAAAAGATGTATATGTTGAAAAGCCTCTTACAATAACCATAAGGGAAGGAAGGATGATGGTTGAGGCTCAGGCTCGCAGCAAACAGATAGTTGCTGTAGGGCTGAACAGAAGAGGTAACATGGTTTACCAGAAACTGGCAAAAGAGGTCACAGCAGGTAAAATTGGCAGGATATCTGTTGCCAGAGCATTCAGAATCAATAATATGTTTCCTGACGGCATAGGGAAGTATAAACCTGAAAACCCACCAAAGGATTTTAACTGGGATATGTGGTTAGGGCCGAGGGCATATCGTCCGTATCAATATAATATTGCTCCATACAAATTCAGGTGGTGGAGCGATTACTCAAGCCAGATGGGTAACTGGGGAGTTCACTATCTCGATGTAATAAGATGGATGATGGGAGAAACTGCTCCCGTAGCTGTTACGGCTCAGGGAGGAAAATATTTTGTTAATGACGACCGCGACATTCCCGACACAATGGAGGTGACCTTCGAATTTGCTTCAGGCGCTATTGCCATATTCTGCATATATGAGGCAAGCAGCGGAAGTCTTTTCCCCTATGGCGAAGTTGAGCTGAGGGGTACCAAAGGAACTCTTTATGCCAGCGAAAGCGGTTACAGAATCACCGGGGCAAGGCCAGGACAGTTCCAGACATGGAGCAAACAGATTGAAGATGAAACCTTTGAATCAAAGGATGTTCCTCTTCCCGATGGAAGCAGCCGCGACAGTACTGCCGGACTGGTACGCAACTTCCTTGATTGCATAAAGTCGCGCCAGACACCGCTCTGCCCGCTTGAGGAAGGACACCGTTCCACAACATTTGCACATCTTGCAAACATAGCACTTAAGATGAAAGCCAGGCTTGAATGGGATCCCGTAAAAGAAAGATTTACAAACAACGACACCGCAAACCAGTATCTGCATTACGAATACCGAAAACCCTGGAAACTCTAAAATAATGAGCCTATGAAAGAATCAACCGGCATGAGCCGCCGTCATTTCATCTCATCACTTGCAATGGCAGGCGCCACGGTTTCGATGAATAATATATCTGGTTTATTTGCAACCAATAGCCCTCCAGTCTCTTTCGGACCGGTACATGTTTTTTCAAAGCCTTTGCAATGGCTTGATTATAATTCCCTTGCAGAAGTCCTGGCCGAGGCAGGAGCTGAAGGCATAGACTTTACGGTGCGCCCGGGTGGTCATGTCCTTCCCGAGAAGGTAAAAACAGACCTCCCGGCAGCAGTGGCCGCTGCACGTAAAATGGGACTCAGAGTAGATATGATTGTTACCGCCATCACCGATGCAAACGAAAAATATACTGAAGACATCCTGCGTATAGCGTCAGAACAGGGAATTAAATATTACAGGATGGGATATATCAACTACGACGACTCGCTTGGTGTATGGGGCACACTCCAGAAATATAAACCCGTTTTTAAAAGACTCGAAGAACTGAACCGAAAATATAATATCCACGGAGCCTATCAGAACCACTACGGTACAAGAATAGGAGGCCCGGTGTGGGACCTTTATGAGCTACTTAAAGACCTTGATCCCCGATATATCGGCTGCCAGTACGACGTGAGGCATGCCGTTGCAGAAGGTGGCAGCTCATGGGTCAACGGACTTAAACTGATAGCCCCATGGGTCAAATGTACCGATATTAAAGATTTCAAATGGTCGCAGGATGCGAAGGGAAGATGGGCTCCAGAGAGCGTACCAATAGGCACGGGAATGGTAAACTTCGATGAATATTTCAGAATAGTGAAGAGTTATAACATAGGAGGCCCGGTTTCAATACATCTCGAATATCCTCCTTTTGAAAGGTATAATGTGGAGATGACCGACCAGGAAAAAAGAAAACTCTTTGTGAAAGAAATGAGAAAAGATATTGAAAAAGTGAAGTCGTTCCTTACAAAATATCAATTAGTATAAAATCACACCAGAAAAATGAACCGTCGGAAGTTTGTCAGAAATACCGGAGTTATAGCAGCAGGGCTCGGAACGTTTGGCATTACAGGCCTAACATCGTGTACCGGGGTAAAAAAGAAAAAAGTAATCGAAATAGTCTCAACTGCTTCGGCTTTTGAAAGGGAACCTTTAATAAGACCTTTTGGATTCAAAGGTGGTTACATGACCGAGATATGGCAGACAGCAGCCATGCTCGAAAGCAGTTCAGGCATTAAAAAGGTTGGACTATGCAGCCAGAGCGTGTTGTGGAGTGATGCAAATGTATTCGCTACACACCCTGAAGATGAAGGTAACGCATTGATGTACGACATAACACGTTTTGCTCTTGAACTGATAAAAGGCAGGAAATTCACTACCCCTGTCGCTCTGCTTGAATCAATAATTCCTGAAGTGTACGAATTTGGCCGTCGTGTTACCGGACGCGAGGATCTGAGAAAAACTTTTATCCTAAACTCTCTTGTAGGTGTAGACAATGCCGCCTGGCTGCTTTATGCAGCTGAAAATGGCTTCACCACATTTGATGAGATGGTACCTGAAGAATTCAAACCGGGACTTCCAGCTCACCATGATAAACTTGCCAGCATACCTCTGATGGCATACACTATTCCTGTAGAAGAGATAAAATCGGCAGTTGAGCAAGGCTATTTCTTTATGAAAATCAAGATAGGCCAACCTGGAACGCAGGAAGAGATGCTTGAAAAAGATATGGAGCGTCTTACTGCTATCCATAAAGCCATAGGTGATGCCCGCACACCCTATACAAAAGATGGCAAACTTCCTTATTACTTTGATGCCAATGGACGTTATGAAAAGAAGGAGACACTGCTCAGACTCCTTGACCATGCAAAGAAAATAGGAGCTTTCGACCAGATAGCAATTGTAGAAGAGCCCTTCCCTGAAGAAGCAATGATTGATATTTCGGATATACCCGTTAGAATAGCTGCTGACGAAAGCGCCCATACCGACACTGATGCACTCGAGAGAATAAAGATGGGCTACAGGGCAATAGCAGTAAAAGCCATTGCAAAAACACTCAGCATGACACTCAAAATTATCAAAGTTGCACACGAGCATAATGTGCCATGCTTCTGCGCCGACCTTACTGTTAACCCTATCCTCGTGGAATGGAATAAAAATGTAGCTGCACGACTCGAAGCATTCCCGGGACTCGGTTTAGGCCTCGTGGAGACAAATGGACACCAGAACTACAAAAACTGGGAGGTCATGCGCACTTACCACCCCTACCCCGATGCAGAATGGGCTAATACCAGAAACGGAATCTTCCGCCTCGATGATGACTATTACCAGAAAAGCGGAGGTATTTTTATGCAATCACCCCACTACACCCAAATGTTTAATATTTAACTGATCATTAAATTGTTATGATTATTTCGATAAATAAAAATCCATCTGAACTCGGTATAAAAGCAGGCTCACTTGCAGCAGAAAAAATAAACAATGCCATCAGGGAAAAAGGAGAAGCTCGAATTGTACTCGCCACAGGCGCCTCACAGATTGAAACACTCGAATACCTTATTTCACAGAATATCGATTGGAGCAGGGTTGAAATATTCCATCTTGATGAATACATTGGTCTGCCGATAACTCATAAAGCAAGTTTTAGAAAATACCTTACCGAAAGAGTCATAAGCAAGATAAAGTGCAAAGCCTTCTATGCAATTGAAACCGAAAAAGATATCAGGGAACTAACGAAATTTCTTACCGACCGGATAAGAGAAAAGCCTGTTGATGTGGGATTTATAGGAATAGGCGTTAACGGTCATATTGCTTTTAACGATCCTCCTGCCGACTTTGAAACCAGAGAAGCATATATTGTTGTAAATCTCGATGAAAGGTGCAAAAAACAGCAGGTTGATGAAGGCTGGTTCGACTCACTGGATCAGGTGCCTGATAAAGCTGTTTCGATGACCGTATGGCAGATAATGCAATGCAGGACAATAATTTCAGCTGTACCTCATAAAGTCAAGGCCGAAGCGGTTTACAACACACTTACATGCAAGGTTACTCCTGAAGTGCCAGCAACCATACTTAAAAAACACGAGGATTTTAATCTTTTTCTCGATTATAATTCAGTTTCTAAATTAATTACATTCTGACAATTAGCCACTTTTTTATTTTGCTCAATACCTACCAAAATGATAAAGAATACCACAATATCAGGAATCCATTATGAAACAGGTGAATTTGTAACAGTAGAAATCTCTGACAGTCTCATAAAAAGTATCACAATTCATACGGCACAGGAGAAGAAGGAGAATGTGCCTTTTATTTCTCCAGGGCTCATTGATAATCAGACAAATGGATATGTCGGGATCAATTTTCAGGATGAGATTTTTACTGTTGAACGGATGAGAACCGCTGCAAGAGCATTATGGAAAGACGGAGTAACAACGTTTATCCCTACCCTGGTAACTGAAAGCAAGGAGAATCTAATCCGGAATTTCAGAATTCTTTCACAGGTCTATAATGACGACTATCTCAGGGGTTCAGTACCGGGGTTCCATCTTGAAGGTCCTTATATTTCGACAGAAAAAGGATTTTACGGTTGTCATCTTTTTAAGGAAATCCGCAAGCCATCATGGGATGAGTTTATGGAATTTCAG
Source organism: Bacteroidota bacterium (assembly GCA_029552825.1). Taxonomy (GTDB): domain Bacteria; phylum Bacteroidota; class Bacteroidia; order Bacteroidales; family VadinHA17; genus LD21. The sequence goes on from JAKPDL010000167.1 coordinate 12,160, forward strand.
GAGGCTGCAGGCGGAAAGATAATTCTTACCACTGTGGCACCAGAGGTGGAAGGCGGTCTCGATTTCATAAAGAAATGTACGGAAAGCGGTGTATTGGTATCTATTGGTCATACAAATGCAACAGCTGAAATAATCTACCGAGCAGTAGATTATGGTGCGACACTATCGACGCATCTTGGAAACGGATGCGCAAACACAATCAACCGGCATGTTAATCCTCTCTGGCCACAACTTGCCTGCGACAAACTTACTCCATCGGTTATCGCCGACGGATTTCATCTCAGGCCTGAAGAGCTGACGGTGTTCTTTAAAGTCAAAGGTGAGAACAACATTATTATTACATCGGATGTGACACATCTTGCAGGTATGCCTCCGGGTGAATACGAGTATATGGGTAGCAAAGTGATCATGAATGAAGAAGGTCTTATACTCAACCCTGCTCTGAACGTCCTGGCAGGAGCCTCTATGCCTTTGAAAAAAGGCATTCAGACAATGATAAATTTTACGGGTTGTTCACTGAAGCAGGCTGTAAACCTGGCAACAAAGAATGTGGCAAGAGTGCACCGGTTATCCGACCGGGGAATACTCGAAACAGGAAAAAGAGCTGATATCATATTATTTACCATGGACGAAAAAAACCATGTTACCATTAAGGAAACATGGGTTGCAGGAAAAAGAGTCTACCCGGAATCATAAAAAACTTTCACATGATGAAATTGATATAATCATAAAAATCCTCAGATGGGTCTGGCTGACTACATAGTACTGTTCGGTTATTTTGTATTCATAACTGCTTTTGGCATCTGGATCTCAAGGAAGATAAAGAGCAGCGATGGTTATTTCCGTGGCGAGCGTAAATTTAAGTGGTGGCTAATGATTGGACAGGCCTTCGGTGTTGGGACACATGCCGAAATGCCAGTTGCACAAACGGGTGCTACTTACAGTCATGGCTTTGCCACTATCTGGTACCAGTGGAAAAACATGCTTATCACTCCTTTTTACTGGCTCATTGCTCCTTTTTACCGCAGAAGCGAACGCACTACAGTGGGTGAAATTGTTGAGGATCGCTACGGCAGAGGCATGGGTATGGTATATTCGGTGTTTGCGATTACATTTTTCGTTTTCTGTATGGGGGTGATGTTGCAGGGTGCAGCAAAAGTAATATCGGTGGCCTCGGGCAATCTGATCTCCCCAAATATGGTTGTGTTTTTTATGACTGTTGCATTTCTTCTTTACAGCTTCATAGGTGGAATTGTAGCTGCTGCATATACCGACTTTGTCCAATCTTTTCTGATTATTGCTCTTTCTGTCATGCTCATTCCTCTTGGATTAAAAGAGATAGGCGGTTTTTCGGGAATGAGAAGTGTGTTACCTGAAAATTTCTTTGATCTTATTAATGCAGATAGCGGCATCGATGCATTTACTATTGCAATGCTGGCCCTTAACGGTGTGGTGGGTATTACGGCTCAGCCTCACATGGTTACTATGTGTGCCACAGGAAACACTGAAAGGGCTGGCCGTATAGGTCAGACGTTCGGCTCACTGGTTAAGAGACTCGTTACCATTGGATGGGCACTTACAGGGCTGGTTACAGCAACCCTGGTAGTTAAAAACAATACCAGCCTGCCCGACCAGGAAATGGCTTTCGGTTATGCCTGCCGGGAACTTCTCTATCCGGGACTGATAGGTCTGATGCTCGCAGCTATTGTTTCTGCAAACATGTCGTCGTGTTCTAATTTTATGACGAATACAGGTGCCCTGTTTACTCAAAACTTCTACAAAAAATATATCAATCCGGCTGCCAGCGACAGGCAGTTGCTGTGGATGGGCAGGTTTTCAGGATTGGGATTATCGCTGCTTGCTGTTCTCTTCGCTCTTAGCGTAAAAAATGTGCTGCACGCATTTTTATTCACTGAAACTCTTGCAGCATTTATGGGTATAATGTTTCTGGGAGGAATATTATGGAAAAGGGCAAACCGCTACGGGGCTGCAGCAGCTGTTATATCATCCTTTGTGGTTTATTATCTTGTTAATGCAATTGATACAGGCCAGGTGATGTTAGTCTACAAATGGAAGCCAGGTCCGTTTGGGCTTGCAATGCTGGCAGGGTTTTTCTTTTTCTGGCTTGTAAGCATCCTTACAAAACCTGAAAAGAGGGAAAATATCGAAGCCTTCTTCGATAACATGAGAAGAAAATCAGATGCTTCTTATAGTGATGCAGATGGTAAAAAACCTCTCGCTGAAAAAACAGGAGATGACCTTCTATTGCTTGACCTTCCTGGATGGCTGAAAAAAGATCGCTGGAAAAACTTCTTCAGACGATACAGGGAAGACCTGGTAGGATTCTTTCTCAGCTGGATGGTAGTAGGACTCTTAATACTTATCGCATGGGCGATAATGCAAATCAGATAAAACAGGACCACTAGCCACAACTTCAATTAAAAGGTTAATGGCTGGCTGAACCCAGAAAAAGCAGTAAATAAACCTGACTGCAAAAACCTTTAATTCTTAATCAGCAGGCAGGTATTTTGGTGCCTTGCGGTGTTTTGTTGCCTGTTCGTAGGCATATGCTATTTCGATAAGCACAGGTTCGCTCCATGCCTTTCCGAAGAAAGAAATACCTACAGGCAGTTCATCAATGAAGCCTGCCGGAACGGTAATTGAAGGATATCCCGAGATGGCTGCCAGAGATGATGTTCCACCTAAATAATTATCGCCCAGTATAAGATCTGTTTTCCATGCAGGAGCGCCTGTAGGTGCCATAAGGGCATCGAGGTTATACTCTTTCATAAGCTTATCAATTCCTTCTTCACGGGTTGCCCTGAGCATTCTTTCAAGCGATTCCCTGTACTCGCGCGAATCGAGTCCGCCTTTCTCGTTTGCCTGTTCAAATATTCTCTGGTCGAAATACCTCAGTTCGATGCTGTCGCGCCTGTTGAACTCAATGATATCGCTCAGAGATCTGTAAGGCACGCTGGAATCGAGTTTTGAAAGGTACCGGTTGAGTCCGTCGCGAAATTCATAAAGCATAACCTGTATGGATGCTTCGTCATACCCCCTCGATGGTGTCTTTACTTCTATTATTTCAGCTCCTTGTTCCTTCAGTCTTTTAACCTCTCTCATCACCAGAGTGTCAACTCTGCTGAAGAAACCCATCAGGTCGGTTACCAGGCCAATTCTTTTACCTTTAAGTCCCTCTTTTTTAAGGAAAGGAGTATAGTCCTTTAGAGCTTTCCCCTGAGATTCAAACGTCCGTGGGTCTTCAGGGTCAATGCCTGTAAGCGGACCGAGCATTCTTGCAGCATCTTCAACTGTTCTTGCCATGGGGCCGGGGGTATCCTGCGTGAAGGATATTGGTATAATGCCTGAGCGGCTGATGAGTCCGACAGTAGGTTTTATGCCAACAATACCGTTATTATTTGACGGACAAACAATTGAACCATTAGTTTCGGTGCCGATGGCTGTCATACAGAGGTTTGCTGCCACTGCAACACCCGAGCCAGAACTGGAGCCACAGGGGTTACGGTCGAGTACATATGGATTTTTAGTCTGGCCCGTCAGTCCGCTCCATCCGCTCGATGACCTTGAAGCTCTGAAATTTGCCCACTCGCTGAGGTTGGCTTTGCCTAAAATCACCGCCCCGGCCTCTCTTAACTTAGCAGCAACCTGACTGTCCTTTCCAGGGTATGAATTACGCAAAGCCCTCGAGCCTCCAGTATTTGGCATCTTGTCGTGAGTGTCGATGTTGTCTTTCAGTAAAACCGGAACCCCGAACAAAGGCGGCACAGAATGCCCCGAAGCCAGCATTTTATCAAGGCTATCGGCAATGGCAAGTGCATCGGGATTGACCATGATTACTGAATTCAAATGAGGACCGCTTTTGTCAATTGCTTCAATTCTTGCAATATAATCAGCTACTACCTGCCTGACGGTATATTTCCCGCTGCGGTACCCTTCCTGCAGTTCAGCAATTGTCATCTCTTCCAGATATGATGCAGGGAAAGTCTTCTGCTCCGACCTGTCAGATGGAGTGGTGCATGTGAAAACAATTAAGCCCAGAATTATGGGCACGAGAAACCTGTTTCCATGGAATATTTTCATATGTTATTTTTTTATTGTGACCAGGGTGCGGGTTTTCTGTCCCACCTGTGTTTCTTCAGTTCCTGTATTAAATCTAGGCTGAGGGGACCTGCGTCGCTTGTTTTAAGGTTACTGACCACATGTGAGGTTTTTCGCATACCAGGTATGGTGGTGCTAACTGTCGGTTCACTCAGTATGAAACGCAGTGCCATTTCGGGTAGAGTCATTCCAGCTGGCAGTATTTTTTTTAGCTTTTCAACCCTTTCAACAGTTGGGATCAGATTTTCTGGTACAAAATAGGTATTTCTCCAGTCTCCTTCAGGCCATTTTGAGTCCCGTGTAAGAGTGCCTGTCAGGGAGCCTTCGTCGAAGGGTACTCTGGCGATGACGCCCACGTTCATTTCGCGGCAGGCCGGGAAGAGTTCATCTTCAGGATTCTGGTCGAAAATGTTATATATAACCTGAACAGTGTCTATCAGTCCGCTCTTTACTGCTCTGATGCCGTTCCATGGTTCCCACCGATTCAGGCTTATGCCTATAGCATGAAAAAGCCCCTGACTTTTCAGGTCGGTCATTTTCTTCAGCAGCCGGTCGTCATCGAGCCATTTGTCGTTCCATGTATGAATCTGTACAAGATCAAACGAACTGAAGCCTGCATTTTTAAGACTTTTCTCAACATATTCTTCTATATGGTCGGGTGGATAACAGTCATCAACCGCATATTCATCCCTTGCCGGCCATTTAAGATTTTTGGGCGGTATTTTCGTTGCTGTGTAGAGCTTCTTATCACTGTTAGCTCTCACAAGCTCTCCGAGCATTGCTTCACTCTTACCGTTGCCGTATGCATAGGCAGTGTCGAAAAAATTACAACCCATGTCAACTGCCATCTGAAGTGCACGAAAGGTTTCTTCATCGTCGGAGCCTGACCATCCTGCCAGACCCCACATGCCATAACCTATTTCGCTAACTTCCCATCCTGTTCTTCCAAGTTTTCGATATTTCATAAGAATCTATTTTGGTTATTGGATTACTAAGATAAATTTTTCCAGATAAATTTTGAGTGCGCAGATAAATTAAGTTTAGATTTCTTTCCTGCGATAGTTAAAATCCAGTCGTCTTTGAATCTTTAAGTATTTTGATACTCATCAATATCTCCTCCTGAAAAAGTCATGTACTCACCCCCCAACCCCCTCTCTACTTCGTAAAGAGGGGGAGTGTATCTGTTGGTATCATGTAAACCTTTTCCAGGACGATACAGTCAATTAATCCTGAAACGGGAAAGGGGATTCAGTGGTGAAAACAAAAGAGAGGCTTCTCAGACAGCTCGTACGCTCGCTACAGGCCTGTAAACATCAAAGGGCTGAATTGCTTCAGCCCTTTGATAACACCCGGGGATTACCTCCGGTGATCCCTTTTACGAACTCCTCGCCCCGGCAGGCAAAATTCAGCTGACGCTGAATCTTATCAGTTTACAGCCCGTACGCTCGCTCATGCAAGCATGGCTCGCTTTCCGGCCTGTAAACAACAAAGGGCTGAATTGCTTCAGCCCTTTAATAACACCCGGGGATTACCTTCGGTGATCCCTTTTACGAACTCCTCGCCCCGGCAGGCAAAATTCAGCTGAAGCTGAATTTTATCAGTTTACAGCCCGTACGCTCGCTCATGCAAGCATGGCTCGCTACCGGCCTGTAAACAACAAAGGGCTGAATTGCTTCAGCCCTTTGCCTGCCGGGGCGGAGAGAGGGGGATTCGAACCCCCGGTCCCGGTAACCCGAGACGACAGTTTAGCAAACTGTTGGTTTAAGCCACTCACCCATCTCTCCCTGGTGTACGACTTATTACTTCTATTATTTCAGGCGACAAAGGTAAAAAATCAACCTGTATGAACCAAATATTTTTAACCTCTACCACCCATCTTATTGCACACGTTACAAACCCCTGAATGCTGATTTTAGTGCCTTCAGCATTTCTACCGTTTCTTATTTAACAAATTGTTTAAGTAATCCTGTCAGATATCTAAAGTTTTCGTGTGTTTCTTCATCAAAATCATCCGCAGTTAATTTTCCTGTTTTTATCTCGCTTAACAGGCGGCTCAGTAGGAAATTTCGCGGAAGGCCTTTCTCAGCCATATATACCGAATTTGGAACCGTAATACCTTCACGTGTTTTCAGCACATGATTCTTGAAATCGAGTGTTGATAAAAGATCCTCCGCATTAAGAAATTCCGGATCCGTGACGATAACCATTCCATTCTCTTTTTCTAAGGTACGAAAGATGCTCTCCTTAAGATATTCTTCCATCTTTTTTTCCTTCTCGTTTCCGAAAAGCAATACGGCAAACTTAAGACCCCAACCTAGCATAATATTGCACATTAGAGGAATTGTTGATATATCTGTTGAAGGAATGATGTTAATCTTACCCTTGAAATTTGTAATGAGCAGTACAGATGAAAGCATGTAAAAAGTACCTATATCATTCACAATGAGGTTTATTCTGTCGTATGCAAAACCCTCCGAAGCCAGTCTGTTACCCATTATAGTCTGTAGCGGTGTGAGTGTATCGGGCGATGCCATAGCCAGTTTCTCAGCATCAAGAATCCGTGTTGCGCTTTTCATATTATCCATGTCATCCCTCTGCACAGCCAGTACACGGTGCAGTTTGTTTATATCAACCAGATGGGGCGAGTGTGTTGTATAGATAATCTGTATTTTTTCTTTTATGTCTTCAAAAACCTTAAGTACATCTTCCTGCGCCCTGGCATGAAGGCTCAAACCTGGTTCATCAATAAGCAGAATCATCGGTTTTGTACTTCTGAGAGCAGCTGCCTTTAACTCCATGTAAAACGAAAGGAACCATCTGACTCCCCTGCTACGCTGCTTGGGATAGAGCCTCTCTCCGGCATCTTTAACCCAGAACTCCAGATAAGGCTTGCCTGCTTTATCCCCATAATTTAAACTGTAATGATCAAGCTCAAACTGTATCTTGATTTTATTGTTTTTTCCAATCGACTGCTGCCAGAAATCCTGAAAATTAACAGTTAATGTATTATTCAGATTCTCAATCTTTTGTTTAAGAATTCTGCTCGAGGTCTGTTGAAAAAACGAATAATCGAGCTGGGCAAGAGTCAGAAAGTTCCTTGCAGCTTTGTATCCTTCAACCTGATCATTACCCTTTATTATATCCTCAAGATCAATCCTGTTTGGTAACAGACTTCCAAAATCTTCAAAAAGTTCTATTACCGGGCAATATTCAAAATATTTCTTCCCCAGCATTTCACTGGTATATTGCGACCTGTACCTCTGAATCGTCTTTTCGACAAGAAGCAAAGCTTCCTCTTCTGTCTTTCCTTCCATAAGATACCCACAGAAAGCAATATGCTCTTCCAGCTGTGATATCAGTTTTTCCTTCTCCTTTCTGGTATTCCTGTAATCTTCCAGCACTTTTGCCCATTCCGGATCGGACGACTTTTCTACAGGCATAAGCAGAAGCGTAAGTTTCTGATGATACTCTTCAAGCTTGCTTGAAAGCTCATTCATCTTTCTCTCAAGTTCTTCCAGACTGTTTTTAAAATACAAATATTTGGCTCCGGCTTTCTTTACTTTTTCTTTTTTCAGGAGTTCTGCACGAATACGCTGTTCATCCCTGACCAGTTCACTGTACTGTTTTTTTAATTCTGAAATGCTTATTTCTTCACCTTTAGGCTGTTCCTTATGAAAGAGACGTGTAATAATGCCTCCAGGTGAACCGGAACCAATTCTTTTTGACAAATCTGTTTTAACGGAAACTATTTCCTTAATAGTATTTTCAAGATTACTTATGGTTTCCAGTTCGGCTTTAAGTTTCTCCTGAACCTCTTCAAGATAGAGTTTCCAGGCATTTTCCAGTGAATCGAGGTAATCGCTTATAGCACCGCTTGCCTTTATTACAGAAGTAAAATCGGGCATCCATGTACGTGTGAGATCAAGCGAACTGAGTCCGGAAAGAAGCTCCTTAAGCTCAGTCCCGGCATTCCCAGTAATCTCGACCAGCCATCCCTTTTTAACAGAAAACCTGCAGGTAATCTCCGGCATTGAAAGGTCGCTTCTCAGCACATCTTCAGATATGACACCAGTATAAAAAGCCCTCAGAGCTTCCAGTACTGATGTCTTCCCCGATTCGTTCTGCCCTATCAGGCAGGTAATATTATCCGGAGACAGATTCTGCCATTCTGTGTCAACTATCGAACGAAAATTCTTTATCCTGAATGCACAAAGCTTCATGAAAAACTTATTTACAGTTTAAATCCGAATACCAGAACATCGTCTATTTGTGTCATATTCCCTTTCCACTCGTAATATTTTTTTTCCAGATATGCCTTCTGCGCCGACATCTCCGGAATGCCTGACGCAATTTCGAGAATTTTTCTGAAATTTTTATTCTTCAGCTTTTTATTCGTCTTTTCCCCGAACTGATCGGCAAAACCATCGGAAAACAAATAGAATTGATCATCCGGAAATATATCTATATAATTATTCTTGAAAGCCCTTTCAGCAACAGGTGCAAGCCCGATTGTCATGAAATCAGGTTTGTATTCGATTATATGCCCGTTACGCACAACGACAAGAGGCCTGTTTGCTCCCGCATATTGCATCTTACCCGTCTGATATTCAACTATACACAGTGCAATATCAATGCTGTCTTTTGTCTCTGCCCTGTCGCCTGTCTGATGTAAGGCCTTCATCACTTTCTCCCTCATCAGATTCAATACCCTGTTGGCTTTTACTGCTCTTACCGATTGAAGTATTTCGTTAAGGAAACTTATTCCCAGAATACTCAGCAGGGCACCAGGAACACCATGTCCGGTACAGTCACCCGCTGCCAGACACAAATATTCTTTCCCGGGAAAAGCATAATAGAAATCTCCGCTTACAATATCACGGGGAAGAAACATTACGAAATAATCTTTCAGAACTCCAGCAAGCAGTTCATCATCAGGCATCAGTGCATGTTGAATCATGCCTGCATATCTCAGACTTGCCAGGTGTTCATCAAGTGCCTGAAGACCTGCCTGGGAAATAATTTCTGCCTGCTTTGACCTTAGATCAAACATCCCTTCAAAAACAAAAAGTTAAATTTACATTATTATTCTTTAATAACTATAAATCAGTGTAAACGTATTGTTATTTTCTTGCATTTACCCACTCACCTTTTCACCTCTTTAATAAAATCATATAGAAAAACTTTCTTACTACTTTCTTATAAGCAGTGCAACATTCTCCACATGCTGTGTCTGTGGAAACATATCGACCGGCTGGATAGAGTCCACCAAATATTTCTCCGATAGAAGCTGAATATCCCTTGCCTGGGTTGCAGGATTGCAGCTTACGTACACAATCCTTTCAGGTGCAGCTTTGAGAATTGCCATCACAACATCTTTATGCATTCCCGACCTTGGAGGATCAGTAATAACAACATCCGGCCCGCCCATTTTGCCAAATAATCCTTCCGAAAGTAATTCTTTAATATCTCCCTCAATAAATGTCACATTGTCAAGGTTATTTATTTCAGCATTTATTCTGGCATCATCAATAGCTTCCCTCACGTATTCAAGGCCTATCACACTGCGAGAAGATCGTGCAAGAAAACATGCAATTGTCCCCGTACCTGAGTACAGGTCGTAAACAATCTCCTTTCCGGTAAGCGCGGCCATCTGCTTGACAGTCTCATACAACCTGATGGCTTGCCTTGTATTAGTCTGATAAAATGATTTCGGACCTATCCTGAACTTTAAATCATTCATCTCTTCGGTAAGATAAGCATCACCACTATGCAGCAGCACCTCCTGATCAGTTATTGTGTCATTTTTCTTTTTGTTTATTATGTACATCAGGGATGCAATATCAGGGAACTCTTTTCTGAGAAACTCAAGCACACCTTTAACTTTTTCCTCTTCGTGCTCATGAAAAACAACAATAACCATTACCCTGCCTCCGAGTGTATTCCTTATTATAAGATTTCTGAGAAAGCCTCTGTGTTCCTTCAGGTTATAGAATGATAGTCCAAGTGTTTTTGCATAATCTCTCAGAGCATTTCTAATCAGATTTGTTGGTTCCGGCTGAAGGTGGCATTTGTAGATATCAATCACTCTGTCGAAATGTCCGGGTTTATGAAAGCCAAGTGCATTGTGGCGACTCAGAGTTTGTCCGGTTTTTATTTCTTCATCAGTAAGCCATTTTCTTTCCGAGAATGTATATTCCAGCTTGTTTCTGTAATAGTACTGTTGAGGCGAGCCAAGTATCTGATGCGATTCCCTGATTTCAGCTTTTGCTATTCTTTCCATCGCATCTTTAACTGATTTCTCCTTGAAGAACAACTGTTTTTCATATTTCAGGCACTGCCATGAACATCCCCCGCATACGCCGAAATGTTCGCACAGAGGGGGCTTTCTGTCGGGTGACATTTTATGGAATTTAACCGGAACCCCTTCGAGATAATTTCTCTTCCTGCGGACAATCTGTATGTCGGCGACATCACCGGGTACTGCCCCTGGAAGAAAAATCACCAGGCTGCCGGCTTTTGCCACAGCAATGCCGCCGGCTCCTATATCTGTAACCTCAACTTTTTCGTATACAGAAAGATATTTTCCCCCTCCCACTGCAAAAAGACTATTTTTTTCAGTTTAATCGCGAATGTATATCATTAATAAAAAGGAGTCCCTTGATTATTGCTGGTGCAGCAGCATCACCATGGTCGAGCCCCTCAAGTATTTCTTTTTTGACAGTCTCAGTAGAACTGCCGGCAGAAATCATAGCTGAATAAAAATATTCTGTCACCTGCGGGTTTACCTGAGTATCGCTGCCCCCATGAAGCATATATAGAGGCTTCATGGTTTTCCATGCCTGTATACTGTTCGAAACCAGAGCATTTCTGACCGGTTCATACTTCGAATCACTCTTAAATCCTGCAAGAAACTCTGCTGTTAAAAGATCCGGAACAGAGGTGGTAAGCTGTGAATTTATCTGTCCGAAGTCCTGCTTGCCGTTGAAAAGTAACGGTAATTTTGAAGCATATGGCTCTTTCAGGATGTCAGTAACCGGATTGGTAAACTGATTATATGCCTTATAGGCGTTAATGATGTAACAGATATAAACAGGCATCGGATAAACTGTCACGTCTGTCATGTTCGATAAAAGGAAATAGAGGTCATATGGCCCGGCACCACATACGCTTCCAGCCAGATTGAACTCATTCCCATACTCATTTTCCATTGCATTATGCATCGCCATTGTTGCCCATCCCCCCTGTGAATATCCGATAAAATAATATTCATTTTTTACTTCAATGTTTCTTATTTCATTTCCTGCTGCTTCCTTGACGGCACGAAGCATGTCGATAATCGACCTCACTGTAGGTTCTTTTACAAGATAAGGATGCGCGACCGAAGCCGAAGCACCAAAGCCGGGATAATCTGGTAAAAGAACTATATACCCCATGGATGCAATGATCTCAATCATCTGGTACTGCGGATTTACGAAGAAGTTCGAAGGTGCATAGGCATCAACGGTGTTAGTTCCGTTCTGGAAGCTAATCACAGGATAACTTCCAGACAACTGGGGCACACACATAAGCCCGGAAGCTTTTATCTTCTTTGTACCGATATCAGTTGTATAAAAAATTATATAAACATCAACCCCAACAGAAATAAAAGGCTTAACCGCACTGATTTCAGGATAATATGATACCGCGTTATCCAGTAGTGTATTGATATACTGCGTGGTATAACTCGTGGCTTTTTCAGTGGAAACAAGATAACTGTAGGGAGATTCTTCTTCCTTTTTACACGATGAAACCAGAAAAAGGAAAAGCAGAATCTGAAATCCGGTAAACCACAATTTCCTGTTCATATTATTTTGCTGATTATCAATTTGTTATAAAATATTGTTTACCACCACCTTACATCACTCCCTGATAAATTAATAATGAGATATTTACAATTCTCTTATTTACTCATAAAATTAAAATACAAGAACTTGATAATTAATTATTAAACCTTTTATTTCTATTTATAAACCAGGAGCCTCTGTTAATTATTAACCCGGTAGCAAAGTTACACAAAGCATTTCATATATTTGCCCTTTTCAATCAGGTGATGTTGTCGGTTGAAAACATATCGGTCTCTTTCGGCAGTTTCGAATTGCTTAAGGATATTTCTTTTCTGGTAAACAAAAATGACCGTATAGGGCTTGCAGGGAAAAATGGTGCGGGAAAATCTACTTTGCTGAGAATTATTGCAGGTCTTCAGAGTCCGACTTCCGGAAGGGTAAATAAACCTAAAAACTTACGTATCGGTTATCTCCCCCAGCAAATGTCAACAAACATCACCTCCACGGTGATTGATGAAACACTTAAAGCTTTCGATGAATTATTTGAAATATCGGCAAATATTAGTCTGATAACCAAGAATATATCATCACGTACCGATTACCATTCAGCTGAATATATGGATCTTTGCGACAGGCTTGCGGTTCTTGAAGAGCATTATCGTATGCTGGGAGGTAATGAATATATGGCACAGACGGAAAAGACGCTGGTTGGTCTGGGATTCGACAGGGAAAATTTTGACAGACCCACCGGCGAGCTCAGTGAGGGCTGGAGGATGAGAATTGAGCTTGCAAAGATCATTCTGCGCAAGCCTGATCTTATGCTGCTTGATGAGCCCACCAATCATCTCGACATTGAATCCATCCAGTGGCTTGAATCATATCTGGCAGAATACCCTGGTGCCGTTATAGTAGTTTCTCACGACCGGGCTTTTCTCGATAATGTAACTAAACGGACAATAGAAATTTCGCTGGGGAAAATATATGACTACAGGGTTCCGTGGTCGGAATTTGTAGAATTAAGGAAGGAGAGAAGGGAGCATCAACTGGCAGCATTCAGGAATCAGCAGAAAATGATAGCCGACACCGAAAAATTCATCGAGCGGTTCAGATACAAAGCTACAAAGGCAGTTCAGGTGCAGTCGAGGATAAAACAACTGAACAAGCTCGAAAGAATCGAAGTTGATGAGGAAGATACTTCTACGATAAATATAAGGTTTGCACCTGCCCCGCGTTCAGGTACGGTTGTGATTGAGGCCGAAGGCCTGGCAAAATCGTATGGTGACCATCCGGTACTCGACAATATTTCACTTACCGTAACCCGTGGCGAGAAGGTCGCATTTGTAGGCCGCAATGGCGAAGGAAAAACAACATTGTCGCGCATCATAGCAGGAGAATTAGATTACAAAGGCAAATTGAAAATCGGACACAACGTAAAAATCGGTTATTATGCCCAGAACCAGGATGAGATTATCAATGAAGACAAAACTGTTTTCCAGACCGTTGATGAGATTGCCAGGGGTGAAGTGAGAACAAGACTCAGAGATATTCTTGGTGCATTTCTTTTCAGGGGCGAAGAAATTGACAAAAAAGTAAAGGTGCTCTCTGGTGGTGAGAGGTCGAGACTTGCACTGGTCAAACTGCTACTTGAACCTTATAACCTGCTCCTTCTGGATGAACCAACAAATCACCTCGACATGCAGTCGAAAGAGATTCTTAAACAGGCTTTGCTGAAATACGATGGCACATTAATTGTTGTTTCACACGACAGAGATTTTCTCGATGGACTTGTGGATAAAGTTTATGAGTTCAGAAATAGAAAGATAAAAGAACACACAGGAGGAATTTATGACTTTCTGAGGATGAAAAAAATAGAGAGCCTGAGGGAGCTTGAGACTCCAGAAAAACAGGCAGTTGAGCAAAAGAAAGAAGAGGATATTTCATTGAACAAGCAGCGTTACCTCGAAAAGAAGGAGTTTGAGCGGAACCTCAGAAAGTTGAGAAAACGTGTGGAAGATATTGAAAATGAAATCGAAGAGATTGAAAACAAGATTGCTGAAATGGACACTAAACTCTCTGAACCGGGTAATGAGGCACTCTTTTCAGAGGAGTTCTTCAGCAGATATAATGAACTCAAAGAAAAACTTTCAAATAAAATTGCGTTATGGGAACAATATAATATTGAACTCGACAGTTTTCTGAAAAGCAACTGATTATGCAGGAAGCAATATACCGCAAGGAATACAGTGTACATGTTTATGAATTAGGCATCGACGAAAAACTTAGTCCTTTCGCCCTTTTCAACTATTTTCAGGATATTGCTGCAGAACATGCGGTAAATCTTGGTTTCGGAAGGGAAGACCTTCTAAAAATGAACTGTTTCTGGGTACTTTCCCGCATGGCTGTTGTTGTAAAGAATTGGCCTCTGTGGAAGGACCGTCTGGTTATTACCACCTGGCCAAGGGGGACTGACAGGTTCTTTGCCATAAGAGATTTCAAAGTTGAATATCCGGGAGGAAATGAGGTGGCTGCAGCAACATCATCGTGGCTAATTGTGGACATAAACACACGGCGCATACGTAAACCCGATGAAAATTTGCTAAAGAACAGACCTGGTCTTGCTGACCTGTCTGCAACAGGAGCATATGCCGGAAAAATAGAACCATTAAAGGAATTTACAGATATCTCAGGTTCTTTCATGGTAAAAACCAGTGATCTTGACGTCCACCGTCACACAAACAATGCCGTATATATTAAATGGGTGACTGATGCCTACAGCCACGACTTCAGGGAAAAATATTTTCCATGCAGTTTTGAAGTAAACTACCTTGCCGAATCAAAACAGGGGGATGAAATTATTATTAAAACCTTTACGGAAGACAACCTGCAGTTTTACCATTCAGTTTTCCGTACTGCTGATAATACTGAACTCTGTCGAATCCGAATCAGGTGGAGAAATTGCATGCATTGAAAAGTTTATTACATTTAAAACATGAAATACAGTAAAATAACATATTTTTTATCCGGTGTTCTGTTACTTGCAGCCATCGCTGTCTCATGCGTTTCGACCCGTCCGGTATATGATCCCAAGGATCTTTCATACCTGTATAACCCGCTGAAAACAAGAATTAATCCGAGGTACAGCGTATTCAACGAATCGGATAACCGTTCACTGCTCGGTGTAAAATTTTTTACAGGAGACCTTTTCTTTTCTGAAGCCAATCCTGCAGGAGTTCCGATGGCGAGGATGTATATTTACGCAAGACTCTACAACACAACTTTCGGAAGAGTCATTACCGATACTGCATATTATGATATCGACATTGTAAAGGATCCGAACAAGGAAGAATACCTTTACAAAATACCTCTGAAGGTCCAGAAAGGAATGGAGTATGTATGTGAGGTAAAAATATATGACAAGCTGCGTGATTTCATGATACAGGCATTTGTTCCGTTCAACACCACCTCTGATTTTAACAGGTATAATTTCTACGTAAGAGGACACCTTCTAAAAAACGAACTTCTCAAGCCTGTTGTAAGAAAGGATGAATATTTCAATATCTTTTACGGAAGAGGCAGGCCTGATTCGGTTTTTGTCTCTGTTTACCCTCTTTCGGAAGACATTCCCTACCCACCTTCTATGGTACTTCCCGAAAGGTCGGTTCCGGTAAAACCCGACACTGTGATTGCCATCCCTTATTCTGATACTTTACCGTTGATGCTACCTGAAAAGGGAATATATTTCTTCACTGTGTCGAGGGAAATAAGGGAAGGCATAACGCTCTTCAACTTTGGCGACGACTTTCCCACGATGACCACACCTGAAGAAATGATAAAGCCTCTAGCATACCTGTTACCTGAAGACGAATTGCAGAAAATTGCTTCATCGGAAAAACCCAAAGTTGCACTTGATGATTTCTGGCTCGGCTGCTGCAATGGAAATGTTGAAAAAGCCAGAGAATTAATACGAATATTTTATACTAGGGCTGTATTCGCAAACTATTATTTCACTTCCTGGAAAGAAGGCTGGAGAACCGACCGTGGCATGATATATATTATATATGGACCTCCCGACAAACTCTATAAATCGAGTGATGTGGAAACATGGGGTTATCGCAAACCTGTAGTCAGTTCGGGATGGGGTGCAAGAGTATCGGTTAAAGAAGAATATCTCTTTTTTACTTTCAAAAAGAAAGATAATCCGTTTACAGATAACGATTATTCATTGAGCAGGAGTGAAACTGTTGTAAGTTACTGGGACAAGGCGGTACAATCGTGGCGTAAAGGGATTGTATTCAGGCTCGATAATCCGGAAGAGATCTGAAAAATGAGCGGCGAAACAGAATTTATTTTTGGACTCAGACCTGTAATTGAGGCCATAAAGGAAGGCAAGCAAATAGAGCGCCTTCTGATAAGGCAGGGCCTGCAGGGACAACTATACCACGAACTAATGAAAGAAGTAAGGGAGCATTCAATACCTTACCAGATTGTTCCTGTTGAAAAAATTGAACAGCATACAAGAAAAAACCACCAGGGTGTGCTGGCATTCATGTCATTAATTGAATATCAGGATATAAGCAACATACTTCCTGCAATTTTTGAGAAAGGAGAGGATCCTCTTATTCTATGTCTCGATGGAATAACCGATGTCAGGAACTTCGGAGCGATTGTACGGTCTGCCGAATGTTTCGGTGCTCATGCTGTGCTCATACCTGAAAGAGGCTCTGCACGTATTACTGCCGATGCCGTAAAGACATCAGCCGGTGCCCTGAATTCTTTTCCTGTATGCAGAACCAGAAGTTTAACAAAGACAATCCAATTTCTTAAGGAGTCGGGTTTGAAAGTGTTATGTGCAGATGAAAAAAGCAATAAGAGAGTTTTTAATGCCACACTAACCGGGCCACTTGTACTTGTGATGGGATCGGAAGACAGGGGTATAAGCAGAGAATTGTCTGCCCTTGCCGATGAAACTGTCAGAATACCTTTGAAAGGAAAGACTGGCTCCCTTAATGTGTCGGTTGCAGCTGGAGTAATCCTGTATGAAATTACAAGACAGAGAGCCTCATCTGACGGGAATCTTAAGAACTTTTGATTTAAGTCCAAGCTTGTTAAGCTTTTCTGACATTGCCATAATCATCTCAGGAGAACCGGATTTTACTTCAAGTTTTCCCTTAAAATGAACTAGTACCGCGCACTGCTCTGCCTGTATTTCATCATGTCCGCATACCTCAACAAGCGATTTTATAACGTGCGAAAAAGTGTTCACGTCATCATTATAAAGTATCAGAGTGCATTTTTCTGATGCGTCACCCTTGAATTTTTTTCTTAACGGTTCACCTTTTGCCATATCAGTACTCCTCAAAAAGTTTTCGTGCAATATCAACCGGAATCTCCTTCAGCCCCAGATATGCTACCACTCTAGCGTCGCGGTATCCGTTCCTCTTGAGTAAATCAGCATATTCGACAGCTGTAGTGTAGTTTATAAAAATCCCGATAAGATAAATATTATTTTTTTTATCATCAACAAGAACGTCAAAACCCTTTCCGGTTGCCAGTTTCTTAAGTTCTTCAAGCTGTTGTCCGGTGAGCGGTTTTGGAGTCTTCATTACCTCAACCCTGAAAACAAGTGTCGGAGGAACGGTATCTTTCTCCGCTACAATAGGAGTTATCTCGAACAGCGGTTTTGAACCCCACTCTTTTTCCAGCACCTTTGCCCGTTCCATAGATATCTGCTGCTTATCCATCAGAGCCACAACAAAAGCATCTTTGAATCCCAATCCCCTCACTTTTTGCAGTGCAACATAAGCATCCTCCGCTTTCCTGAACATACCTGCATAATAAACAGTGAGGTTGGATTCTTCTCTCCTGAAGCCATGTACCGGAGTAAGACCTTTAAAATATGAAGGAGCGACTGGATTCCGGAAAATCGCTATTTGAATACGGTAAATCAAACCTGGCGGCACATCGGGATTAATGGGTACTTTATCATCTGGAGCGTAAACCGGCTTCTTGAGTATTTCAAACTGTGAATATACCGGCTCCCTGCTCTCAGCAGGCAAATTTTTTATAACAGGTTCGACCTCAACCTTTTTATCTGGAGCCTTCACCTCTTGTGCCGGCAATTTTGCTGCTGCCTGAATCTTGTTATTTTCGACCTCTGGCCCCGGTTCAGTCACAGTTTTCTGCTTAATAACTGTATCCTTATTGCCAGCCTCTTTCCCGATTATTTCCGGCATTTGTTTTTTTTCTTCAAGAAGCCTTGCCAGCATTGTATCAACTTCTACAGGAGCATACATGGCTTCTGCCTCTGCAGCCTGCCTTTCAACACCACCACCTGCAGGAGGCTTGCCTTCAGGCTTTTCCTGTGAGATTTTCACCTGTTCTGTTTTCTTGACGGCAGCCTGAACTTCTTCTGCAATACTTCCTTTCCCTTCATTGCATTGTTTAATATAATCAGGGACATCCATTTCCCTTGCAACTTTCCTTCCGGCACTCTCTGTAAACCTGTTATATGAAAAGACAGCCTCACTGAACATCCCTGCAAGCTGCTGTGCCCGGCCCAGCCAGAACCACACATCGGCTGGAACTGGCTTAATGGTTCCCGAACCTTCTGCAGCCTCCTTCAAAAGCTTAACTGCCCTAACAGGTTCACTCTCAAGCTTAACCAGACACACTCCGCAATAATATTTGTACAGCGGATCCCGCGGATAAAGTGCCAGAAGCTCGGAAAACTGCCGTAAAGCATCTTCGTATAGACCTTTATTATAAGCTTCTGCAGCTGTCTGACGGGTTGCCCTCTGTTGAACCTCCTGCGCCGTTACATCAGCTGCACAATAAATTACAAACAAAATAGACCAGGTGAAAAACCATCTCTTCAAAACTCTCCAACCCACTGTATGACAATTATTTATAATCATCTGTTATTCAATTCATTGGGAATAATTTCAATAAATTCACCTATGGTTATTAGTTGTTAATAACAATTAGTGCTATTTTTTTATTATCCTGTTCAAACTTCGTAAATTTACAGGTAACAACAAAATTAATATGTTTATGGCAGATTTAAAGGAAGGAATGAAAGCACCGGAATTTGAGGGTAAGGACCAGAACGGTAACATTATAAAACTTTCTGATTTCAAAGGTAAAAAACTGGTTCTGTACTTTTATCCCAAGGACAACACACCGGGATGCACTGCAGAAGCATGCAATCTCAGGGATAACTATAATGTACTGATTAATAAAGGCTATGCGATTCTGGGTGTAAGTCCTGATCCTGTAAAATCACATAAGAATTTCTCGGAGAAATATTCACTGCCTTTCCCCCTTATTGCCGACACTGAAAAAGAGATTCTGAAGCTTTACGGTGCATACGGTGAAAAGAAGATGTACGGAAAAACGGTAACTGGTGTAATCAGGACAACGTTTGTCATTAATGAAGAGGGGATTATTGAAAAAATTATAAGAAAGGTAGATACAAAAAATCATGCAGAGCAGATTCTGGATAAGAATTAATTGAGGAACAAGGAAAAATAAATTAAATATGAGCAGCGAAAAAAAGGAAATAAACAAGGAAAAGCTTAAGGCACTTGAGGTTACAATCGGGAAGATTGAAAAAGATTATGGTAAGGGAACGATAATGAAGCTGGGTGATCATCCTGTTGATAGTGTTCAGGTGATATCGACAGGCTCCATTGGTCTGGATGCAGCTTTGGGCGTATGGGGCTTGCCGCGCGGCAGGGTGATTGAGATTTTTGGCCCGGAAGCATCAGGAAAGACAACCCTTGCAATACATGCTATTGCCGAAGCCCAGAAAAACGGAGGCATAGCTGCAATAATAGATGCCGAACATGCGTTCGACCGAAATTATGCGGAGAAGCTTGGTGTTGATGTGGAAAACCTTCTAATCTCCCAGCCCGACAACGGTGAGCAGGCGCTCGAAATAGCCGATCACCTGATCCGTTCGGGTGCGCTCGATATCATAGTTATTGACTCCGTGGCAGCTCTCACTCCTAAAGCCGAAATTGAAGGTGAAATGGGCGACAGCAAAATGGGTCTGCAGGCACGGCTGATGTCACAGGCGCTCAGAAAACTAACTGCCAACATAAGCAAGACCAACACTACCTGCATCTTTATAAACCAGCTCAGGGAAAAAATCGGTGTGATGTTCGGCAACCCCGAAACAACAACAGGTGGTAACGCTCTAAAATTCTATGCTTCAGTGCGTCTCGACATCAGAAAGATAAACCAGATAAAAGAAGGTGAAGAAATAATTGGCAGCCGCACCAGAGTAAAAGTGGTTAAAAACAAGCTTGCTCCTCCATTCAAGAAAGCAGATTTCGACATCCTCTACGGCGAGGGCATCTCCCAGGCCGGCGAAATTGTTGACCTTGGCGTCGACTTCGACATAATAAAAAAGAGCGGCTCATGGTTCAGCTACGGCGATACAAAACTTGGCCAGGGACGTGATGCTGTTATTAAACTCATAAAAGACAACCCCGAACTGTACGAAGAACTGAAAGCAAAAGTAATCGAAGCGCTTAAAAAACAATAAATAACTATTTATTGCACCAGCCATGAAAAAACTCTTTGTCCTGATGCTTGCAGCTGGGATGGTGTTTGTATTTTCATGCAAACAGAAACCCGCAAAAGAAGCTGAGCTTAAACCTCCTTTCAGCGTTGAACTGGCAGACTCAGAGAAAGCCAGTGGGTTAATGACTCCCGAGATAATGTGGAAATTCAGCCGTCTCGGTTCTTTTGCACTCTCACCCGACGGCTCTGAAGTGGTCTATTCCATTACCAGAATTGACCTCGCCACCGAGGCTAGAATCACAAACCTGTATAAAATACCCACCACCGGCGGTGAACCTGTGCAGCTTACTTACGAAGGCGGCTCAAGCCCCCAGTGGTTCAATAATGGGAAGAAAATTGCATGGGTAAGCGAAGGTAACCTGATGACCATGAACCCCGACGGCTCAGGTAAACAGAAGGTTGAAGGACTGAGTGATTTCGAAATATACAGAATCTCACCTGCCGGAAACAAAATATTCTTTACACGGCGAGTAAAGCTCGACCAGACAGCTAATGAAAAACATAACCTCCCGAAGGCAAAGGTGAGAATCATTGATGACCTGATGTACCGGCACTGGAACTACTGGCACGACTACTCTTACAGCCATCTTTTCATTGCTTCATTCGACGGGGTAAAAGTATCGGATGAAAAAGACATCATGGAAGGACAGAAATTTGAATCCCCTCTTTCACCAAATTTCGATGAAAACGAAATTACATGGAGCCCCGATGGCAGGTACATTGCCTATACTACCAAAAGACTCAGGGGCAAAGAGGATGCGGTCAGCACCAATTCCGACATCTACCTTTACGATGTTACAACAGGCAAAGAAGTAAACATCAGCAAGGGTAACATGGGATACGACAGGTATCCTGTCTTTTCGCCCGATGGCTCAATGATTGCATGGCAGAGCATGGAACGCGACGGATATGAAGCTGACCTTGACAGGCTATTTGTCTACAATATTAAGGACAGCACAAGAACGTGGGTAACAAAAGGCTGGGACTTTGATGTTGAAGATATTACATGGGCTGACAATAACACTATATACTTCACCTGTTCATACCTGGGCACAAAACAGGTCTTCAGAACAGACCTCATGAGCCGTAAGGTAATTAAAGTAACGGAAGGAATGCATGATCTCGGTCCGTTAAGATTGCAATCAGGCACCATGATAGCCCAGATAATGTCGATGTCGATGGCACCTGAAATTGCCTCGATAGACCTGAAGACAGGTGCTGTTAATAAAATAACAAAAATAAACGACTATATATACGATCACATCAGGATGGGCAAAGTTGAGGAGAAGTACACAAAGACTAAGGACAACAAAGATCTTCAAATGTGGGTTATCTATCCTCCCGATTTTGATCCATCAAAAAAATATCCTTTGCTTCTTTTCTGCAAGGGAGGGCCTCAGGGGCCTATGAGTCAGTGGTGGTCGTACCGCTGGAATTTTCAGATGATGGCGGCAAAGGGATACATCATTGTAGCTCCTAACCGGCGTGGCAGCTCAGGGTTCGGGCAGGCATGGAAAGAGCAGATATCAGGTGATTACGGTGGCAAAAACATGCAGGATTACCTGGATGCCACGGATGCAATGGCAAAGGAACCTTATGTTGATGCTAACCGCATGGGCGCTGTGGGTGCCAGCTACGGAGGTTATTCGGTATTTTACCTTGCCGGCATACACCAGAAACGGTTCAAAGCATTTGTAGCTCACTGCGGTATGTTCAACATCGAAAGCTGGTATGGTTCTACCGAAGAGCTCTGGTTTCCAAACATGGACATCGGGGGACCTTACTGGGAAAACCATCCCGGATACAAATTCTCCCCACATCTGATGGTCAAAAAATGGGATACCCCAATACTTATTATAACGGGTCAGAACGACTTCAGAATACCCTATACTCAGAGCCTTGAAGCTTTCACAGCAGCACAGCTGCTCGGAGTGCCAAGCCGCTTGCTTTTCTTCGAGAACGAAGACCATTTCGTATCGAAACCCCAGAATGCAGTCATCTGGCAAAGGGAATTCTTTGCCTGGCTTGATGAATGGCTGAAATAAAGCACACTGCTAAGTTCACACGAAGCGAAGCCCCGGGAATGGGCAGGGCAAACACAGTGTAGAAAGGTCCTGTAAAGCGGAAGGGTTCAGGGTTTATGTGGTAAGTAATTCCATAATTTTTTCAATTTTGGCTTCCTGCGGCAGGTTGCCGTCTATCCAGTGGATTTTTACTCCTTTGCGCTCCATGCCCCTGAACCATGTCATCTGCCGCTTTGCAAACTGGTGTATTGCTATTTCAAGCTGACGGTACATCTCATCGTACGAGAGCTGTCCGTTCAGATAAAGAGTAATATATTTATATTCAAGTCCGTAATAGATAAGCGTGTCACTGTCAATGCCTGATTCAAGCAGTTCCTGAACTTCCTTTACCATTCCGGCATCCATTCTCTGTTTCAGCCTTTCTGAAATCCTTTTCCTTCTTGTTTCCCTGTCGAAAAAGACCCCGGTGACAAGAGACTTAAGCTTCGGGAAATCCCTGATAATATCCCGGTGGGCTTCATAATACTTTTCTATCTCAATAGCTCTGACAGCCCGTTTAACAGTGTCAATATCAGTTTTATTATGCAGTCTTTTATACTGTTTCAGGATCTCAGTCAGTTCATCAAGGGTTTTGTTTTCAAGTTCCTTCCTCAGCTCAGGGTTGGGCGGTACTTCAGCTAGTTTGTAGCCCGACACTATACTATCGATATACATTCCCGAGCCTCCGCATACAACCGGGAACTTCCCACGTGACTTTATATCTTCATAAACTCTCAGAAAATCTCTTTGAAATTCAAATACATTATATTTATAACCAGGTTCAACAATATCAATAAGATGGACAGGAATCTGCCGCCCGTCGACAACATAGTCCGAATAATCCTTTCCTGTTCCAAGATTCATTCTCCGGTACACCTGGCGGGAATCGGCGCTTATCACTTCTCCTTCTATCCTTGCAGCCAGTGCGGCAGCAAAAGCAGTTTTGCCTGAAGCTGTCGGACCTGTAATAATTACAAGGTCATACTCTGTTATCATTCCCTCTGGCATGTGTCAGCTTACTTTTCCGGCAATTTACCAATAAAATTGCTTATTTTTGCCGCATTCTTTTATGACAAGATGAAAGCAGGCCGGGAAAATATTGTAATACGAAACAAGAAGGCAACCTTTGACTATGAGCTTGAGGAAAAGCTGATTGCTGGAATTGTTCTGACCGGCACTGAAATTAAATCAATAAGGGCAGGAAAGGCTGCTCTGACTGATTCATACTGTCATTTCGTTGACGGTGAACTTTATATAAAAGGAATGCATATTGCAGAATATGACTACGGTAATATCCGCAATCATGATCCTCTTCGTGAAAGGAAGCTTTTACTCACGAAGCGTGAGCTTCGCCGGCTCGAAAAGAAAGTCCGGGAAGCTGGTTATACTCTTATTGTTACAAAAATCTTCATAAACGAGCGTGGACTTGCAAAGGCGGAGCTTGCGCTGGCAAAAGGCAAGAAAATGTATGATAAGCGTGAATCGATAAAGAGAAAAGATGCCGCACGCGAAATGGAACGTGCCCTTAAAGGGAGAGGCGGCAAGTCTTACTAACGTGATTTGATTATCCTTATAGCTTCACTCACCGGAATCTGCGTTTCACCACTATATGCTACAACAAATGCATCTTTAAGTCCTGACGCAGCCAGTCGTTTCTGAAGTGCAACTGCCTCTTCATATACAGAGAATGAACCCACCTGATACTTGTAGACATTTCCGACCTTAACCATAACAAGTTTTTCTCCGGGCCAAAGCCCCAGCTTTTTTGCAACCTGTTCAGCTGGCAGTGGAGTGGAATATGATGCAACCTGTACTCTGAACTCTATATTCCTATCAGAAGGTGCTGCTTGTCTGCCACGCGGTTCTGATACAACATCTCCTCTGCCATCCTGCATCACATTTCTTTTTCCTGCCTCTGTGTTTACTGCTTCAGATGTCTGAGCACCTTTTATTGACACCTTTATATTATTCATACTGAAGGTTCGTTTTGTTTTTCCGCCGGTAATCATAACAAGCCTGCCTTCCAGATCAAAGCTTCCGCTCATCGATTTCCCCGGCATAACAAGATACGAGAAGCTTATTTTCTTGCTGGCAGGTATGGTAAGCCAGACAATATTAAGTTGATTATTGTACCAGGAAAAATCACCTGCAGGAATATTTTCAGGTGCAACTTCAACACCTTCAGGAAAATCCTGGGTAAAGCGTACCAGACCATCAGAGGCATCGAATGTTACATCAACCGAAACATGGTTATACTGTCCGGCAATCCATACAGTGTCGGTTTTGCAGACAATTTTCACCTGCCCGGCAAGGGGTGTCAAAACAAATATGAAAAAACAGAAAATGAAGCTTAAGTACTTCATCACAAAATCAGAAGTTCGGGCTCAGGAGGTATCTCGAGTAGAACTTGTCGATCAGGTCTACAGCCTCATCAGCAGTATCCACTACGGTGAACAGGTCTAGATCCTGAGGTGAGATGTTGTGTTCCTGCTCAAGCATTACCTCTTTAATCCATTTAATAAGGCCTTCCCAGTATTTTTTGCCCACCAGTATAATCGGGAATTTTCCTATTTTTCTTGTCTGGATAAGGGTCATTGCTTCAAACAGCTCGTCGAAAGTGCCGAACCCTCCGGGCATTACTATGAAACCCTGGGCATATTTTACAAACATGACTTTTCTCACGAAGAAATGGTCGAAGGTTATGAGTTTGTCGCTGTCAATGTAAGGATTCGGTTTCTGCTCGAATGGAAGGTCGATATTGATACCTACCGATTTGCCCTTGCCCCTCCATGCACCTTTATTGGCTGCTTCCATTATTCCAGGGCCTCCGCCTGTAATAACACCATAACCTTTCTGTGTGAGCTTAAAGGCAATCTCTTCTGCCATCTTGTAATATTTGTTGTCGGGCTTTGTGCGCGCAGAACCGAATATTGAAACGCACGGCCCTATTCTGGCAAGTTTTTCGAATCCTTCAACAAACTCTGAAAGTATTTTAAAAACTCTCCACGAATCGGTAATATGAATCTCCTGCCATGTCTTTTGTTCGAAAGCATCTTTGATAAGATCAGCGGGTTTCTCCATAGTTCCTTATTTAAAAGTTTTCAAATATAATAATTTATCAATAATAGCCTTAAAAACAGCTTTTGATAGCCTTTGTTTTTAAGCTTTTGATTATTTATGCACTGTCTTCTCAAGTTCCCTTTTCAGAAACGCTCCTGTATAACTCTTCTCACATTTAATTATTTCTTCTGGTGGTCCTGAAAAAACAACATATCCTCCCTCCTTTCCGCCTTCCGGTCCGAGATCTATTATATAATCTGCCATTTTAATAACCTCCATGTTATGCTCAATCACAATAACTGTATTGCCTCTGTCAACCAGTCTGTTCAGAACGTTCAGAAGCACTCTGACATCTTCAAAATGGAGGCCTGTGGTAGGCTCATCAAGAATATACAAAGTCTTACCAGTATCGCGCCGGGCAAGTTCAGTAGCCAGTTTTACTCTCTGCGATTCTCCTCCGGAAAGGGTTGTTGACTGCTGTCCGATTTTAATATATCCCAACCCCACATCCTGCAATGTTTTTATTTTATGATATATGGCAGGAACATTTGAAAAGAACTCAACTGCCTCATCAACAGTCATTTCTAGAACATCACTGATTGACTTCCCTTTGTATTTTACTTCGAGTGTCTCCCTGTTGTAACGTTTTCCGTTGCATTCGGTACAGAGCACATACACATCGGGAAGAAAATTCATTTCAATTGTTTTCACTCCTGCGCCTTCACAGCCCTCGCATCTTCCCCCTTTTACGTTGAACGAGAATCTTCCCGGACCGAATCCTCTTATTTTGGCTTCGGCAGTCTGAGCAAAGAGGCTGCGTATATCGGTAAAAACACCCGTATATGTTGCAGGGTTTGAGCGTGGTGTTTTCCCAATAGGTGCCTGATCAACTTCAATAACCTTATCTATATGCTCAGTACCTATAATATCATGGTATGGTAGTGGTGTTTTACCCGAGTTGTGATATTTCCTTGCGAGCGCAGGATGGAGAGTATGGTTTATAAGGCTCGATTTCCCGCTGCCTGAAACACCTGTAACGCATATAAACATGCCCAGTGGAAATGCTACATCAATGTTTTTCAGGTTATTACCTGAGGCGCCTCTGATTATAAGATATTTGCCATTACCTCTCCGCCGCTCATCCGGTACTTCGATACGTTTGCAGTTGCTCAGGTAAGCGGCAGTAAGTGTTTCACAGTGCATAAATTCCTGTGGGGGGCCCTGGGCAACAATCCTTCCGCCGTGTACACCGGCACCCGGACCCACATCGATGATATGGTCGGCCGACATTATCATATCCCTGTCGTGCTCAACAACAATCACTGAGTTACCCTCATCGCGAAGTTTCCTCAGTGATGAGATGAGTCTGCGGTTGTCGCGCTGGTGCAATCCAATGCTGGGCTCATCAAGTATGTACAGTACATTTACAAGTTTCGATCCTATCTGTGTTGCCAGCCTGATTCTCTGGCTCTCACCACCTGAAAGAGTGCGTGCACTCCTGTTAAGCGATAAATAATCAAGACCTACCTCGAGCAGGAAACTGAGCCTTGCCCTTATCTCTTTAAGAATCTCTGATGCTATCTTCTTTTGCTTTTCCGACATCTTTTCTTCCACAGAAGCCAGGAAAGAGTACAGCTCACGTATATCCATCGCCGCAAGCTCACCGATGTTTTTATCTGCAATCCTGAACCAGAGTGCTTCTTTTTTAAGTCTGTTACCATTACATTCCGGACATGTCCGGTATTCTACATATTGATCTTTCAACCTCGAGCCGTTTCTCTGTCCGTTAATAACCTCAAGATTGCCCAGAAAGCTGATAACTCCTTCGAAAGTCAGAAAATAGTTTGAAGTTAGTCCCAGTGGCGTATTAGAAAGAATGAGAACTTCGTCGGAGCCGAAAAGTATTTTGTTCACAACGTCTTCTGGCAATTCGCTTATAGGAGTATCGATGGTATATCCGCTTTTTTCAAGGATAGCTTCTATCTGCCAGAATATCCATGTATTACGGTACTTGCCCAGTGGTTCTATTCCACCTTTTCTTATACTGAGCGACCTGTCGGGTATGATTTTGTTAATGTCAATGTCGGATATTTCTCCAAGTCCGTTGCAATGGGGGCAGGCACCCTGAGGTGAATTAAATGAAAATGTATGTGGGGCAGGCTCGTTGTAAGAGATGCCCGTTACAGGGCACATCAGATGACGGCTGAAATATCTTATTTTATCTGATTCCCTGTCGAGAATCATCATCACACCATCACCCTGATCTAGAGCAAGAAGAACGGATTCCCTGAGGCGTTTATGAGAGACTTCCCCCACTCTGAACTTGTCAATAACAATTTCTATGAAATGAGTTTTGTAACGATCGAGTTTCATCCCGGGAGTAATCTCTCTTATCTCACCGTTAATCCGTGCATAGAGATATCCTTTCAACCTCAGCCTTTCAAACAGCTCCCTGTAATGGCCCTTTCTGCCCCTTACCACCGGGGCAAGAATGTTGATTTTTTTACCGTGAAAACCCTTTTCAATAAGTTCAATTATCTGCTCGTCGTTATAACGTACCATTTTTTCACCCGATGCATATGAATAGGCATCAGCAGCCCGTGCATAGAGCAGTCGGAGGTAGTCATAAATCTCTGTTATTGTACCGACGGTAGACCTTGGGTTTTTGCTTGTAGATTTCTGTTCAATGGATATGACCGGACTGAGTCCGGTTATCTTGTCCACATCGGGCCGTTCCAAGCCTCCCAGAAACTGCCGCGCATATGCCGAGAGAGTCTCCATATAGCGTCTCTGACCCTCGGCATAGATTGTATCGAATGCAAGCGACGACTTCCCACTCCCGCTCAGACCTGTTATAACAACAAGCTTGTTGCGGGGAATCGTAACATCTATATTTTTCAGATTATGAACCCTTGCTCCCAGAACCGTAAGCCTGTCGCTCATTACAGTTGCAATTTCCTTTCAGTGATTAAATTTCATTTTCGTAAAGAGTGGTTCTTGAACCCTCTTCGGGTATCTTGATATAGTAACTCTTTCCTGATTTCTTCGATAGATAGGGCTTTCTTAGCCACGGATTGTAGAATTTCAGAATTTTGTAATTCGTTCCGAAATGTGCTGCAAATCTTGCAAAATCTGCAACAGCTGTATCCACCTTCACCTCAGTGTAGCGCAATGGTGGGTATAGTTCTTCTTTATCGATCTCGAAACCATATGCTGCCGGATTGCTTATAATAATTTTATATGACAGGATTCTGAAGATATACCTTGCGGTTTCCTCAGCAAGCAGGAGATCATAATAGTTAGTCTGTTTCTGAATGGAAATCTGTTCGTCTATGGCATTTCTTCCACCATTGTACGATGCGGCAGCAAGTGTCCAGTTGCCATACTTTTCATAAGATTTTTTAAAGTAATCGCATGCAACTACGGTGGATTTTTCAAGATGATACCTCTCATCAATTTCGTTGTTTATTTCAAGTCCGTGCTCCCTGCCTGTCCCGGCAAGTATCTGCCAGAAGCCTACCGCTCCTGCTGGTGATACCATGTTACTGAGCTCGCTCTCTGCAACAGCTACATACTTAAAATCATCAGGTATTCCATTCTCACTCAGTATTTTCTCAATCACCGGAAAATATCTTGGAGCTCTTTTAATTATCATAATTGTGGAGCCATGACGATAGGCCGTCATAATAATTTCTCTTTCAAGACTTTCGCGTGTATCAAAATTTTCTAACGGCACTCTTTCACCGGCAAAATAAATTGTATCGGGAAGTTTTATATCCAGCATAAATGGACTTTTCCCATTTACCGGGAGTTTTTCAGGTCTGGAGTCATTAAAAAAGCCTGATAAAAGAAAGACAGCACCAATAAACAGAGCCGGCAGCAGCAAATAATAAATGTTTCTGGGTGGTTTGTATCTCATTCTATTTCATTTTAAAATGAAATGCAAAGTTACAACTTTTCAATCTGATAGAATAAAAAATCAGAAGCCAAATAATGTTAAAACTGCAAGGGAAAGAAGCAGGATCAGAAATTATAAAAGATACCTGATAGTATTCCGAAAGAATATGGATGAACCATTGAACCAGTGATGCCACCTAACGGGGTGATATAGTATCTAAGTACCGGTTCGAGGTTGAATGAAATGTTTGTTGTCAGTTTGTACTCCATACCCATACCAACTGAACTGCTGAAAGTGACCGGACTCAGGCCTTCGGTATGTCCTATTGTGTATTTTAAACCACCTGAATTTATATATGATGTATTTCCGATGAGTATACCGTATGAGAGTCCGCCAAGCATGTTTATATCTACCTTGCGGTCAATAAGTTTATATTTCATCATCAGAGGAATTTCAAGGTAACTCATGCTCTGAATCAACGAATTGCTTAAATGACTCAGGTTTGCCTTCATCGGATCAAAAATATCGGCTGAATATCTGGTCTGCACACGTGCCACATTACTGTTATCAACAAAATAGATATCCTTGTTTGTTGAACTTATTGTACCGGAAGATGTAAGAATTGAAAAATCGCTTGCACTTTTAGATTCGTTATATTTAGAGAATCCTGTAAATGAGGTTATTCCGTCAATTCTCTGTCCAATAGAACTATAGAAAATACCTGATACAAATGAGAGTCTCCTGCTTGCCTCAAAAGTAAAGGATAACCCACCGGAATATGAGAATGCCATTTTTTCTGATTTCAGATAATCTGCTGCTGCATCGTCATTTCCGAAACTAAATCTTGAATGGTATGAAGGCAGAACAGATGCACCTACTTTCCATTTTTCTCCCTCACTGGATCCTCTTTCTTCTGGTATGTAGGTGATATCAAAGGTTTTGCTTTTCACTTTTCCGGGAACATCTAAATATCTGAGATTTGCAAGGTTAAGCTCATTGTTTGAAGTCTTGAAGGTATTGTTTTCTGAAATCATTGAAGAAGGTATTCCGGAAATATCAATGTTATTTTCTTCCTTCTGGCTGGTTTCCTCCATGGCAGTTACGACAGGCATCCTTATTGCTGGTTTTTGCAGCTGAGCAGCAATTCCAGAGTTATGTTCAGAGGCTAAGAACTGACCTTCAGGCATTGCATCCTGGTTTAATGTAAGTGCAGGAGCGTTAGCAAGTGTGTCAGTGAGTTTATTATGTAAAAAATAGACTGCCGTTCCGGTGCTGAGGACCAGGGTGGCAAATGCAGCAGCACGCATAAGGGCAGGATATATTTTCCTGCGCCTCTCCGGTAACGACCTGCTAACATTTTCCCATACATCTTCAGGGGGCAGTACTTCATGATTTTTCAGTCCGTTCCTGAACACCAGGTCAATATTTGAATGCCAGTCAGCCATTTATAATAGTCTTTCTTATACCAGTATAGAGTTTTACCTTTTTCTGCAGTATAGTTCTTGCACGTGAAAGGTTCGATTTTGATGTTCCTTCTGATATATTCAGCATTTTACTGATTTCTTTGTGTGAATAACCCTCAATAGCATAGAGATTGAATACCATTCTGTATTTTGGTGGCAGTTCCCTGATCATATAAAGTAGATCTGCTGCATCGATACCAGTATAATCTTCTGTATCAGGTTCTGCCTGAGGTTCATCGATGGTATCAAGGTCGTCAACCCTGTACAGGTTGTGTTTTGCCCTGTATTTCTCGAGGGCGGTATTCACAACAATCTTTCTCAGCCAGCCTTCAAAAGAACCTTCGTGTTTATAACTATGCAGGTTCTGGAATATTTTAATAAATCCTTCCTGCAAAATGTCGCGCGCTTCTTCATCATCACTGGAATACTGGAGACACACTGCATAAAGTTTCGAGCAATGTCTCCGGTATAACAGCTCCTGATCACGCCTGTTACCTTCCAGACAACCTTTTATTATTTCTTTTATATCGTCCAAAAACTAACGTATAACGATATAAAAATAATAAAAAGTCCGGATAAACATACTGCTCCGGAATAAGTGATGAACAATTTTTATGAAAGGTTGCGTCGGGTCTTAGCAGGTGCTCATCATACCTGCGGGAAAAAACCTTTTACAAATTTATTGCCTCACCGTATGCTGCTGCAGCAGCTTCCATGATGGCTTCCGACAATGTCGGGTGAGGATGAACAGATTTTATTATTTCATATGCTGTTGTTTCAAGCTTCCGTGCTACAATAATTTCGCCGATCATCTCCGTAACATTCTGCCCTATCATATGAGCACCGAGCAATTCACCATCCTTTGCATTGAAGATAAGTTTAACAAATCCCTCCCTGTCTCCTGCAGCACTTGCCTTACCCGATGCAGTAAACGGGAATTTTCCAACCTTTATCTCATATCCGGCTCTAGCAGCAGCTTTTTCCGTCAGTCCGCACGAAGCAACCTCAGGCATAGTGTAGGTGCATGAAGGTATGTTATCGTAGTTGAGAGGTTCAACATCGAGACCTGCCATTTTTTCAACGCAGATAATTCCTTCAGCTGAGGCCACATGTGCAAGGGCCGGACCCTTAACTATATCTCCTATGGCATATATGCCATTCACCGAGGTTCTGTAAAACTCATCCACCATCACTTTACCATCGTGGGTCCTGACACCTGCTTCCTCAAGCCCGAGATTCTCTGTATTTGGTGTAATACCCGCGGCAGAGAGAACCACATCAGCTTCTATTACCTGGTTTCCTGAAGGAGTCTTCACCGTAACATGGCATTTATTACCAGTAGTATCAACTGAGCTAACAGTTGAGCTGGTCAGGACTTTCATTTTCATCTTTTTAAATGACCTTTCGAGTTGTTTTGCAACCTCCTCATCTTCAAGTGGCATAATCTGCGACATTATTTCCACAAGTGTCACTTCAGTGCCGAGCGCTTGGTAAAAACATGCAAACTCGCAGCCTATTGCGCCTGAACCGACAATAACCATAGAGGCAGGTTGTTCCGGAAGGGTCATTGCTTCACGGTATCCGATAATCTTTTTGCCGTCTATCTCCATACCGGGAAGTGCTTTTGGCCTGGCTCCTGTTGCTAGAATGATATTAGCTGCAGTATATACCTTCCTGTTACCGGAATCATCTGTTACCTCAACTTTCCCTGCACCTTTTAGTCTGCCTGTACCCTTAATATGTACAATATTGTTCTTTTTGAAAAGAAACTGTATCCCCTTGCTCATCCCTTCAGCTACAGCCCTGCTCCTGGCTATAATTGCCTTAAAGTCGGGTTTAACTTCACCCTGAACAGATATCCCGTATTGTGAGGCATGCATAAAATACTGGTACACCTGTGCACTTTTAAGTAAAGCCTTGGTAGGGATGCATCCCCAGTTAAGGCATACCCCTCCGAGTTCTGCCCTTTCAACTACTGCAACTTTCATCTTAAGCTGCGATGCCCTTATGGCAGCAACATAACCGCCAGGTCCACTTCCGATTATCAACAAATCGTAATCCATAATTCTATAAGTTTATTTTTATTTTTACCATTGTAATTATTTGATAATTAATAAATTATAATCATTTAATTATCAGTATTTTACTATTAACATCCAATAACTCTTAGCCAGTAAGTCAACTGAGTTCTGCCAAAATAACTCGCGACATAAGCATTATTCCATCTCCCGTTTCAAATTTACCATAGTAATCAGTTTTAAGATTAACCACATAACTACCAGAACGAATATAGTTGCAGCTCCTGCAGGTATTCCTGTGAACCACGAAAAGAGATAACCTCCCGACGTGCCAGCAAATCCGAAAAGAACCGACAGCTTCATTATTGAAGAGTATTTTCTTGTAAAAAGCATTGCAATGTTAGGGGGAATTGTTAGAAGTGAAAGTACCAGAACGACTCCTGCCATCCTTATGTTCAGAACTATCGTGAGCGCCATCAACGAGGTTGTGAGATATTTGAAAAAATCCACATATGATGAATATGTTCTGGCGTAATTTTCATCAAATGATATATATAGTATTGTTCTGTAAAATACCGAAAAGTACAATAATAGAATTACTGAAAGAATGCCCAGGGCAATAAGATCGGCATTAGTTACTGTTAGAATGCTTCCAAAGAGATAGCTTATCAGGTTGGGAGTATAGCCTGGAGTCAGGTAAATGAAAATGATACCAACTGCCATACCCAATGCCCATATAATGCCTATTGCTGAATCTTCTCTTATTTTCTGTTTCACCGACAGGTACTCAATGCCTATGGCGGAGAGG
Source organism: Bacteroidota bacterium (assembly GCA_029552825.1). Taxonomy (GTDB): domain Bacteria; phylum Bacteroidota; class Bacteroidia; order Bacteroidales; family VadinHA17; genus LD21. The sequence continues at coordinate 45,998 of JAKPDL010000167.1, forward strand.
ATACCAAAAACGGCTGCTCCGGCCACAGGATTAACGCCTGCAAAATAGCCAATCCCGATTCCTCCAAATGAAGCATGAGTGATTCCCCCGCTCAGAAAAACCATTCTCCTTGAGACAATATATGTCCCGGCAATACCTGCTGTAATGCTTGCAAACAGGCATCCCAATATACCTTTCAGAATAAAATCATATTGCAATACAGGGATATCCATTATCAGTCGTGTTTTTTCAGAACCGTATGTGGAACAGGACCATGTGTAACAAGTTGAATCGGACAGTTATAGGCCGAAAGCTGTTCTTCGGTCAATTCCGGAGAAGGGTGATAATGCAGATGCCTGTTGACACATGCATACGACTTGACATGGTAGGAAATTGTACCGACATCGTGTGATGCCATCAGAATTGCCATACGGCTATTCAGTTCGTGAAGTTTTATATAGAACTCATTTTCAAAGGTGGTATCAACAAAGTTGTCGGGTTCATCAAGTAATAGCAGCCGGGGATTGCCTATAAGTGCCCTTCCAAGAAAAACTCTCTGTATCTGGCCTCCCGACAGCTCAGCAAGTGTCGCCTTCTCAAAACCCTTCAAGCCCATTTCATCAATTATCCCGTCTGCCTTTTTCCTGTCTTCCCTGTTCATTTTAACATAAACACCTTTGTGCATCATAAGTCCCGAAAGAATAACGTCAGTGACGGTAAGAGGGAAAGAAATATCAACTGATGAAAGTTGCGGCAGATAGCCAATATCTGTGCGTTTTAGCATCTCATGATTATAAATTACAGTACCCTTCATTGGTTTAACCATTCCCAGAATGACCTTCAGCAGAGTAGTTTTCCCGCCTCCGTTTGGGCCTATAATACCTATAAAATCTTCCTCATATACGGTAAGATTCACATCTTCCAATACCACCTTTGAATTGTATCCGGCCGTAACGTCAATTAGTTCTACAAGTTTTTTCATTTTTTCGAATCACTGGCAGTAAAACTTTCATAGATTGCGTCAATTATATCATTAACAGCGCCGTACCAATCGGCCGATAGTGGTCTTATTTCCCTTATACCAGCACCCGATTCCGATGCAACAACCCTTGCATTTCTTGTATCGTATTCTTTCTGAATCAGTATCACTCCTGTCCTGTTTTTCTTTGCCATATCAATAACTTCTCTCAGCCATCCCGGCGATGGTTCCTTGCCTTCTTTCTCTATCGAAACCTGTATGAGGTTATAATCCTTCGCAATGTAAGCAAGAGTATGATGAAAAACAACAAAGGAGTGTCCGGCAAAGGGGGCAAAAAGCTCGGAAGCACGCTTATGTATTTTAAAAATGGAATCTTCTACAGCGTGAAAATTCAAAGTATATTTTTCACAGCTATCGGGTTTAAGTTCACAAAGGAGCGATTTTACTGATTCAGCTATTTTCAACCCTGAAAGGGGTGCCACCCAGAAGTGGGGATCGGCATACGACATACTTCCTTCATTTACCTCAGCCTCTTCTTTAATAAGCTCAACACTGTCGGCAAGTTTTAATTTCTTCATTGAAGGATTTACAGAATAGAACTTATCGAGCCATGCTAATTCGAAATCGAGATAACCGTCGCTTATATATGCTGACGATTTTCGAAGAGCTGCAACCTGTGCCGGCGCCGGCTCGTAAACATGAGGGTCTGCTCCCTCAGGTACCATAACATTTACAATGAAATCACCCCCTCCAATCTTTTCAACAAAAAACCCAAAAGGTGCTATGCTTACCGTAATCAGGCCTTTATCAGTAGAAAAAGTATTTGGCTTACAGGACAATAGTGACAATAAAATCAAAAAAAGAAACTCTTTGCGCATAAAAATGTGTGTTCAAGGGTACAAAATTAACACGTTAAAGGGTGAAAAGTTTAAATATTGGAGATTATGTAACATTGTTTCTGTAAAATTAAAAAAGCCACGGCTGAAAAAAATAATTATAATAGTGATAAACTTTAAAAATTTTATCAGCCATGGCAAGAAAAACGAATAAAATTACAAAAGATTTTTCACAAGAGCTACA
>JAKPDL010000172.1 GCA_029552825.1 Bacteroidota bacterium
CGGAGCAACATTTTCGAGCGGAATGATGGAAATTGCAAGGTCGGGGATATTCCATCCGGCAAAGTTCAGCTTTTCAGAGGTAATGATAATATTTCTGGCAGTAATGATAACTGATGTTATACTGCTTGACACCTTCAACACCTTCGGTTTTCCAACATCCACAACAGTATCAGTTATTTTTGAATTGCTCGGGGCATCGGTTGCAATATGATGGAGTCCCTTTCTCAACCTGTGAGAACCCCAACATTATTTTTAATCATAGCCGGGACGATAATGGTTATAACTCTTTTTACCTCAAAAAAAGCTAGAACTGTATCCCAGACAGAGATCACTCTGGCAAGGCAAGGAGAAGGTTATGAGAGATTTTCTTCATCTTTTATATCAAGGTCGCTTGTAAGAGGTTCAGTTAATCTTACACGAACCATCAGACGTATTCTTCCAAAAAAATTAATCTTATTCGTAGAGAACAGGTTCGATTACAATACCGTAAAAAAGAAAAATAGATCACAGAAAGAAGCTTCATCATTTGACCTGTTAAGGGCTTCAGTAAACATGTTTGTTGCCAGCATATTAATTGCAACAGGAACATCACTTAAGCTTCCTCTTTCAACAACTTATGTTACTTTCATGGTAGCAATGGGCACCTCTCTTGCCGATAGAGCATGGGGAAGAGAAAGTGCTGTCTACCGTATTACTGGAGTTCTTTCTGTAATCAGTGGCTGGTTCTTCACAGCCGTTGCTGCTTTTACAGCATCCTTACTGATAGCTCTTTTCCTGCACTGGGGAGGAATTACCGCAATAATTTTAGCTCTTGCTGCAGCAGCTTACTTCCTTATAAGGACAAATTTGCTCCATAAGAAGATATTTGCCCAAGTTCATAAAAAAGATGATTTTGAGGAACAGGCAGAAATAAAAGGTGAAAGTATTATCAGAAAATGCAGTTCAACCATAAGTGAAATTACGGAGCATGTTGCAAAACTATATTTTTCGTCAATACTCAACCTTGCCAGGGAAGACAGGAAGAAAATGAAAAAAACTCTTAAAAGTATACAGGAACTCAATCATCAGGTAAAAAGCCTGAAGAACAATGCTTACCAGGTACTGCGAAAACTTGAAGAAAATTCCCTCGAAGCCGGACAATATTATGTACAAACGCTTGATTATCTCAGGGAAATTGCCCACTGCCTTACTTATATATCCCAGCCGATATATGAACATATTGACAACAATCACCCTCCTCTTATAAAAGAACAGGTAAAGGATCTTCACCTTTTGAACGAAGAAATTAATTCGCTTCTAAACGATATAGTTACAACTTTCAGAAAGCAGAATTTCAAAGATATTAATAAATTAATCCTGCATCAGAGGGCAATTCTGGATCTTATAGCAAAAATTAAAAAAAGACAGCTAAAACTTATAAAGGATGAAATTATAGGAACAAGAAATGCCATGTTATACCTGAATTTGCTCTCTGAAAGCAAAAATCTTGTGCTATATGCTATAAATCTTTTAAAGTCACATCGTGATTTCATTCTTACAGAGGAAGAAAAAGTTCTTGATTTGAAAGTTATGTAATTCTGGATTTGATTTTCCAATTATATTTTTTACCCATTACCTGATAAAAATTCCCGATTTGTTAAAGATATTTTTTCTATTTTTGCCGTCGCACCTGAAATCTGCTTTTTTATTGTGGGTTTCAGGATAGTGTAGTTATTTATTATTTTTTCAGATGCTTTTTCTATATATTGTCATTGCCCTTGTACTGTTATTCGATTTTATTAACGGGTTTCACGACTCTGCAAATTCCATTGCAACAGTTGTATCAACAAAGGTACTGTCTCCGTTTGCTGCGGTGGCTATGGCAGCTTTTTTCAATTTTATTGCATTCACCGTATTCCCTTTAAGGGTGGCAACTACAATAGGAAAAGGAGTTATTGATCCGGATATTATTAATCTTACTGTGATAGCTGCAGCACTGGTAGCTGCTATAACGTGGAATCTTATAACCTGGTGGTTGGGTTTACCGTCGAGTTCCTCGCATACCCTGGTAGGCGGACTGGTTGGCTCAGCCATTGTGAGTTCTGGTGTGAGGTCAGTGGTAATATCGGGAGTGATTAAGATTGTTGCTTTTATAGTTATAGCTCCTTTTCTGGGAATGGCAATATCATTCATTATTTCGGCCATTGTGATAAACATTGCAAAAAAACATACACCATTTACCGTTGATAAACATTTCAGGAGGCTTCAGTTGCTTTCGGCAGCAGCATTCAGTCTGGGTCATGGCGGTAATGATGCGCAGAAATCGATGGGTATAATATGGGCGGCATTGATTGTATCAGGTCTTGCAACTAAAGATGATAAAATTGCATTATGGATTGTGTTATCATGCCAGGCCGCTATTTCGCTCGGAACCCTTTTCGGAGGTTGGCGTATCGTAAAGACTATGGGACAGAGAATTACAAAGCTCAAACCATTTGAAGGTTTCTGCGCTGAAACAGCCGGTGCAATAACACTTTTCGGTGTAACTCATTTCGGTATTCCGGTAAGCACAAC
>JAKPDL010000187.1 GCA_029552825.1 Bacteroidota bacterium
TAAATGGCATTTTTCTCAAAATCAGTTAGTACAGGTATAGTTTCGATATGATGATATATTTTAGGAAAAATAGTATCTTTTATCAAAAAAATCGAATAAAAATATAAAAAAGAACATCAGGCTTTTATGTATGAATAAATACGCATTATGAAACTTGACAACGAAATACCTGAACCTCTGCTGTTCAACCCACTAAAGCATCATCTGGGATATATAAAGGATTTCACAGAATATTATACAATGCTTGAAAGTTTCGACAGATCAGAATTTCTGAGAATTTTGGGACATATAGGCGGTTCTGTCATGGACATCTATTCAGGGGCACTTACCTGTTCCGATATTTATCTGCAGGCACTCGAAATATTAAAAACTGGAGATCTTCTATCAAAGGAAAAATTTATTGCATGGACCGGCAGCAGGCCAAAAGATTTCAGAACAATTGAATTATCTGACGGTTCAAAATGGGTTATGAAGTATTATAATCATGAGCATCACTGGGCACATATTTTCCCTGCAAGGATGAGTCCTCACTCTTTCAGGGTAAAGGCAAACACTCTCAAATCTGCAATTCTTTATCAGGTATTTGTAGGGAAGGACTTTGTCTCGGAGGAGGCACTTAATAGAGCCCGGGCTATCGGCCGTCTTTCACCGGTTAAGGATGTTTTCGATGCCGATGCAATTACTGAAATGATTGAACTTCTGCGCAGTTAACATACGATAATATCACGTTCACATCGCTCCTGATTTATCATTCAATCCTGCATTCCCTACCCCTATTAAAGTTGAGAAGCAGCCAATGGCTGCTTCCCTGTGATCCCGGAGCGATTCGAACGCTCAACCAACAGACCCGGAATCTGTCATTCTATCCATTGAACTACGGGACCATAATAAATCGTGGTTTGTCTGTAAAAATCATAACCACAATGCAAAAATATAATCATTAGCTTATTTTTCCAAATTACTCCTATAATGAAATCTGCCAAAGTTTTTCTATTTTCGCACTCCAAAATACACAGGTAAAGATTCATATTAACAACAGGTGAAATGGAGTATAAATTCCGTGAAATAGAAAAGAAATGGCAGAAATACTGGGAAGATAACAAAACATTCAAAACATTTGATGATTTTTCCAATCCAAAAAAGTTCTATGTACTCGATATGTTTCCTTATCCATCGGGGGCTGGATTACATGTAGGGCATCCCGAGGGGTATACTGCCACCGATATAGTAGCCCGTTACAAAAGGATGAAAGGTTATAACGTTCTGCACCCAATGGGGTGGGACGCTTTTGGTCTTCCTGCAGAACAGTATGCCATCCAAACCGGGACTCATCCTGCTATAACAACAAAAAAGAACTGTGACACTTTCAGGAGGCAGATAAAAGAACTGGGATTAAGCTACGACTGGGACAGGGAGATAAATACTACCGATCCTGAATATTATAAATGGACACAGTGGATATTCATCAAAATCTACAATACATGGTTCGATGAAAAAGCAGGAAAAGGCAGACCCATTTCGGAACTTCCTATACCGGAAGAAGTAAAAAATGCAGGGCCTGAAGCCATAAGAAAATACATCGACTCAAAACGCCTGGCTTATTACGATGATGCACAGGTCTGGTGGTGTCCGGAATGCAAAATAGTGTGTGCCAACGAAGAGGTACTCTCCGACGGGTCGCATGAGAAATGCGGTAATTTGGTTGAAAAAAGAAAACTTAAACAATGGATGCTTCGCATTCCCCTTTATGCAGAAAGACTGCTTCAGGGTATTGAAAGCCTCGATTGGCCAGAAGGCATCAAGGAAATGCAGAGGAACTGGATTGGTCGATCAACAGGAGCTGAAGTAGATTTCCCTGTTGAAAACTCGGATGAAAAAATTACAGTCTTCACCACACGGCCCGATACTCTGTTTGGCGCCACCTATATGGTTCTCTCTCCAGAACATCCACTTGTTGAGAAACTTACAACCCCTTCCAGAAAAAGTGAAGTTGAAGAGTACATAAAAGCTGCTTCCCTGAAATCAGATCTCGAAAGGACAGACCTTTCCAAAGAAAAAACAGGTGTCTTCTCCGGAAGCTATGCAATAAACCCTGTCAACCTGCAGAAAATACCTGTATGGATTGCCGACTACGTCCTAATGGGTTACGGAACTGGTGCTATCATGGCAGTTCCGGCACATGACACACGCGACTTTGAATTTGCACAAAAATTCAACCTTCCGATTGTATGTATAATGGATCCCGACACTTCCGATGCCGAACAAAGAAAAAGAGTACTGGAAGGACATGAATGCTGGACAGAAGACGGTCGATATATAAATTCTGCTGATAAAACAACCGGTATTGATATTAACGGCCTGAACAAAGAGGCAGGAATAGCAAAAATGATTGCCTGGCTTGAAGAGAAGAAACTAGGCAGAGCTAAGGTAAATTACAAGCTTCGCGACTGGCTTTTCAGCCGTCAGCGTTACTGGGGAGAGCCATTCCCTGTAATACACTGGGAAGACGGCGAAATAACAGTCCTGGATGAAAAAGAGTTGCCACTCGAACTGCCTCCACTTGAAAAATACCAGCCCGGTGAATCGGGTGAATCTCCCCTTGCTAATGCAACCGATTGGATAACAGTAACCGATGCAAGAGGAAGAAAAGGAAGACGCGAAACTAACACCATGCCTCAGTGGGCTGGATCGTGCTGGTATTACCTCAGGTTCATTGACCCGAAAAACAAAGAAGCAATATTCGACCCGGCAAAAGAAAAGTACTGGATGCCCGTTGACCTTTACATAGGAGGTGCCGAACATGCGGTTCTCCACCTTCTCTACAGCCGTTTCTGGCATAAAGTACTATATGACCTCGGCATCGTCTCAACCGATGAACCTTACCAGAAACTCTTCAACCAGGGTATGATACTGGCCTATGCCTACGAAACAGACAAAGGAGCCAAAATTGCCAGCGATATGGTTGTGGAAAAAGAAGGCAAATATTTCCACAAAGAGACCGGTGAAGAGCTCAGACAGATAGTTGCCAAAATGTCAAAAACCCTGAAAAATGTTGTTAACCCTGACGACGTGGTCAAAAAGTACGGAGCCGATTCGCTGAGACTCTATGAAATGTTCATGGGTCCTCTCGAAGCCACAAAACCATGGGACGATAAAGGTGTTAAAGGTGTATTCGGATTCCTTAACAAGACTTTCCGTTTTCTTTCAGAGAAAAACAACATTACCGAAGGCGAAGAAGATTCAGAAGTGATTAAAGCACTCCACCAGACTATAAAAAAAGTCGGAAACGATATTGAAAATCTACGCTTTAACACTGCTATCTCAGCAATGATGATTTTCATAAATCTGGCAACAAAAAAAGGCAAAATTACCAGGAGAACAGCAGAAACATTTATTAAAATATTATCACCCTTTGCTCCTCACCTTGCTGAAGAATTATGGAATCTTGCAGGACACAATAAAACCATTGCATACGAGCCCTGGCCTGAATACAACGAAGAATACCTGAAAGAAGACACATTTGAATACCCGGTTTCATTCAATGGCAAGCTCAGGTTTAAACTGGAACTGCCTCTCTCGATGGACAAAGAAGAAATAGTTGACCGGGTTGTTTCTGATCCAAGATCTGCAAAGTGGCTTTCCGGTAAGAAGCCTGAAAATGTCATTGTTGTTCCTGGTAAAATAATAAATGTGGTTGTCAGGTAAACTCACCGGCCTTTGATGAGTCAGAAAATACTAAAATTATTCAGGATTAAAAAGGTAACAGCAGGTGTACTATTTCTTCTGCTGCTGGTCTTAATATCTGATGGTTCCTGCAGGCAGGAAACGGAACCTGCGCTACAACTACGACCTGAAATCGCTGCTACAGATTCAACGCCTTATCAGAACAATGAACCGGTTTATATCTACGGAATTCCAGCCAATTCATTCAATATAATAAATGGTATAATTAAGCCAAACCAGCGGCTTTCCGACATTCTGCTCCCCCTTGGTATTTCAGGTTATGAGCTTGATCAGCTGACCAGAAATTCGAAGGAAGTATTTGACGTAAGGAAAATACGTGCACGGCATAATTATATAATACTTACCGATAACGACAGCGCCGCTAAAGTGAGGTATTTTATATACGAACACGATCCTGATCTTTCATATATATTCAGTTTTAACGACTCACTAAAAATAACTGAATGGAAAACTGAATCATTATCTGTAATTCGGTTCAGTTCTTTCACCATTGAAACTTCACTTTGGGAAGCGATGAAAAGAGCCGGGGTAAATCCTGAACTTGCTGTGGCACTCTCCGACATTTTCGCATGGACAGTTGATTTTTTTGGACTGCAGCGGGGTGATAAATTCAAGGTAATCTATGAAGAAAAACAGATCCGTGATGATGTTACCCTTCCCGGAAGAATATATGCTGCAATGTTTATCTCAGGTAACCGGGAATATATGGCGATTCCATTTGTACAGGACAGTATCGAAAGTTATTATGATTATAACGGTGAAAGTCTTAAGAAGGCTTTTCTGCGAGCTCCGCTTAAATTCAGCAGGATAACTTCGCGATATTCGTCAGCCAGGCTTCATCCCATTTTAAGGATAGTGCGGCCGCACCATGGAATAGATTATGCTGCCCCAGTAGGAACACCTGTTTATTCTGTGGGAGATGGAAGCGTAACTGAGACAGGACTTGACAATGAATCGGGTAAATATGTCAGAATAAAACATAATAGTGTCTATTCAACAGCTTACCTGCATCTTAGCTCGTTCGGCAAAGGCATTACACCTGGAGCTTTTGTAAAACAGGGAGATATAATAGGTTATGTAGGAACGAGCGGATTATCAACGGGGCCACATCTCGATTTCAGGTTTTACAAAAACGGCTATCCTGTCGACCCGCTTAAAGTTGAAGCACCACCGGTTGAACCAGTAAGAGAAGAAAATATTGAAAAATTCATCAAAATAAGACACGTAATAGCCCTTCTGTTGAGTCAGATTGAATAAATCGCAATAATTTATCCTATTTTATTTATTGATTTATTTAGCCTCAAGTATAAGCTTCTCAATAATTTGTGGGTAATATTTGTATTCAAGCTCATGAATCTTGGCTGCAAGCGATTCAGGTGTCTCGCCAGGTTCAACCCTACACCGGACCTGAAATATAATATCACCATTATCATACTTTTCATCCACATAGTGGATTGTTATACCTGATTCACTATCACCTGATTCAATCACAGCCCTGTGAACCCGGTCACCATACATGCCCTTTCCCCCGTACAAAGGCAGTAGTGCAGGATGAATATTTACAATTCTCCGTTTGTAATGCCTGAGAATATTTTCTGGCACCAACCATAAAAATCCTGCAAGTACAATAAAATCAATATTGTATGAAATAAGTGTATCAAGAACATTATTACTATTATAAAAATCTTCACGGTTAAAGACTTTTACCGGTACATTAAGCTTTTCAGCTCGTTTAATTACATATGCATCAGGTTTATTTGACAGAACCAGAGCAACTTTTGCATTTTTTTTGTCATTAAAGTACCTTATAATATTCTCTGCATTTGAACCCGAACCTGAAGCGAATATTGCTATATGTTTCATTTACTGATTATTATAAAAATTGTGAAATTTGACAATAAAATAAACCTCAGTTATTTATGTATTTGAATATCAATTTTATAACATATTTTTTGTAAAATTTTTCGCTTTTCATATTGAAAATTATTTTACAAATATATTTCTTTGCACTATCTTTAAAAATCAGGTATTAATTAAAATTTAAGACTATGTCAGAATTTCCGAAATCAGACATTGCAAAGAGAGTAAAAGAGATCATCGTTGAGAAACTTGGAGTCGATGAATCAGAAGTAACTCCTGAAGCAAGCTTCACAAATGATCTTGGGGCCGATTCGCTGGATACAGTTGAACTTATTATGGAATTTGAGAAAGAGTTTAACATTGGGATTCCTGACGATCAGGCTGAAACTATCAACACTGTAGGTGAAGCTATAAAGTACATTGAAGAGAACGCAAAGTAGGTTAAAGTTCTCCAATCATTTGTTTATGAAAAGAGTCGTAGTTACAGGTCTGGGAGCACTGACTCCAATAGGCAAGACTTTACATGAATACTGGGAAGGCTTGAAAAATGGAGTCAGTGGTTCTGACTGGATTACCAGGTTCAATACCGAAAAGTTTAAAACACGGTTTGCCTGTGAAATTAAGAACTACGATTCCAGTCAATATTTTGAAAGAAAAGAAGCAAACAAGCTTGACATTTATTCTCAGTATGCCCTTATTGCAGCAGAAGAAGCTATTAAGGATTCAGGGCTTGACCTTGAAAGAATAAACAAAGACAGAGTAGGGGTCATTTGGACATCGGGCATTGGAGGACTGGAGACATTCTATGAGTCAATCAAAAGCCATGTTCTTGGTGACGGTACTCCCAGGTTCAGTCCGTATTTTATTCCCAAGATGATAAGCAACATTGCTGCAGGCAACATTTCAATAAAATACGGATTTCGAGGACCAAGTTTTTCAACCGTTTCAGCATGTGCATCCTCAACAAATGCAATTATCGATGCTGTTAATTATATTAGGTTGGGGAAAGCAGATGTAATTGTAACCGGTGGCTCTGAGGCGGCAATAAATGAGGCAGGTGTTGGAGGATTCAACTCAATGCAGGCTCTCTCAACAAACAATGAGGAATACAAAACTGCATCAAGGCCTTTTGATAAAACAAGAGATGGTTTTGTTATGGGTGAAGGTGCTGGTGCACTTATTGTGGAAGACTATGAATTTGCCAAAGCAAGAGGGGCAAGAATATATGCTGAAATTGCAGGCACAGGTTTATCAGCCGATGCATATCACCTCACCGCTCCGCATCCTGAAGGTCTGGGTGCAATACTGGTTATGAAAAACGCACTTGAAGATGCAGGTCTCAGACCTGAAGACATTGATTACATAAACGCTCACGGAACGGCAACCCCTCTTGGCGACATAGCAGAAACAAAAGCCATACTATCTGTTTTTAAAGAACATGCCTACAGGATGAACATCAGCTCAACAAAATCCATGACAGGGCATCTACTGGGAGCAGCCGGCGCTATTGAAGCCATAGCCTCAATTCTTGCTGTTGTTCACGACATAGTGCCTCCAACTATTAACTTCAAAACACCTGACCCTGAAATAGATCCAAATCTTAACATTACACCGAATAAAGCTCAGCAGAAAAGAATTTATGCTGCATTGAGCAACACTTTCGGCTTCGGAGGCCAGAATGCTTCCATAATTGTTAAAAAAGCAGAGGAATAGTGCCTCTCTTTAAAAAAAGAAAAAACGGAACCTTAATTCTTGACCGAAAGGAATTCGCATCGCACATCAGAAAACTTCTTGGTGTACGCTCGGGTAATTTACCCCTCTATGAAATGGCTCTGATCCACCGGTCAGCTACAGTTACGCTTCCCGACGGAAGAAGAGTCAACAATGAACGTCTTGAATTTCTGGGCGATTCGATCCTGAACAGTATTTTATCCGACTGGATCTTCGAAAACTTTCCCGACGCTACCGAAGGTAATATGACAAAAATCAGATCCAAAATCGTTAACAGGGAATTTATAAACGAAATAGCCATAAAACTGGGAATCAACAAAATACTGGTCTCTAATATTTCACCATCCAACACCACCAGAAATCTTTATGGCAATGCCTTCGAAGCACTTATCGGTGCCGCTTTTCTCGATAAAGGTTACCAGGGTACTAAAAAATTCTTAATTAATAGAGTATTAAAGAAATATCTCGAAATAGAAAAAATATTAAACACCGACAGCGATTACAAGAGCCTCATACTGGAATGGGCACAGAAAACAAAACAAAATCTTCAATTTATTACTACGGAGAATTATGATAATTTTGCAAAAAAAACACTTTTTACTTCGGAACTGTTGATAAACGACGTTGAAGTCGGCAGAGGAACAGGAACATCCAAAAAAGAAGCCGAGCAGGAAGCCGCCTGCATGGCATGGATAAAACTCAATAAAATCACTGAAAAACATTAAATTAATTTTTTTATTATATTTAGTGTCACTTTATTTGAGTTAAATGGACGACAGAAAGAAACCTGTCCGGCTGAAACTTGATATTCAAGATACTGACGAAAACCTTGTGCTGATAGGCATTGTTTCATCTGAGCCTGATTATAAACTATCACTTGCACTAAACAAAAAACTGAATATATCACTTAAACTAAGCAATCCAATCGAATTAACTGACCGCAAAGGAAATATATCTTCATTCAGCAGATTCGCTGATACTTCAGAAATGCCAGAAATCTCCTATACACTGGTATCAAACAGATCAGGAAATGATGTCCTGTTCAAAAAAATGAAAAAGTTAGACTATATCTTCTCAATTAGCCATTCATACCCGATCCTTCATGCTGGTAATATAATCCGCAACATCAGGGAAATAGAAGGAGTTACAGCTGCCTTTGAATTAGACAGCAAAGAATTTGATTACAGGTTATTACAAAATTAAAAAATCTGATAATGGAAAAAGTTTTTTACGACCTCACTGAACATGAATTCACCAAAGGCAGAAAAATATTGCTTTGGATATTTTGTTCTTCCTTTTTTCTTATAGGAGTTGCTATTATCTTCATGAATATTATTGAACATAAATTGGCAATTCACATCTCATACTCCATTGCTCCTTTCGGGATAAGTATTTTCACAGGAATAATTGCATACCTGTCGACAGCAAAACGCAAGAATCACTTTTTTCTTATTGATGACGAGAAAATTGAATACCGCTATGGAATAATATTTCCAGAACTGAAAACACATAAATGGAATGAAATTAAGGAAATACATATTCCACACCGGGGCAAAAAAATATTACTTGTTTGCAATGAAAACAAAAAAAATATAATTAACCTTACCTGGCTGGAAAGGAAAAAATCATTTATGATTAAAAGACATATATATGCCTTTGCCAGAAACAAAAACATAAAAATTGTAACAGTTTCTGCACTTTAGAAATTTATTTTCGCTGAAATGTAAAAAAGAAGAGCCGCCAGAATAGCGGCTCACTTTTTTGATAACCCTAAAACTAACCTAACCTATGAAAAAAACATCTGTTTAACAGCTCTCAAAAACTGTGCCAAATGCATTGCAAAGATAAAAATAAAAATTTTTTCAAACAAATGTTTTTATCGAACATCTTGATTTTTAACTTTTTTTTAATATTTATTTAACATGATAGATTTTTAATCCATCCCAGCCATATTCCACGGGGAAAAATCAAATTCAGTGTTAAAGAAAGTTAAAGATTGTTAATAAACTCGCAAGTTAAACTTACTTTTGTAACGGTGAAACGAAATCATATACTGTTGCTAGCTCTTTTCTTCCTGATTACGATATCAGGATTGACCATTATCCAGCTTTACTGGATCCGTAATGCTATTTCTGTTACCGATCAGCAGTTTCGCTATCAGGCGAATAAAGTTCTTGAAAATGTTGTACTTACACTTGAAGAAAAAGAGATACTAAACCGTATTATTTCCGGAATAGATTCTTCAGAACAGAGCTCTGGAAAAACAATATTGTCCTCTCCGTATTTTTCTGAAAAGTCAGGTGGTGAAGATTTAAAACAGCTTGAAATATATGGCATAGGTAGTTCTGAAAAACCGGTAATAATAAACCGAAACGGTCAAAAAATAATTATATCATCAAATGATGAAAGTCTCTTCGGCGCAGAAGACACACTTGAAATATTGCCTGAAAATACCGGAGCAGGTTTCAGAAGAAGAGTAGTAAACAAAATTATATCGCTCGAGACTATCCTGGGCAAAATTTTCAGAACCAACCTTGATGTAAAAGAAAGAATAAACCCGGACGATATAATTAAAACAATTGATGAATCACTTAGAAATGCTGGTATTCCACTTAAATACGAAGTGGCTGTTACATCGGGCAGGTATGGTATCGTTTGGAAGACTCCAGGTTACCGGGATGCATCTGGCACCAACAGGTTTATAAGGCAGCTTTTCCCCAATGATCCTGTTCCCGGACAAAATCAGATAATTATGTATTTCCCGCAGGAGAAACAATATAAATTCGAAAAAATAAAACTTCTGGGTGTCCTTTCACTGTTTTTTACTTCACTGCTGATATTACTTTCTGCAGGAACCCTGATTCTTATTTTCAGGCAAAAAAAACTTTCCGAAATCAGAAATGACTTCATTCACAATATGACTCACGAACTTAAAACACCCATCTCAACAATATCCCTTGCTGCACAAATGCTTGCTGATAAATCGATCGCCGACCATGCAAAAAATATTGACGACCTGGCCAGAATAGTTGCAGATGAAAGTCTTCGTTTGAAATACCATGTTGAAAAAATACTCCAGACAGCTATCTTTGAACGTGTAAAACTGAAACTACATCTTGCAGATACAGATATACATGTATTACTCAATAAGGTTATCGAAAGTTTTGCACTTCAGGTAAAATCAGTAAATGGTAAAATAATAAGAGATTTCAGGGCAAAAGATCCAATTGTCCTTGTCGACGAAGCACACTTTATAAATGCTATTTCGAACATAATCGACAATGCCATTAAATATTCAAGAGACATAATTGAAATAACAATATCCACAAGAAACCTTAAAAAATGGCTTGTCATCTCGGTTGAAGATAAGGGAATTGGTATAGAGCGGGAAAATCTTAAAAGGATTTTTGAAAAATTCTACCGGGTCCCCACAGGAAACATTCATAATGTAAAAGGGTTTGGACTCGGACTCAGTTATGTTAAAAAAGTTGTTGAAGACCACAACGGCACAATAAAAGCCGAAAGTCAACCCGGTAAAGGATCCAGATTCACAATATATTTACCAAAAAACAAGAAAAATGAAAACAAGGAAAATACTACTAGCTGAAGACGATAAAAATCTTGGGCTTCTACTTAGAAATTACCTGAACGCAAAAAACTTTGAGACAAAGCTTTGCGAAGATGGCAAAGAGGCTCTGGAAATATTTTTGAAAGAAAATTTCGACCTGTGCATTCTGGACATAATGATGCCTGAAATAGACGGAATAACCCTCGCTGTTGAAATGAGGAAGGTTAATCCCGACATACCGGTTATATTCCTTACAGCTAAAAACCTTAAAGAAGATATTATCGAAGGTTTTAAATCGGGTGCCGATGATTATATTACAAAACCTTTTTCAATGGATGAGCTTCTTTACCGTATTGAAGCAATCCTCAGGAGAGCCTCCGGAAAAAAAGAACATAAGAAGGAAGATATTTACAAAATCGGAGAATACACTTTTGATGCAGTAAAACAACTTCTTTCATTCCGCGATAAGGTAATCAAACTTACCACAAAAGAATCGGAACTTCTAGAATTGCTATGTATTCATAAAAATGAAGTTCTGGAAAGAAACTATGCCCTGAAAGCTATCTGGACAGATGATAATTATTTTAATGCCAGAAGCATGGATGTTTATATCACCAAACTAAGGAAATATCTGAAACAGGACCCTTCCGTAAAAATCCTGAATGTCCACGGTAAAGGGTATAAATTGCTTGCATAAAATTTACCCTGGCTCTTTAATATATAAGGCCAGGGTAATATTAACAGGTCAGGTCAGTAAGGGCTAGATATGATATTCTATTATTCCCCCGTTAAAGACAAGGCCAATTTAATTAATAATTTTAATTTTCAAAATAATTTTTAACATCCTTAATTAAAATTTTTAAGGATAATTGTTGGATCAGTCAAGCTTGAGCACTGCGAGGAAGGCTTGCTGGGGCACCTGGACGTTACCAATCTGACGCATGCGTTTCTTTCCTTTTTTCTGTTTTTCAAGCAGTTTCCTCTTTCTTGTAATATCACCTCCGTAGCATTTTGCCGTTACGTCCTTTCTCAATGCCTTAACGGTTTCACGGGCAATAATTTTTGAGCCAATGGCGGCCTGAATTGCTATTTCGAACTGCTGCCGCGGAATAAGTTCTTTCAGTTTCTGACACATTTTCCGACCAAACTCATAGGCATGGCTCCTGTGAATAAGTGTAGAGAGAGCATCAACCATTTCCCCATTAAGCAAAATATCAAGCCTTACAAGGTCGGCTTCTTTGTATGATGTATAATAATAATCAAATGATGCATATCCTCTTGAAATGCTTTTCAGTTTGTCATAAAAATCAAACACTATTTCCGAAAGAGGCATTTCACATGTTAGTTCAACCCGGTCGCGTGTAAGATAGACCTGATTGCGCATTGTACCCCGCTTATCAATGCACAGATTCATAATTGGACCAACGTAATCGGCAAGAGTAATAATCTGTGCCATTATATAGGGTTCTTCAATTCTTTCAATCTGGGTAACTGGCGGTAATCCCGAAGGATTATGAACCTCTATCATCTCTCCCTTTTTTGTATAAACCCTGTAAGAGACATTTGGCACCGTTGTGATTACATCCATGTCAAATTCCCTGTCGAGCCTTTCCTGGACTATTTCCATATGCAGAAGGCCAAGAAAACCGCATCTGAAGCCAAAACCCAGAGCAGCAGAAGATTCTGGTACATAGGAAAGAGCAGCATCATTAAGCCGCAGTTTCTCAATTGATGATTTCAAATCCTCGAAGTCATCTGCATCAACAGGATAAATTCCGGCAAATACCATTGGCTTTACTTCTTCGAATCCGGAAATTGCATTTTCACAGGGGCGATCAACATGAGTTATTGTATCCCCAACTCTGACTTCTGAGGATTCCTTGATACCAGAAATGATGTACCCCACATCGCCAGTCCCCATAAATTCTTTCGGCACAAGTTTCAGCTTAAGAACCCCTATCTCATCAGCTTCATATTCCCTTCCTGTATTGAAAAATTTTACATGATCCCCTTTACGTATTGAACCGTTGACAATTCTGTAATACGCTATTATTCCCCGGAAAGGATTATACATAGAATCAAATATGAGTGCCTGCAGCGGTGCATCAGGATCACCTGATGGAGGGGGTATCTTCTTTACTATGTCGTGAAGTATTCTGTCAACGCCCATACCAGTTTTGGCACTTGCTTCAATAATATCTTCTCTGGAACATCCCAGCAGGTCGACAATCTGATCTTTTACCTCTTCGGGCATGGCTGTAGGCATGTCCATCTTGTTGAGAACGGGTATTATCTCAAGATTATGGTCGAGTGCCAGATAGAGATTTGAAATTGTCTGTGCCTGTATTCCCTGTGTAGCATCCACAACCAGTATAGCACCCTCGCAGGCGGCTATTGCTCTGGAAACTTCGTATGAGAAATCAACATGCCCGGGTGTATCTATAAGATTAAGAATATAGTTTTCTCCTTCAAAGTAATACTCCATCTGGATGGCATGGCTCTTTATGGTAATACCCCTTTCCTTTTCAAGTTCCATGTTATCCAGAACCTGTTCGACCAGCTCTCTGTCTGAAAGAGTTTTGGTTTTTTCTAGCAGCCGGTCAGCCAGGGTACTTTTCCCGTGGTCGATATGGGCTATTATGCAGAAATTACGGATGTTTTTCATCATCTGGCTGCTGAAATATGCTGCAAATATAAAGAATTAACAGGTATTAGCTTATAAGTCTCAAATTAAAAGAAAAAGCCCTTCTGATGGTTTGGTTCAGAAGGGCTATGGCGAATATCCTGTAATGCTTTATTTTAATAACCCATATCGCCCATGCCAGGGTTCATACCTTTTCCAGCGCCCTGTTTCTCTTCTTTTTCCTCTACAACTGCAGCTTCTGTAGTCAGGAACATACCTGCAACTGAAGCGGCATTTTCAAGGGCTATTCTGGCAACCTTAACCGGGTCGATTACACCTGCTTCGTACAGGTTTTCGAATCTGTCAGCCTGGGCATTGTAGCCATAGTCATTCTTGCCTTTCTTGACTTCCTGGACTACAATGGAACCTTCGCGGCCTGCATTTTCAGCAATCTGACGAAGAGGTTCCTCTATAGCCCTCTTGACGATTTCGATACCTGTGTTCTGGTCTTCGTTATCGCCCTTAAGGTTTTCAAGAGCTTTGAGAGCGCGGATGTAAGCTACACCACCACCGGGCACTATTCCTTCTTCAATGGCAGCCCTGGTAGCATGCAGTGAGTCGTCAACCCTGTCTTTCTTCTCCTTCATCTCAACTTCCGATGCAGCACCAATATAAATTACTGCTACACCGCCTGACAATTTGGCCAGACGTTCCTGCAGTTTCTCTTTGTCATAGTCGGAAGTTGTGTTGGCAATCTGCTGCTTGATCTGGTTGATTCTTGCCTTAATCTGGCTTTTATCACCGGCTCCGTTGACAATGGTAGTATCATCTTTATCAACTGTAACTTTTTCAGCCCTGCCAAGCATATCGAGAGTTGCATGCTCGAGCTTCAATCCTTTTTCTTCTGATATCACAGTACCACCTGTAAGGATTGCAATGTCTTCGAGCATTTCCTTTCTCCTGTCACCGAAACCGGGAGCTTTAACAGCGCAAACTTTTAATGAGCCGCGGAGACGGTTCACAACTAAAGTTGCAAGAGCCTCACCTTCGACATCCTCTGCAATGATAAGAAGCGGCGTTCCGGTCTGAGCAACAGCCTCAAGAATCGGAAGCAGATCCTTCATCGTTGATATCTTCTTATCATGGATTAGGATGTACGGATTTTCAAGCTCGGCTTCCATCTTTTCAGCATTGGTAACAAAATATGCTGAAATATAGCCGCGGTCGAACTGCATACCTTCAACAACCTCAACAGTTGTTGCAGTACCTTTTGCTTCCTCAACAGTTATAACACCTTCTTTATGTACCTTACTCATAGCCTCAGCAATAAGCTTACCTATCTCCTCATCATCGTTTGCCGATATTCTGGCAACCTGTTCAATCTTGCTGAGGTCATCACCAATAACTCTTGCCTGTGATTTAAGGCTCTCAACAACCTTTGCAACAGCTTTGTCAATACCCCTCTTCAGGTCCATTGGATTGGCACCTGCTGTAACATTCTTCAGACCAACATTGATTATTGCCTGTGCAAGAACTGTTGCAGTGGTGGTACCGTCACCAGCATCTTCACCAGTCTTTGAAGCAACTTCCTTAACCAGCTGAGCACCCATGTTTTTGTAGGGATCGGAAAGCTCAATCTCCTTTGCCACGGTTACACCATCCTTTGAAACAAGAGGTGCACCGTATTTTTTCTCAATGAGTACATTACGGCCTTTCGGTCCAAGCGTGACCTTTACAGTGTTTGCCAGATAATCAACACCTTCTTTCAGAAGTGCACGCGCATCATTATTGTATTTAATCTCTTTTGCCATATCTTTAAGTTTTAGTTTGGTTAATAAATTTTACTGAATGAAAAGAATGTCAGACTGCGAGAGCAACAGGTACTCCTCGCCATCAATGGTTAATTCCTGTCCGGCATATTTGCCGTAAAGTACAACATCACCAACTTTGACTTCCATTTCTTCGTCTTTCTTTGGAGCTCCTACAAGAACAACCGTACCCTGACGGGGTTTTTCCTTTGCTGAATCCGGAATGATTATTCCGCTGGCAGTCTTAGCTTCAGCTTCATGAGGTTTAACGAGAACCTTTCCTGCCAATACTTTTCCTTTTATTTTTTTCATGTTATAACTGTTTTTAAGGTTTAACAATTATTTTGCTTCCCGTTATCTGCATTTTCCATGCCAATAATAATTTAATGACATTTTGTAAGAAGCTGACACTGCCGCAAGATTTATGTTGTAACATAAAAAAATCTGCCCATTGTAATTAATTTATTAATTATCAACACTTAAACACAAAAAACAAAAAATGTCAGTTCATGACAAACTGACATTTATATTTTCAGTCAAAACTAAAGTTTTCTACCCTATTGATTTTTTTGCTGCGGATTTTCTGATGATGCAGGAGGTGTTGCAGAAGGAAGCGTTGGAATGGCATTTGGATCAATAGCATTCTGTATCTGCTGTTCCAGCCTGGAGCGCTGTGTTTCTCCTCCCCTTGGAATTGCAGCCGTTGCCAGAAGGGAGAGTACAAATATTGATATAGCAATCGTCCATGTCGATTTTTCAAGAAAATCTGCTGTTTTTCTTATTCCCATCGACTGTCCTGCGGAGGTAAAATTTGCTGCCAGACCACCACCCTTTGAATTCTGAACCAGCACAATCATTATCTGCAGAATGCAGGCTATGATTATCAGAACCGAAATAAAAACATAAATTCCCATTTTCAGTTTTATTTTATAAGTTTTTTGATTTCCTCAATCCGGGATGCAAAGTAACTACTTTTTTCCGGATATTTCAAACTCAGTTTCTCGTAAATATCAATAGCTTTTGAAAAATAGCCCTGACTAACATATATTTTTGCAAGGGTTTCTGTTACAAACCCGCCGGTTTCTTCGGTAAATGGTCTGGAAATATCTACAAGGGGTTCATCTCTCTTTTCCCTGACAGGTTCAATCTTCGGATTTGATAGAATAAATCTTTCAATAAGTTCCGCCTGTGAAAGTGGTTTACTTACCTCAGTTACGTCATTATTAGAAGTATCAACTTCAGAGGTTAACTCCAGAGTTATTTCTGCCGGAATTTCAGAGGGTATCTCAGCAGGAACTTCCTGTAGCAATTCGGGAGGAATTTCGGCAGGTATTTCTTCCGGAATCTCTTCCGGAGTACCTGAAACAGGTTTACTTTCATCCAGCTCAAGTATATCCAGGCTCTTTCCCTGTGTAATTGAAGGATCAATGTAAACCAGGGATTCCTTTATCGTTTCATCCCCATCTTCGTAAATTATTGTAACTGTTGCAGATTCATCTATGTTAGAGTCGGTTGCCAGTATTGTGGTTTTTACCCTTCCCGGTGCTTTCCTTCCTGAGGCCAGGGCTACTTCTTCCTCCTCACGTTCAAGCATCCTTATTACCTCTTCACTGTTCCTGGCAGTATCGAGAACAACCTGCTGGCTATCCGGAACATCTGGTATTGTTATTTTTACTACAGGCTTTTCCATACCTGTTATCCTGGTGTTGACAGGATGCAGAAGATAATATAGCACCTCTCTGCTCGCAACGAAAAGTGCTGATTGACGAAGCTGATTTTCAAACCTCACATCACCGGAAGTGTGCATTCCCTTAAGCAACAGAAGATGAGCACTCTGAAACCACGGATATATCCCCACCAGCTCTCTAAGCTCAGCAGTAACACCCTGGTTAATCTTTCCGGGATCCTTTAAAAGATTCAGAAAATCAGACCTATTCATCTTCTTTTACCAGTTAACGAATGCTGCATTAAAAATATCCTCAACGAGTAATGCAATTATTTTTTCCGAAAGATCCTTTTCAACATCACTCAGATTAAGTCTGCTATCATAATCTTCGTATCTCGAAAACGTCTTTTCAAAATTATATTGAGGTTCAACACTATTAGTAAATTTAACCTTCACCGTAATGGTAAACCTGTTCATTGCCGCTCTTGAATCGGCTCCGACGGTTAGCGGCCGGGTATTGTAATCTGTTATTTCTCCTTCAAAATTGACATCACCGAAGCCGTTCACAAGGCTCAGCCGGGTTTGTGCCCTGCATTTGTCAATAAGTGCGTCGGTCAATGCCTGACTGAGACCGGGCTGAACAAGACTCGCCCTGTTCTGAAAATATTGTACACTCAGAGTCTTTACCTGTGGTGAAATACTGGCGCCTGAAAAAGAATATGAGACCCTGCAGCCGCTGGCTGAAAAAAATAGCAGAACGATTAGTACAGAGGCATAGATGCGTTTAATCAGGAAATATTTACATGTTAATACCATACTCTTTTATTTTGCGGTACAATGTCCGTTCGGATATACCCAGCTCCTTTGCAGCCTGTTTTCGCTTGCGGTTATGCTTTTCAAGTGCTTTCACAATTAGTTCTGCTTCTTTTTCAGAAAGAGACAATGACTCTTCCACAATCTCTTCTGTATCCTGAATATCAGCTGAATGTCTTGATTTAAAATCAACTGCAGTCCCCTGAACAGAAGTAGCTGGAGTTGATTCGATCTTTGCTTCTCCGTAGAGGTTTCTGATTACTCCTGTATATTCCTGCTTGAAATTCATATCTCCTTCCTTTTCAATCATTCCAAGTACCAGTTTCTTAAGGTCATTAACATCATTTCTCATATCAAACAGAATCTTATATAGTATTTCCCTCTCGGATGAAAAAGATTTCTCATCGGGTTGCCTCATCACAACAGGCAACTTCACTGCTGAATAATCTGGAAGATAGCGGCGCAGAATCTCTTCCGTTATTTCTCTTTCATTTTCAATAATTGAAATCTGTTCGGTAATGTTTTTAAGCTGCCTTACGTTGCCGGGCCAGTCATAACTGAGCAGCATAGCCTGAGCTCCCGGGGTAAGACGAATAGGTGGCATCCGGTAACGTTCTGCAAAATCGGCAGCAAACTTTCTGAAAAGAAGAATAATATCTTCCCCCCTTTCCCTGAGAGCCGGAATCTTAATAGGAACTGTATTAAGCCTGTAAAACAGATCCTCTCTGAATTTGCCTTCAGCAATCAGAACCGGCAAATCAACATTTGTTGCAGCAATAACCCTAACGTTTGTCTTCTGCACTTTGGAAGAACCCACACGGATAAATTCACCTGTTTCAAGAACCCTTAGAAGTCGAACCTGGGTTGAGAGCGGGAGTTCACTCACCTCATCCAGAAATATTGTTCCACCGTCGGCAACCTCAAAATATCCCTTGCGGCTGTCAGTGGCTCCGGTAAAAGCTCCCTTTTCATGCCCGAACAGTTCCGAATCAATAGTTCCTTCAGGTATTGCCCCACAGTTTACAGGTATATACTGCCCGTGCTTTCTGGTACTGTAACTATGAATAACCTGTGGAAAAATCTCTTTACCTGTTCCACTTTCACCTGTAATAAGTACAGAAAGGTCGGTAGGAGCTACCTGAACTGCTATGTCGAGGGCCCGGTTAAGACCGGGATGATTCCCTATTATCCCAAATCTCTGTTTAATGCTTTGCAGATCTCTCATTATTAATTTTAATAATGTGCAAATTTACTAATTTTTAAAACAGAGGTGAAGTTCCTTTTTCTTAAATTAGCGGCATGAAAGTTCAGGAAAAATTGCATATTACAGGAATAATACCTGCCAGGTATGGTTCAACCCGTTTTCCAGGCAAACCTCTTGCAACTATTGGCAATAAGCCAATAATAAGGCTTGTATACGAACAGGCTTTGAAGGCAATAGAAAATGTTTATGTTGCCACTGATGACGAAAGAATTCTGAAAGCTGTCGTGGAATTTGGCGGCAAAGCAGTTATGACATCAACCCTGCATCGCAGCGGCACTGACCGATGCGCCGAAGCAGTAAAAATAATCGAGGAAACTACAGGCAGGAGCACAGATGTTATCATAAATATCCAGGGTGACGAGCCCTTTGTAAAACCGGAACATATAAGCCTGCTTGCCTCATGCTTCGATGATCCATCGGTGGAAATAGCAACACTAATACGAAGGGTAAAACAGGGAGAAAACATCTTCGACGAAAACCATCCCAAAGTTGTTATTAATATTTTCGGCGACGCAATCTATTTTAGCAGGTCTGTAATACCATTCATTAGAGATGCCGGGAAACCTGAATGGAATTTGAAGCACAATTATTTCAAGCACATAGGAATTTATGCCTTCAGGAAAGAGACCCTTTTCAAAGTAACCTCCCTTGAACCAAGCTCACTGGAAATTGCGGAATCCCTTGAACAAAACCGGTGGATAGAAAACGGCTTAAAAATAAGAACCGCAGTGGTAGACTGGGAGAGCATTAGCGTGGATACTCCTGCAGATCTTGAAGTTGCAAGAAGATTCTATGAAAAAATGCGCCTTGAGGATTAATCCAGGTGAAACTTTTGCACAGTTTTTGCAGTATAAATGTTTGAAGCAGATAAATAATGAAAAGCCTGTTTTTAATTCTGGCCGCTTTCGTTATAAGTTCCTCCCTATTTGCCCAGAAGGACTCAACGGCACTTGCACTGAAGAGTAGCAATAAGCTATCTGCATCAGATAATTCCACATCAGTAAGCATTTATCCGGTACCTGTAAAAGACGGGCAGTTTACAATAAAAAGCATTAAGGAAATCTCATCGGTGAGAATTACAAATATTATAGGACAGGAAATATTTAAAGCCAATTATAACAACCCCGAAAAAGAGATTCAGGTTTCCCTAGACAATCCCAACAGGGGAATGTATATTGTAGTTATTACATTCACAGACAGAACACGCCTGGTTAAAAAAATAACAACAGAAGGCACTCAGTAGTGGCGCTAAAAGCAGTCGAATTCAATTTATCTCAGAAATTTATTACCCCTCAATCAGGAGATTGAAATATTTTTTCTCTTCACTGAAATCTGCCTCCGGGACTCTTTTCTCAAACTGCGAAATTTTCCTGAGAGTTCTGGCAGCGAAATCTTTTACAGCTGCAGGATTGGTTGAAATGAACCTGTGATTTCTGGCTTTTACTATTTCCATTGCTTCATTGAAAATCGAAAAAGTTTCCTTTTCAAAAAAAGCATCCATGAAAGAATTAAAAATATAATCTATTGCCGTTTCAGATGGATGAATCATATCGGCAGCATAAAATCTATAGTCACGCAGGTCGTCCATAAGCAGTTCATATGCCGGAAAATACCCCGGGGATATTTTATGGCCCAGAAGTTTCTCAATTGCAAGAAAAAGTATTGATTTGCTTACCTGGTTGCCATGTGCTCCTTCTTTCAGATACCTTACCGGACTTACTGTGAAAATGACACTTAGTTCAGGGTTAAAAGCCGCAATACGGTCGAGCAGTTTTTCCCATAATTCGCATATCCCCTCAACCTCCAGCAGTTCGTTGCTGAACATCGTTGAAGGCAACTTATGACAGTTCGAAACAACCATCCCCCCCTCCTTCAGTTTGTAAACCCGGGCAGTCCCGAAAGTGACAAACAGAAATTGAGCTTGCTTCAGAAAATCATGTGCTTTAGCGTTTGAATCATTAATTTTCTCAATGGCATGATCGGGATCGACAGAAGAAAAATTAGTATAATGGTAAAAACTGTGATAAAGATTGTCATAATAAAAAAGGTCATTTTTAGTAAAAACCCGCCCCGACATAATCATATCAAGAGTACTGGCAATGGAAACAGGGTTATAGATTGTTCCGTATGGGTTTATCATCACTTTCATCTTCGCTTCAGCCATTTTGCTGCCGATCTCCATCGCAAAACATGAACCCATAAACATCACTCCGGTGTGATAAGTAATTTTTTTCTCACCGGGTTCTATATTGAAAGTTGTTCGGAGATTCATATTTTCATTATTCCGTATTACTTCTTATCCAGTCAATAATAACAGAAAAAACCTCATCCCTGAAAGGTTCGTTATGAAGCTCATGATATCCTCCCTCCCACAAGCGGAAGGTTATTTTGTTCGACCTGGAGGCAATTTCCATGCTGGCTGCAGGTGAAGTAATTTTATCTTCCGCTCCGTGAAGCAATAACACAGGAACGTTTATACTTTCTGCATTTTTCATAATATATTCACCTGATGAAACGGCACTGAAAAAAAGGCTAACCGAAATTCGGCCATGAACAAGCGGATCCTTTTCATACTTGTCAACTTCGTCCTGTTTGTGCGAGAGATGTTCTGTAACCAGCCCCGTATGCTGTGTGAGCGAAGGCAGGATACTCTTCATTATACGCGCAAGCGTTACTTTTGCACCTGACGGTGGAAATGCGAGCCTTATCCATGGCGATGTGACTATTGCACCTTTTATGTGAGGATTCCTTTTAATGAGATAAGCCAGAACTATTCCTCCACCCATACTGTGACCATATATAAAAACCGGCCTCTCCGGATAGCTTTTTGCGCTTTCTTCCAAAAGAATATCAAGCATTTCATCAATCTGGTCATAGTTTTTAATATGACCTCTTTTGCCATCCGACCTGCCATGGCCCGGAAGATCAACCCCCTGAAACATTATACCTGCAGAAGTGAACTTTGTTGCCCAGTCACTATATCTCATTATATGTTCTCCGAGGCCATGAACCATAATAACTGAAGCTTTTGCTTCACCTGAAGGGCTCCATTTGTACCCTCTTAACAATAGCCCATCTGAAAGTCTGATATTTAAATCCATCTGTTATTTGTTTGTCCATAAAAATAATAAAAAACACGCCGCACTCTCATCAGAGGCACTTTATTATATGCCGTCTTATAATTAAACCCAGCTTAATTTAATTTGAATTGTAAAAATTTTTATTCGAGTAATAATTTATACTGTTTTTTTTATTCCATTGAATATATGCAACTTAAATCAACCTGTTATTTAGAATCATTTATTATTTTTAAGAATATAGGATATTAAGATTTGTTTATCTTAAATTATTTTTTTATATTTGCAGTGAACAATTGAAAAAAATTATCAATATGACGATACATGAATTTAATAACCGGCTTATTGAACTGAAAGGGAACCTTCACAGATTTGCTTTAAGTCTCACCTACAACCGTGAAGATGCCCTTGATCTTGTTCAGGATACATATCTTAAAGCTATTGCAAACAAGGATAAATTTGTTGATTATACAAATCTGAAAGCATGGGTTTTTACAATAATGAAAAACACATTTATTAATAATTACCGCAGGGGTCAAAAAGGAAACACAATAATAGACAGTACAAAAGACCTTTATTATATCAATCTTCCCCAGGACAAAGGTTCGATTTCACCCGAATCGAGTTATGCTGCCGAAGAGATTGAAAAAGCGATAGATTCTCTTGATGATGAATACAGGTTACCTTTCAGAATGCATGTGGAGGGGTTTAAGTATGAAGAAATAGCTGAAAAGCTGAAACTTAAAACCGGTACTGTAAAAAGTAGAATCTTTTTTGCAAGGCAGAAACTGATGAAAATACTTAAGGACTACAATTAAAAGTTCTGTATATTCAGATAGCAGGTTTCTGTTTCTTTACTGGAAAAATTATTGCTCCTGCAAATAGAATAATGAAGGTTGCTGTAATTAACCAGGCCCAGATATTATAAACTATTGATTCAGCCTTCATTATGTAAGGTTCTGTAAGAAAAAATTCAGATTTAACCTGCCATAACGGGAAGCCAGTACTATCCTTAAGCATGCTATTGCTACTCACCTGTTTTCCAGGCATTACAATTCTTACGCTATAATTACTGAACCTTTGTCCCAGAAGATCCTCAATTACCCTCATTGCCGAATCGGCTTCTTCCTTAAATTCAATTGCTTCCTTTTCGCCTGTAAGTTTTTTCAGAATAACTCCCTGTGACCAGAGAGAATCAAAATCATTCATATTATCCCTTACCATACTGTATAATATTGCTTCTTTCTCCTTGGTATTGCCTTTGATACCTTTCCCTTCTGTTAATTTATTGAAGGTATTAATCCATTCTGAAATCAAACTCCGCCACATCCATATTTCCTGGTGTGATTTTACACTGTCGTCCAGTACTTTGTACCTCAAACTATCCGGACCTATTAAAAGCCTGGTTTTTTCTGCTTCCGGCAGATAAAACCATTTCAGTTCATCATCCGGCATAAATGAGGCAACGGGATAACCATGATTTATCCTTTTTTCGACAATTTCGGAAAAATTGTAATGAGTATCGAACCATCTGAATTTCTTTCGAAATTCAACTCGTCTTACTGTGCTCTTATTGAGGCT
The DNA here is from genome assembly GCA_029552825.1 of Bacteroidota bacterium. Taxonomy (GTDB): domain Bacteria; phylum Bacteroidota; class Bacteroidia; order Bacteroidales; family VadinHA17; genus LD21. Next base: position 23,736 of record JAKPDL010000187.1, read on the forward strand.
GCTATCGGAAGAATAATAATTGTTGAGTTCTTCAGCGTTACTGAAGTTTTTAACAGCCCTTCTTACCCTGATAGTATCTCCATTTTTGTTAATTTCCAGAGAATCTCTTATTGACCAGGTCGAATCGTATGGAACCTGAACGTCCGGGATATTGAATTTAGCATTCACCCCTCTCATTTCAATCCTTCTTTCAATTGACCCGTCCATCCTAACAATATCTGTGACAGTTGTTTCCGGTTCATTGCATGAATGCAATGACAGAAATAAAATCAGAACTGTTTTAAATGTTTTCTTCATGAATTAATTTTTGGTTATAACACCTTGTATTGTTTTAAATTGTTCTAATAATAAAATTAATAAACTAATAGTAAATTTACAACGCAAATAATGATTAGTATGTTGCAGAAAGTTATATCATTGAGTACGCATTCAAGGAACGGATTATATGACATTACTTCGATTGTTGAGTCTGTGGTAAAAGAAAGTGGTGTAAGAAGCGGGATTGCATCGGTTTATGCAAGGGGCTCAACCTGTGCAATCATGATACAGGAGAACTGGGACGAATCGGTTCAGACTGATGTAATCACACTGCTTAACAAGCTGATACCTCATGGTGTATGGGAGCACGACAGGCAGGACAACAACGGGGATGCTCATCTTAAAGCCGGAATTGTTGGACCTTCCGAAACCATTCCTGTTGTCGAAGGCAAGCTCGGACTTTCAACATGGCAGAACATTTTTTTCTGTGAGTTTGACGGGCCCAGAAACAGGAGGGAGATTATGGTAACCGTTATCGGTGAAAAATAAAATATAAAATAAAGAAGTCAGGCTGAATACTGAAGAATAATTTCGACGTTTTTTTTGAATCTCTCAAATCCCACACGTGCCACTGATGTTTTTCCGAAAAGTTTCAGGAACTTTTCCCTGTCGAGTGAAAGCCATTCCTGCCTTGTCATTGAAAGTATCTCTGGCGAAGCATTAAGCTCAGGATGATTATGGTATGGGATGTTTTTATTCCATGGACATACCTCCTGACATATATCACATCCATAAACTCTGCGTTCGAACAGAGGTGCTACCCCATGGTCTATTGGATTTCTGTTTTCGATTGTGAGATTTGCAATACACTTTCTGGCATCAATTGTACGGTTTGTGTTTATAGCGCCTGTTGGGCATCTATTTATGCATTCCTCACAACTGCCACATCTGTCCTCTCTTACTGGCTCATCATATTCCAGATCTATATCAAGCATTAAAATTCCTATGAAAAAAAAGGATCCCTTTGTTTCGTTTATCACAAGCGAATTTTTCCCCTGCCATCCAAGTCCTGCCTCAACAGCCCAGGGCTTTTCAAGCACAGGCGATGAATCGCAGGAGGTTTTGCCCTGAACACCCGGTACAATAGTTCTTATAAAAGAAAGAAGGCTTTCGAGTTTCCCGGTAATAACGTGATGGTAATCTGTTCCAAGAGCATATCTCGAAATTATAGGCACGTCCATTCCAGTCTGAATATCAGCCGTAAAATAACTCATCCCTGTAACAACGATAGACCTTACACCTGGAAAAAACAGAGCAGGATCAATTCTCCTGGCAATGCTTCCTGAAAGATAATTCATACTGTCATTCATACCTGCCCTGCACCATTGAGTGAAGGGTCCTTCATATTCCGAAAGTCTTCTGTAGCGGGCTATTCCGCACAAGTCAAATCCCAGTGTGTATGCTTTCTTCTTAATTGCTGCGGATATATCGCCTGTGTTACCCATTGCTGGTTCACATTAAGCCAAGCTCGAGTTTTGCGGCGTCACTTAAGCGGTCCCTGGTCCAGGGAGGATTAAAAGTCAGATTTACTTCACAGTCCTTCACACCCCTTGTCCCTGCAACCTTATATTTTACTTCCTCAACCAGTTGGGAAGCAAGAGGACAATTTGGAGCAGTAAGGGTCATTGTAATATGTGCCACATGATCATCGTCAATATTTATATCATATATCAGCCCGAGGTCATAAATATTAACAGGAATTTCAGGGTCGTAAACCGATTTCAATACACCTGCGATTCTCGATTCTATTTCTTGCTTTTCTGACAGTTCCATGGCAACCTGATTTTTTAAACTAACATTTTAGTAATTAAAGCTCGTGTTTATTAAGCTTCATCAGAACGGTTTTTATTCATGTTATATTCAAAAGCAATTGCATAAAGTTTCATTTGTTTAATCATTGCCAGCAGTCCGTTCGAGCGCGTGGGAGAGAGGTTTTCCCTGAGTCCGGTCTTTTCAATAAAATAAAGGTCTGCGTTTTTTATTTCCTCAGGAGTCCTGCCCGAGAGAACACGGATAAGCAGGGAAACTATTCCTCTTGTAATCAGTGCATCACTGTCGGCACTGAAGTATATTTTCCCATCCCTGAACTCAGGGTAGAGCCACACTTTCGATTGGCATCCTTCAATAAGGTAATCATTCTTTTTATGTGCAGGGTCGAGAGGTGGTAGTTCCTTCCCCTTTTCTATCAGCAATGCATATCTATCCATCCAGTCGTCAAATGCGCTGAACTCTTCAATTATACTATCCTGAATATCGTTAATGCTCATAAACATCTTCATTAATAAAACATCCTGATTACTTTACGGATGCCTTCTGCAAGGGTATCTATTTCTTCTTCGGTGTTGTAAAAACACAAAGATGCTCTTATTGTCCCTTCAAGTCCTAGTCTTTCAATCAGCGGCTGGGCGCAGTGATTACCTGTCCTTACTGCTATTCCCAGCTTGTCAAGAATCATTCCGGCATCATACTGGTGAATACCTTCGATAACAAAGGAAATTACTGAAACTTTCTCAGCGGCATTTCCGATTATTTTAACCCTGTCGATTCCAGAAAGTTTCTCGGTAGCATAATCCAGTAGCCGTTTCTCGCGGTTGCTGATATCTTCCATTCCCAGTTCCCTGATGTAATCAATTGCTCTTCCCAGTCCGATAAACCCCGGATAGTTGGGTGTTCCTGCCTCAAACTTGAAAGGCAGGTCATTGTATACTGTTTTTTCAAAGCTCACACTTTTAATCATATCACCACCTCCATGCCAGGGTGGCATCTCTTCAAGATATTTTTCCCTGCCGTAAAGAATTCCTGTTCCTGCAGGGCCATATATTTTATGACCTGAAAACGTATAAAAATCGCAGCCGATCTCCTGTATATCAACCTGACAATGCTGAATGCCCTGTGCACCGTCAATTAGTACAGGTATGCCAAGTTGGTGCGCTAACGCAGTAACTTCTTTTACTGGCACAATTGTACCCAGGGCATTCGACACCTGTGTAATTGCAACAAGTTTAGTTTTTTCAGTTAGCAGTTTAACATATTTCTCCATTATTATTTCACCCCTGTCGGTAACTGGTATTACCTTAAGCCGTGCTCCTTTCCTTTCGCACATCATTTGCCAGGGGACAATGTTGGAATGGTGTTCCAGATTGCTTATTATGATTTCATCGCCGGGTTTGATATATCTTTCGCCGAATGAAAAAGCAACAGCGTTGATTGAGGCTGTAGTTCCTGAGGTGAAAATTATTTCTTCCTTTTTGGATGCGTTGATGAAATCTCTGATTTTTTCTCTTGCGTTCTCATAAGCTTCCGAGACCATATCGCTGAGTACATGAACTCCTCTATGGACATTTGCATTGTAACTTCTGTAGACCTCATCAACAGCCTCGATGACGCATATGGGTTTTTGTGTGGTTGCGGCATTATCAAAATATACTATTCTTCTTCCTCCGATTTCCTTCTGTAGAAGCGGAAAATCTTTTCTTATTTCAATTATATCTTTCAAATTATAAATTATTTTCAGTTACACTTAACAACGCAGAATGCGCATCTGCTCAGTTCTCCCCTGAGGCGTTTTATAACCAGTCCGATAATTCTTTGCCTGAGCGGTCCGATGTTTATTTTCTGGATGACCTCATCCGCAAAGGCAGCCATAAGCATGAGTTTTGCCTCGTTTTTATTTATTCCCCTCGATTGCAGGTAAAACATGGCGTCTTCATCCAGCTGTCCCACAGTGGCACCATGGCTGCACTTAACATCATCAGCAAATATCTCTAAATGCGGCCGTGTGTACATTCTGGCATCATCTGTCAAAATAATGGAATTGTTTTTCTGGTAAGCCGATGTACCCTGTGCTCCCTTCTCAACGTAAATTCTTCCGTTGAAAACCCCTCTAGCCATTTCATCCAGTACACCTTTAAAGAGCTGATTGCTTGTACAGCCCGGGGCAAGGTGCTCAACATTAACATAGTTGTCGACATGCTGCATTTTATCAGCAAGGTAAAGTCCGTAAGATGAACATTGAGCTCCTTCACCAGCGAGATAATGATAAGTATTGTTTCTTACCATTCCACCGTGAAGGGTTATGTTATTGGAACTTACAACTGAATTCTTTTCCTGATAAATAAATGTGCCCGTTATTTTGAAGGAATTATTATGCTCATTCTGTACCCTTATTATATTGAAATGTGAATTTTCGCCTACGTATACTTCAGTTACTGTATTGGTAAGGAATCTATTGAGTGAGATGGTATGGTCGCACACAATAAGGGTTATAGATGAACCCGGCTCCACTATAATCAGATTTCTTTTCTGATTGAAAATATCCTGTTCAGAATCAACAAGATTTATTATCTGTACCGGTTTTTCAACCATAATACCTGCCGGTATATGTACAAAGAGACCTCCGGGTGACATGGCAGTATTGAGATGTATCAGCCCGTCATCTTCCCTTCCGCTGTATTTCCCGAGGTGGTTCTCCACAACAGATTTGAATTTTTCAGCAGCTTCATTAAGGCTGCCCAGCCAGATATTACCAGGTAAAGTAATGTGTTTTACCCCGGATTCAGGAAAATATCCGTTATGAAGAATTATGCTATAGCAGTCAAGGTCTTCAACGTCGCATTTAAACCTTCTGACTCTTTCAAAATCGGTCGATGCAGGAATATAATTGTGATATTCATATCCGAAATAAGTCTCCAATGGGGTATACCTGTATGCTTCAGTTTTCCGTGTAGGTATACCGGATTGCATAAACTTCTCAATTGCTTCTTCCCTTGAACGGTTAAGCAGAGAAGCTGAAACAGATTCTATTGCAGGAAGGTTTTCCCTGTAAAGCCTGTAAAATTTTTCAGTCAGTTCGTTACGGGGTTTCATTATATTCCGCTTTTCTCAACTTCTCTCTTTATCCACTCGTATCCCTTTTGTTCAAGTTCAATAGCAAGTTCCCTGCCTGATGTCATAACTATCCTGCCATCATACAGGACATGCACAACATCAGGTATAATATAATCAAGGAGTCTCTGGTAATGAGTAATAACAATAAAGGCATTATCGGGCCTGCGAAGTTTGTTAACCCCGTTAGCAACAACTTTAAGGGCATCAATATCAAGGCCTGAATCGGTTTCATCGAGTATTGCCAGCCGGGGCTCGAGCATTGCCATCTGGAAGATTTCGTTTTTCTTTTTCTCTCCTCCCGAAAAACCTTCATTTACCGAACGGTTGTCGAGTTTGGAATCGAGTCCTACCAGTTCTTTTTTCTCACGCATCATTTTAAGAAAATCGGATGCTGATAGGGGTTCAAGTCCCCTGTGTTTTCTCTGTTCGTTCACAGCTGTCTTAAGAAAGTTAGTCATACTTACCCCGGGGATCTCAACAGGGTACTGGAATCCGAGGAATATACCTTCAAGGGCTCTTTCGTCGGGAGACATTTCGAGAAGATTTCTCCCAAGGTATGTCACTGTGCCTTCAGTTACTGTGGCATAATCTCTTCCGGCAATAACAGCAGCAAAAGTACTTTTGCCTGAGCCGTTGGGCCCCATAATTGCATGTATCTCCCCCTCCTTTACCTCAAGGGAGATTCCCTTAAGTATTTCCCTGCCTCCGACTGTTGCTCTTAAATTTTTTATTACCAGCATAATATATAATGAAAAAATTATCCTATACTGCCCTCAAGTGTTATCTGCAGGAGTTTCTGAGCCTCAACTGCAAACTCCATGGGCAATTTATTTATTATCTCTCTTGTGTATCCGTTTACAATCAGGCTTACGGCATCTTCGGTTGAAATGCCACGTTGATTGCAATAAAATATCTGATCCTCTCCGACCTTTGATGTTGTTGCTTCATGTTCAACAATTGCAGTCGGGTTTTCAACTTCGATGTATGGGAATGTATGTGCCCCGCATTTATCACCAAGAAGAAGTGAATCGCACCGGGAATAATTCCTTGCATTGCGGGCATTTCTGAGAACTTTCACAAGACCTCTGTAACTGTTCTGGCTACGGCCTGCAGATATTCCTTTTGACACTATGGTGCTTCTGGTGTTTTTCCCGATATGAATCATTTTGGTACCGGTATCAGCCTGCTGAAAATGATTGGTAACTGCTACTGAATAAAATTCACCTGTTGAATTGTCTCCTTTCAGCACGCAGGAAGGATATTTCCATGTAATAGCTGACCCTGTTTCCACCTGGGTCCATGATATTTTTGAGTTTTCCCCCCGACACATTCCTCTTTTGGTAACAAAATTGAATATACCTCCCCTGCCCTCATGATCGCCAGGATACCAGTTCTGAACTGTTGAATATTTTACTTCCGCATCTTTTTCGGCAATTATTTCGACCACTGCTGCATGAAGCTGGTTTTCATCGCGTATGGGTGCAGTACATCCCTCAAGATAGCTGACATAACTTTCATCATCAGCAACAATAAGAGTGCGTTCAAACTGACCGGTTTTTGCTGCATTGATTCTGAAATATGTCGAGAGCTCCATCGGACATCTTACGCCCTTGGGAATATAGCAGAAGGAACCATCACTGAAAACTGCGGAATTCAGAGCAGCAAAATAATTATCGCTATATGGGACAACAGTGCCGAGATATTTTTTTACCAGATCGGGATATTCCCTTACAGCTTCACTGAAAGAACAAAAAATAATTCCCAGTTCGGCAAGTGTCTCCCTGAAGGTTGTCTTAACCGATACGCTATCCATCACAGCATCAACAGCAACACCGCTGAGAATTTTCTGTTCGTCGAGAGGTATGCCGAGTCTGTCAAAAGTTTTTTTAAGCTCCGGGTCAATTTCTGCTGAGCTTTTCTTCTTTCTGACTGCTGGTGCTGAATAATAGACAATATCCTGATAATTTATTTCCGGAATTTTCAGATTTGCCCATTCAGGCATCTCCATTGTGAGCCAGTGCCTGTACGATTTAAGCCTGAATTCAAGAAGCCACTCAGGCTCATTCTTTTTTTCCGAAATAAGCCTTATGATGTCCTCATTCAGCCCTGGAGGTACCTTCTCCGCCTCAATATCAGTATAAAAACCATACTTATACTCGCTGCCGGTAACCTCATCAATAATATTTTTCTTCTTTTTTCCTTCAGGCATATGAGCAAATGTAATTCTGTTATTCCGGTATTATAACAATTTTCGGGTATTTTTGTTAAAATTGAAGCCTATAGAGGCACAAAGTTAATAAAGATAGGAGAAACCATTATCATTGCCTGAATAAATAACCTTAAACTTCAATCATTTTTTATCCATTCCGAAAATATTTGAACTAAATTTTAAATAAAAACCAGAAATTATTCAATTATTTATCAAATCATTTTAAATTTGGGGCTTTAAATTTAATCTACTTTATATCAATGATTAATAATAGATTTCCAAACTTTTCAGGCATTTTAAAGAGATTATTTCTTCCACTGATTTTGCTCATCATTCCAATATCCCTCTTTGCATCATCACCGGGAGAAGTTCCTTCGATTGGCCCTATAAGGGTGGAGTTCATCATTTTTGGTATGATACTTGCCGGTGTGGCACTCTTTCACAAGCAAACATTCTGGGTTGCAGTGACCGGTCTTACAGTGTTGCTGATTTTTAAATTCATTTTTGACCCGGGATTCCATTTTATGGAACATTTTTTTGGTGACACCCCTATGAAAGAGCAGTTACTCGATAAGGAACTGAGAGATGGTGAGTGGGGTATAATACTTAATCTGGCAGGCCTGCTTCTTGGTTTTGCTCTTTTATCAAAAATATTCGAAGAGTCGCGTGTACCGGATATACTACCCAAATACCTGCCCGATGACTGGACAGGGCCATTCGTACTGCTTGTTTTTGTCTTTATCATGTCGGCATTTCTCGACAATATTGCATCGGCACTTATTGGTGGGACAATAGCACTGGTAGTTTTCAAAAGAAAAGTACATATCGGTTACATTGCCGCCATTGTTGCAGCAAGCAATGCAGGAGGAAGCGGCAGTGTTGTAGGGGATACAACCACAACTATGATGTGGATAGCAGGAACAAGTGCTCTTAACGTCCTGCACGCATTTGTTGCTGCAGTTGCTGCATTGCTTTTTTTCGGATGGTTCGCTTCGCACCAGCAGGACAAATATCAGCCAATTATGAAAGATCCGGTTAAAGGGGTTAAGGTCGACTGGATGAGGATCTTGATTGTGGTAATGATACTGGTTGGTGCAATACTTTCGAATATCCTTTACGATATGCCTGCCCTCGGTGTATGGATTGCCATTCTGCTGAGCATTTTTATCCGTCCAGTACCATGGAAAGAGATACCCGGTGCTCTGAAAGGAACAATATTTCTTCTCTGTCTTGTTACCAGCGCTTCACTTTTGCCGGTAGAAGAGCTGCCTCCCGCTTCATGGAGAACAGCCTTCGCACTCGGTTTTCTGTCATCAGTATTCGATAATATTCCATTGACCAAACTCTGCATCGACCAGGGGCATTACGACTGGGGCATGCTTGCCTACACAGTAGGATTCGGAGGCTCAATGGTATGGTTTGGCTCGTCGGCCGGAGTAGCTATCACAAATAAGTTTTCGGAAGCCAGACATGTATTTCTGTGGCTTAAAAAAGGATGGCATGTTGCAGTGGCTTATGTTATAGGCTTTTTTGCACTATATCTTATAATGGGCTGGGAACCTGCAGATAACAGAAAACACAAAATAGAAAACTGTCCGGTCCCGGGCTGCCCATGGGCAACAAAACCTGAAGTTAAAGAACTCTCTGGAGGTACTGTAAGTTATTATGACATTACAGGTAATTCAGGTGTAAATACTGCTGTAATCCCTCCCACGCAACTTAAGAATTACAACCCCTTAAACCATTAATCAATACAATTAATTCGTTCATATAAATTTTTCTGAAGCTGGTCAAAAAAAATTGCTTATTGTATTTTTTTTAAATAATTTTTGGCTTGATTTAAACAAAACGGCCATGAAAACATATTTTATAAAAAATCTGTTTTTCCCGGTTTTCATTTTTCTTTCAGTTCTGTCTGTAACCGGCCAGGTGCCTGCAGGTTTCAATTATCAGGCGATTGCAAGAGATGTTGATGGAAATCCTATTACTGATGCAGATCTGCTAATCAGAATCGGGATCCTGACCAATATAAATCCCCCTAATGTTGTTTATGAAGCGGAATATAAGGTAAGGACAAATCAATTCGGTCTTTTTCAGCTTATGGTGGGAGACCCTCTGGCAAAACCCATTACAGGAAAATTTGAAGATATTAACTGGACAGTACAGCCTCTTTTTCTGAGGACAATGGTTTTCTGGAACGACAAATGGCAGGATATGGGCTCATCACGTCTCCTTTCTGTTCCTTATGCCATGGTTGCACAGGGAGTCTCGGGTATTGATAAGCTAGTTGTTACCGGTAAAACAGAACTCATGGAAGAACCTCTTTTTGAAGTTAAGAATAACAGAGGGCAGACAGTTTTTGCAGTATATAATGAAGGTGTAAGGGTATATGTTGGAGATGGAGATAAAGGAGTGAAGGGAGGTTTTGCAATAGGCGGATTCGACGGCAGTAAGCAGGAGCCGCAGGAATACCTGAGAGTAACTTCCGACAGTACCAGAATATTTGTTAAGAACCCTGCAAAAGGGGTAAAAGGAGGATTTGCCATAGGAGGTTTTGACCCTGGCAAAAGCTCAACCGGAAATTATCTTAACCTTACACCCGAAAATTACTTCATAGGTCAGGAAGCCGGAGCAAATATTACCACAGGCCGTTATAACTCTGTTCTGGGTTATCAGGCTGGCCGAAACCTTGTTACAGGAAACTCCAACACAATTATCGGACACCTTGCCGGTAACAGTGCAACAAGCGGCAGCAATAACATAATTATCGGACTTAATGCCGCAAATAATCTTACCACAGGAAGTAGTAACACTATAATTGGTTCAAATGCAGGTTACAATCACACTAACCAGAATTATAATGTCCTCATTGGCACATCAGCAGGTGAGAACATTAATGCATCCGGCTGGAGCGGATCGTTCAACACTTTTATTGGTATAAATGCCGGATATCAGATCCGCAACAGCCGTGATAATGTATTTATAGGAACAAATGCAGGATACTGGCTTGATAACGGAAATGGTAATACTTTTGTCGGGATTGATGCAGGAAGAAGCGGCGAAGATGGGCAAACATATAACCCCATGGTCTCAGGAAATTATAATGTCTTCATGGGATATCGTGCCGGCTATAATATAAAAAACGGAGATCATAATGTGGCAATTGGTTTTGAATCAGGGTATTCAAACACAGATGGAACCGGTAACATATTCCTTGGTTACCAGGCGGGTAAATATGAATCGGGCAGTAACAAACTCTATATTGCCAACTCAGCAGAAAGTCCTCTGATATATGGTGATTTCTCCGCAAGAAAACTCGGTATAAATACTATGACATTAAATAAGACATTTAATGTGAACGGCGATGCAGATATTAGCGGAACCCTTACTGCTTCGTCCGTTGTAGCACCTGTAAATGGTAATGTTACCGGTACTCTTAACGGAGTATCTATGGGAAGGATATTTCTTATTGACAACGGAATAATAATCAGTATTGAAAACGGCAGTATGACGATGTTATGGTCAAAAACTGACCAGAAAATTTCCATAAGCAATACAGGAAAGGATTATCCCTGTAATTACTGGTGGACAAAACAAATACCAAAAGATGTAAGTACAGGAGATTCAGGAGAATTAAGTGCAAGTTCATCTGCAGATATCATAACTGGAACAAATGTCGATAACTGTGGCTTTGAAATTCATTTTGGACGTATTGTTCATGGAGGACAGATGTGTTCAGTATGGCTTCAATACTATAAAGGAGCTCTAATCGGGCACTATATCATTTACTGATAATAATTCAGATGTAACCCCGCTGCGGCGGGGTTTTTTTATGGCACAGAAATTGGTGTTAAGAAAAAAATAACTCTAACTTTATTAAAATTATCCGTCATGAAGAAGCAAATACTTTCAGCGGCTTTTATTATCATACCTCTGATTAATCTCATTGCCGACAATGAAAAAGAGATAAAAGCAACTTTAAATCATGTTACAGTTTACCCCGACAGAGCAAGGCTCACCTGTGAGGCGGTTACTGAAATACCTGCCGGAAAAACAACTCTGAAGCTTACCGGACTTTCACCATATATTGACGCCCAGAGCATTCAGGTAAAGGGTAGTGGTGAATTCACAACTCTTTCGGTTAATCTCAGGAATAATTACATCAGCAATCTTGAAGAGATACCCGAAGTAAAGAATATCCGGAACCAGATTGAAGCCCTTCAGATGAAAATAGAAGACGAAAAAGCAGCTATCTCAACTCTCGATGAAAGGCTTTCGTTCCTACAGGCAAACAAAGCAGTTCTGGTGAAAGAAACAACTTTTTCAATCGAGCAGTTCAAATCGCTGATGGAGCTATATACTTCAAATATCGAACAGATAAATGCAGCAAAGCTGAAAAAAAGCAGGCTTATAAAGGATTATGAAAGGCAGATTACAATGCTTCAGCAGCAAATATCCGACAGAATGAATAAAAACCAGCTCCCTTCAGGGGAGATTTCTGTAACTGTAGAGGCCATGAAACCTGTTTCAGCAAAGATTTTGTTCGAATATAATGTTTCGAACGCAGGCTGGTACCCATCATACGACATCCGGGTTGATGACATCACAAAACCGGTTTTAATATATTACAAGGCAAATGTTTTCCAGAATACCGGAGTTGAATGGAAGAACGTAAAACTAAGTTTTTCAACAGCTACGCCATGGATTGCTGGAAATGTTCCTGTTCTGAATCCATGGTTTATTGATTTCTTTGTACCTGTAACCAGTGAAACTGCTACGCGAGGGGAAGTGGCTGCATATGGAGTTGCCCGTAAAGCCCCTGTTATGATGGAAAATGTTATTATGGCCGACAGAAATACATTTCTTAAAAAAGAAGCAGAAGCAGTACCGGTTACCGTAGAAAAGCGAACAGGGGAAATGAGCGTAACCTTTGATATTGCAACACTTTATTCAATACCTTCGGATGGCAAAACCCAGACTATAGAGATCCAGAGAACCACCACGCCCGCCGAATACAAATATGCTGTTGTACCAAAAATGTCGCCTCATGCATACCTTACATGCAATATCACAGACTGGGCAAAGCAAAGCCTTCTTTCGGGTGAAGCAAATCTATATTTTGAAAATACTTATGTTGGTAAATCACAGCTTGATATAAACCAGCTCAGCGATACCCTTTCAATATCCCTGGGAACCGACCCGGGTATACTTATCAAAAGAGAAAAGAGGAAAGATTTCACATCAAAGAAGATAATCGGAGCAAATAAAACAGATATTTATTCATTCCTCATAACTTTGCGCAACAACAAGGCAACTGCTGTCAGGATCACAGTAAACGACCAGATACCTGTTTCATCGAACAGCCAGATAACTGTTGAAGCGGTTGAATTATCAGGTGGGAAGCTTAACAATGAAACAGGTCTGGTAACCTGGGACCTTGAACTCCGACCGGGTGAAACGAAAGAACTTGTTTTGACTTATTCGGTAAGATATCCAAAGAATCAAACAATAATACTTGAATAACAAGGCCAGATGAAAGATACGGATGAAGATTCGATTGACAGGCTTGGAAAATACGGCCTGATTGACCATCTTGCACGTAATGCCACAAGAATAAATAAATCGACGGCAGGCGATATAGGTGACGATGCGGCAGTTATTGCTATGGGCGAGTCACTTACACTGGTTTCCACAGATCTGCTGATGGAAGGTATTCATTTCAATCTTGTTTACTTTCCTCTCAAACATCTGGGATACAAATCAGTAATAAGGGCTATATCCGACATCTATGCCATGAATGGCACTCCTGAACAGCTACTGCTGGCTCTCGGTGTTAGCTCAAGGTTTGATATATCATCACTTGACGAATTTTATGATGGGGTGTATCTTGCCTGCAGGAAATACGGGGTTGACCTTGCTGGAGGTGATATTACAACTTCGCTCACCGGCTTTACTATTTCTGTTACAGCCACGGGCACTGTGAAACCGGAGAAACTGGTTAAACGTTCAGGTGCAAAACCCAATGAACTTATTTGTGTAACAGGCGACCTGGGTGCTGCATATATGGGGTTACAGCTTCTTGAAAGGGAGAGAAGGCTCTTCATGAAGGATCCGGGATTCAAGCCCAGCCTCTCAGGCTATGAATATATCATTGAAAGACAGCTCAAGCCCGAGTTGCCTGTTCGTACTCTGAATGAAATCAATGACAAAGGCATTATTCCTACCTCAATGATCGACCTTTCAGAAGGGCTGGCATCTGACCTCCTTCAGCTATGCAAATATTCAGGTACTGGCTGCAGGATTTTTCATGATAAAATACCTATCGACAGTGAAACATTGAAATTTGCGGAAGAGATTATGCTTGAACCACTCATTGCGGCTTTGAACGGTGGTGAAGATTATGAATTTCTGTTTACTGTTCCAATTGAGAAATATGAAACTATTGCCCGGGTTAAAGGAATAAGCATCATAGGACACATGACAAAAAAAGAGCAGGGCAAATATTTTGTAACAAAAGAAGGACAGGAAATAGAGCTTACAGCTCAGGGTTGGCGGAAGGACCTTACAGATAATTAAAGCAGGGAAATAAATTTATTATTTATCCGACAGGAGCCTTGGGCCCCTTATAACCCCTCTTTCTGAATTTCTGAAAAATTCAATGATATAGTCTCTGTCGGGTGAGGGCTGGAAATTCTTTTCCACATATTCCAGTGCCTGCGAGGTATTCATTCCGTTAAGGTATATTGCCCTGTAAATGTTATGAATTTCATTTATGCGTTCTTTGGTGAATCCCCGCCGGGTAAGCCCTACAACATTAACGCCCATATATGCAAGAGGTTCCCTGTCGGCTTTGATAAAAGGAGGAACATCTATACGCACTTTTCCTCCGCCACCTATAATCACATGCCCGCCTATTCTAGTAAACTGATGCACAAGTGTACCGCCGCTTATTATAGCCCAGTCGTCAACTTTCACTTCTCCTGCCAGCCCTACAGCGTTCCCCAGAATGCAATTATTACCTATCTGGCAGTCGTGACCCACGTGCGCACAAGCCATGATAAGACAATTATCTCCTATAACAGTCTTACCTACTGCAGCTGTTCCCCTGTTAATGGTAGCGCCTTCTCTGATAGTTGTATTGTCTCCTATTTCTGCAGTGGTTTCCTCCCCCTTGAACTTAAGGTCCTGGGGAATTCCTGATACTACAGCACCAGGGAAAATTCTGCAGTTGCGTCCGATACGTGCACCATCAAGCACAACACCATGAGGCCCAATCCATGATCCATCACCTATAACTACATTTCCAGCAATATATGCAAATGGTTCTACGACTACGTTTTCGCCAAGTTTAGCATCAGGATGAACAAAAGCCAATTTTGAGATCATAATCTTTTCATTTGTTTCTTATAATCTGAGCTATCATTTCTCCCTCAATTACAAGGGTATTTCCAACGTATGCCTGTCCATGCATCGAAACTATTCCCCTTCTGACAGGCTCGGTTAATTCCATTTTGATCACCAGAGTATCTCCTGGGACTACTTTATGCTTGAATTTAAGTTTATCAATTTTCAGAAAATATGTAGAATATTTTTTGGGATCGTCAACTTCGTTCAGTACCAGAATACCGCCAGTTTGAGCCATAGCTTCTATCATAAGAACTCCCGGCATAACAGGTTCATCAGGAAAATGCCCCTGGAAAAATGCTTCATTTCCTGTGACATTCTTTATGCCGACAACCTTGTTCTCATCAACATAAATTATCTTGTCAACAAGTAAAAAAGGATATCGGTGGGGCAGTATATTCTTTATGTCCTCGTAATTATATACAGGTGGCACTGTTGGGTCATAAACAGGTATATCTTTTTTTGACTGAGCCTTTTTGATTTCCTGTCTTATAATTCTTGCCAGCCTGGTATTGGCGTAATGGCCCGGTTTTGTTGCCACCACCTTGCCTTTTATCGGCTGTCCCACGAGTGCAAGGTCACCTATCAAGTCAAGCAGCTTGTGCCGGGCCGGCTCATTTGGATATCTTAACTCGGTATTATTCAGAATACCTGCTTTATGGCTGTTTATGCCAGGCCTGTTAAAAAGCTTTGCAATTCTGTCAATCTCTTCCTGCGGCACCTCCTTTTCCATTATCACAATTGCATTATCCAGGTCGCCGCCTTTTATCAAACCCGCCTTAAATAAAGGTTCAAGTTCGTGGAAGAATACAAAAGTACGGCATTTGCTTATCTCTTTTTCAAAATCATTTATTGTATCGAGAATTGCATACTGGTTACCAAGTATTCTTGAATTATAATCAATAAGAACATTTATGCTGAAATGATCGTCGGGATAAACAATAAGGTCAACACCATGCTCCTCGTCTGAAAATGTAATCTTCTGTTTAACAGTAAAATAATTACGCTCTTCCTTCAGTTCAACTATTCCTGCTTCCTTTATTGCTTCAACAAATTTTTCGGATGAACCTCCCATAATAGGAGCTTCAGGTCCATCAAGTTCTATAAGGGCGTTGTCAACCTGCATACCATAGAATGCTGCGAGAACATGTTCAATGGTTGAAACAGATACTCCGCTTTGAGTTAATGTGGTACCTCTCGAGGCTTCTGTAACATTTTCGGCAAGAGCATCTATAACAGGCTTGCCCGGAAGGTCAACCCTGCAGAACTTGTATCCATGGTTAGCTGGCGCTGGTTTAAATGTAATATTTACATTTATTCCTGTATGTAATCCTTTCCCGTTAAGGCTTATTTCACGCGCAATAGTTCTTTGCTTTTCAGCCATTTCAGTCAAAATATGTAATTAAAATCTATTACAAAGGAAATAAAAATTTCGTGAACTATTTATGAAAATTGACATTAATGCCTATCCTCAACAATTACGGTTATTCCTTTTTCAGTTCTTCAATCTCTTTTCTCACTGAATCGAGCTGGGCTTTTATCTCTGTAAGTTTCTTAAATAAAAGGTACGACTTAAGATAATGACGATGTTCGAATGCGGGAGAACCCATTACGGTAAGGTTCTTCTCCTCAATGTCGCTGATGATACCCGATTGTGCGCAAGCTCTCATTCCATCTGCAATTTTGAGATGTCCTGCTATCCCAACTTGCCCCCCTATCATACAATTGTTCCCAATTTTTGTAGACCCTGCTATTCCTGTCTGACCTGCCATTACTGTATTTTCCCCGATTTCAACATTATGTCCTATCTGCACAAGATTGTCGATCTTAACACCTTTTCTGATGACAGTCGAGCCCATTGTTGCCCTGTCGATTGCAACGTTAGCTCCTATCTCCACATCATCTTCAATAACCACGTTGCCTATCTGAGGTATCTTCTTGTACTGATTGTCTGCCCCGGGAGCGAACCCAAAGCCATCACTTCCGATAACAGTTCCGGCGTGTATGATACATGAATTACCTATCACACACTCATGGTATATTTTTACACCGGGATAAATTATGCATTCCTTACCTACTTTTGTTTTATCACCGATATACACATGCGGAAAAATCTGACTGCCATCCCCAACTTCACACCCATTACCAATATAGGCAAAGGCACCCACGTAAACATTTTCTCCCAGTTTTGCATCCGGTTCAACTACAGCAGTTGGATGTATGCCTTTTCTGGCAGGTTTAGATTGTGTTACCATTGTCAGCAGTGATGCAAAAGCCTCATAAGCGTTGTCAACTTTTATGAGTGTTGCCTGAACAGGGGCTGCAGGTACAAAATCCCTGTTGACAAGCACTACTGATGACTTTGTTGTGTAAATATAAGGTTCATATTTGGGGTTTGCCAGAAACGACAGGGCCCCTTCTTGACCCTCCTCAATTCTGGCAACAGTGCTAACCTTTACATCAGGATTCCCGACTATTTCACCTTTGAGAAACTGAGCTATTACAGTTGCTGTAAATTCCATAATTCATTCATTTTAAATTATCTGCATTCTTTAGGATAACAAAGAAAATATTTAACTATTCTTTCTGACAGAAAACTCTGGTCAAAGATATCAGAAACTTCTTCGATTTTTGCTGTTAATCCCGATTTCAGCAGAATTTTCACCCTGGAACTGCCGTCGGGAGCATAGGCAAGATTTGAGACTTTCCCTGAAAATACATAATAATTAACCATTTCCGGTTCTATATCAAGCATCTTTTCAGCTTTCTTCTGTAAACTTTCTATCCTTTCCGGAGGGAATGGTTCATTCTGCAGTTCTACTGCAAAAAGATTTCTGCGTATAAGCCTCGAGGAAAGATCTGAAAGTACTCTGTCGGAATGGTCATTCCAGTATCTTGCCGAAACAAATATGTCGCTGTCGTCCAGTCTTGTAAAATGAAAAGCCACAACTGCAGGTGGGAAAGTACCTTTTCCGCTGATATCATCCTTACCGATTTCATTATAGAGGAAGAAACTCAGAGATGGAGTTGCGTAGAGCTGTTCACCTTTGCGGGCAATCTCTTTTGCCCTTTTAAGCATATTTACTAGAAGACTCTCAGAAGAAAGTACAGTTTTGTGCATATATACCTGCCAGTACATCAACCTGCGGGCAATTAATAGTTTCTCAAGAGAATAAATTCCTTTTTCTTCAATTGCCAGCTGGTCATCAGCCACATTCAGCATCCTGATTATCCTGTCGGAACCCACCGAGCCTTCTATTACTCCTGTATAAAAGCTGTCTCTCCTCAGGTAATCGAGACGATCCATGTCGGTCTGTCCCGTAATAAGTTCATGAAAGAACTTTCTTCTGTATTTTCCAGTGAATATATCAATCGCAAGCGAAATTCTGTCCCTGAATTCTTCATTAAGCATTTTCATCAGAAGTAATGAAAGGTCCTCATGAGTTATGCCGTTAATTATTGATTTTTCAAGGGCGTGTGAGAAGGGACCATGGCCAGCATCGTGGAGAAGGATAGCAACAAGCGCTGCCTCTTCTTCTTCAGGGCTGATGGCAACACCTTTCCCTTTCAGTGTCTGGAGTGCAGTGTCCATTAAATGCAGGGCTCCAAGGCAATGCTGAAACCTGGTGTGAGTGGCACCGGGATATACATAATTTGTAAGACCCAGTTGCTTGATGTTTCTCAATCGCTGTATCCAGGGATGCTGGATAAGATCAAAGATGAAATCACCGGGAATATTGATAAAGCCATAAACCGGATCATTTATTATTTTCCTTTTATTTGTACTGTAATCCACGTGGGAAAAGTTCACAGCACAAAAATAGAAATAACTTCAATACACTACTATCTGTAAAATTGATAGATATGAAATATTAAAAACCGTTAAAAAATATTATCAAAGAATATGTAACAATCTGAAATAAATCATGTCTTTTATTAGTCTAAATATTAAAATGAATAACTTTCATCAAGATCAAAGAATTATATGAAGATAGAAATCCGTGATTTGAATAAAATCTATCCGAACGGAACTCACGCATTGAAAAACATAAATCTGGTGATTGAATCTGGCATGTTCGGACTGCTGGGTCCAAACGGTGCAGGTAAATCAACTCTGATGAGAATTCTTGTTACTCTTGTAAAGCCTACATCAGGTATTGTTCTGCTCGATGGGAAAGACATTCAGAAGCACAGAAAGGAAGTAAGGAAAATTCTTGGTTATCTTCCTCAGGATTTCAGATTTTTTACTTCTTTGAAAACATGGGAGTTTCTCGACTATTCAGCTGCGCTTGCAGGAATGAAAAACAGGAAAGAAAGATTAAAAGAAGTCGACCGTATGCTTGATCAGGTAGGCTTACTCGAGGTACGCGACAGGAATGCCAATAAACTCTCGGGAGGAATGAAAAGACGTCTCGGTATTGCACAGGCACTGATAGGCAATCCGAAACTCTTTATCGTGGATGAGCCAACAACAGGTCTTGATCCTGATGAAAGAATAAGATTCAGAAACATCCTTTCAACACTCAGTCAGAAGCAGGATGTAATTATTATCCTTTCGACACATATTGTAGGAGATATCTCCTCAACATGCCAGAATATGGCTTTGCTCAACAAGGGGGAGGTAGTCTTTTGTGGACGTCCCGAAAACCTGGTAAATGAAGCAAAAGGCCATGTTTTCAAAATGAATCTCACACCCTATGAGTATGAGAAAGCCAAGGAAGAATATGACATCATCTCCACAATACCAGTTGAAAACGGATGGGAAGTTCAGATTGTTTCCGACCTCCCCCCCGATGGGAATGCAGTTGAAATTGAACCCAATATTGAACACGCATACGTTTATTATATGGAACATAAAATTCATGCCGATTTAAACGTTTAATTCAATAAAAAATGACGTTCCTCCATAATATTCTCACTGTTGCACATTACGAGGCAAAGACCCTGAGAAGAACCTGGTTCTTCAGACTCTTTGCCATAGGGGCGCTATTCATTTTTACAATGTTGAACATAGGCCTCTTTTCTCCGGTGGGAACTGAATCATGGGAAATGGTTTCAATTCCTTCAGCCCTACCCCTGATCAATCTGTACCTGCTGAACATCGGTCAGGCAGTCGTTGTAATATTTCTTGCATCCGATTTTCTGAAAAGGGATAAAAAACTTGATACTGTCGAGGTTTTATATACCCGATCTGTCTCCAACTTCGAATATGTAACCGGAAAAACTTTAGGCATATTGCGCCTTTTCCTTTCACTTAATGTTGTTATTTTAATAATAGGACTGATTATAAATATTATTTCCAAAACCATGAAAGTAGACATACTTTCATATTTTGAATACCTCCTATTTATCTCAATACCTACCCTTATTTACAGCCTGGGCCTTGCATATATATTAATGCTTATAATCGGGAATCAGGC
Source organism: Bacteroidota bacterium (assembly GCA_029552825.1). Lineage (GTDB taxonomy): Bacteria > Bacteroidota > Bacteroidia > Bacteroidales > VadinHA17 > LD21. The sequence continues at coordinate 43,974 of JAKPDL010000187.1, forward strand.
AATTACATTTTTCCTCCTGCTCGGATATGCAGCACTTAACATGTTCTATCTGTGGTACAGGGCAGGATCTCTATACGATTACATGGTTTTTGGAATGCCACTTTACAAGTCGGGAATAATAGGATTCGACAATATCACCGCGATAATCAACCAGCGTCTGGGCTACTTCTTTGCAGGAGTATCAATGATAATGGCTTCGGTGATTCTTTTCAAAAGACTACCACAGTCAAGACTCCATACTAATTTAGCCCGGACCTTACTCGTACTTTGTATTATAGGTTCAGGCATAACATTTTATAACACATTAAACAATCATCTGGAAAGAGAAAAGCTTAAAAGAAGCGTAATTGAAATCAACCGCAAATACGAAAAAAGCAAATTCCCCTCAACAACCTCAGCAGATATCGAACTGGCACATAAGGGTAAAACAATTGAGGCTGTATCCATGCTCAGAATTGTAAATGATAATGATACCCCTCTTGAATCATATATTTTTTCACTTAATCCAGGCCTATCAGTTAAAAAAGTAATTTCAGGAAACAGCGATATTCAGTTTAAAACTGACGGACATATAATTGAAATTTCTCCTGCAAAGAGGCTTGAGCCGGGAGGATATGACAGTGTAACGATTTTTTATTCGGGCAAAATTACTGAAGCGTTTTGTTATCCAAATTTCAGTGATGATCCGAAAAACAACAGGTACAGAATTGCCATGGTAAATGTTAATAAAAGGCAAGCTTTTCTGAAAAATAACTATTTGCTCTTTACTCCGGAATCACACTGGTATCCTGTATCAGGTTTGAACTATTACCCTTCAAACCCGGCAAGGATTAAAGTTGATTTCACAAAATTCATTCTGAAGGCAAAATCAGACAAAAACCTTAAGGTAGTTTCGCAGGGAATACCCGGGGAAGAAGGTGAATGGACAAAATACTCATGTCCGTTCCCTCTTACAGGACTTACCGTTGCAATGGGAAACTATGTTGCCGACAGTATAACTGTCGATTCCGTAAAATTCATCTCATGGCATTATCCGGGCACTGACTATTACAAAAAAGATTTTGAAGAACTTAAAGACACCCTTCCAAATCTTATATCAGGTTTTATGAAAGATCTCGAATCAGGATTCGGGGTGGCTTATCCTTTTTCCTGTTTAAGCATGGTGGAGGCTCCTGTTCAGTTTTACTCGTATCCGAAAAGCAATACACAGGTCCGGGCCGAAATTCAACCCTCAATGGTTATTATCCCTGAAAAGCTTTCGACCCTGCAGCAGGCAGGTTTTGCAAAAAGGTTTGCAAGACAGAAAAAGCAGATGGCACGCAACAATCAGATAATAACCGATAAAGAGCTGAAAGTCAGAATCTTTAACAACTTCATCAGAAACACTTTTATAAGCGGGCGTAATTTCAGAATGGTAAATGGTGTGCTTGTAAATGAACCAACAAGGTATTTGTTAGGACCAAGCTTTTACTTTTTCAGAAACAATTTCTACTCAGATGAATATCCTGTTATTAATGCTGTTTTTGAATCGCATCTCCAGAAGCTAAATGAGCCTGCTCCTGCAGGAGGACCAGGAATGATGGCCGGTAATCTTTCAGATAACGATAGGGCTAATCTTATTCTCAAAAACACAAGTTTCAAAGAGCTTCTGGCCCGAAATCCCAGCAGTGATACCATGCGTGCCGTGCTTACTTTAAAAGGAGACTGTCTGTTTAATTATCTGAGATATAAGGCAGGCATAAACGAATTTAACGAATGGTTTAAAAATTATATATGGGACAACAGCTACAAAAGGGTAAATATTCTGAAATTCAATAATGATTTAAAGGAGAGATTCGGATTTGAATTTTATCCATATCTCGAAGAATGGTTTAACGGCAGGGAGCAGCCTGGATTTATTTTTACAGAACCCGATGTAACAACTATTGTGGTTGACCAGCGGACAAGGTTTCAGGTTGTTTTTACAGCATCCAATACTGAATCTGCAGGTGGGCTTTTCAATGTTTCGTTCCGCACAGGTGGCGGTTTCGGAGGCAGAGGCGGAGGACAGGCAATTATGTCTGTAACTTTTCAGGGAGGACGAGGAGGTGCCGCAGGAGGCGGTAGAATGATGCAAATAGCAATGCAGGGAAGAGGCCTCACAAGCTCCGACATATCAAAAATTGTCTATCTCTCACCTCACGAAACGAAAAAAATTGGAGTGGTTCTTGAAAGCCAGCCCAGAGCCATGCAGATTAATGCTCTGTTTTCGAAAAATATCCCTGGGGAACTGGTGTTTACTATTCAGGAAGTTAAAAAAGAATCAGCAAAACAAAAGCCTTTTGAAGGAGAGGAAATTGTTCAGGAAATACCATCTTTTACACAACCGGGAGAAGTTGTAGTAGACAATGAAGACCCTGGATTTTACAGGAGTGCAACATCTAAGATGAACCCTCTCAGAAAAATATTGAGTGGTAATAAGGAAGTCGCTGAGACATATCAATCAATGAATCTTTTCGTTGCACCGGAATACTGGCAGCCTGTAGTTCAGAACACCTTTTACGGCCGATTCGTGCGTTCTGCTGTTTACACAAGAGCAGGCACAGGCGACAGATATGTGACATGGAAGGGCATAATAAAAGAACCCGGCTATTATGATGTATATGCATATATTGGCAAGGCTGGAGCTCAGATTATTATGAGAGGAGCTGGAAGGCCGGGGCAGGCAGGTGCTCAACCAGGTCGTCCACCAGCTGGAGGGCCTCCGGGCACACCACCACCCCCGGGTGACCAGAGTGGCGAACCCGCCCGGCAAAACCCGTACAAAGACTTCCATTTCAAAGTCTACCACGACGACGGTATGGATGAAATAACCATCGATTATGAAACCGCTGATCCGGGATGGAACAAACTTGGCACTTTCTACCTCTCACCCGATACAGTTAAAGTGGAGATGACAAACCAATCAGAAGGCAGAATTGTGATTGCAGATGCAGTAAAATGGGTGCTGAAGGAATAGATCGGTGCTGAGAACCAAGAAATAATGACATTTAAAACAGGCAGCTAGTTGAAAATACTTTAAAATTTAAAATAAAGTCTCATATGAAAACAAAACCGCTAAATACCAAACCACTGCTTTTATTTATCTGTATGATATCTGCCCTGGAACTTCCCTGTCATGCCCAGAAAGGACTTACCTTACAGGATGCAATGAAAATTGCAGAAGCTAACAGCCCCTCAATAAAACAGACAAAACTCAGCCTTATAAGAAGCCAGGAAAACCTTAATGCACAGAATGCGGCACTAAAATCGAACTTCTCACTCACAATCAATCCTATAGGATACACACAGAGCAGAGAATTCAACGATCTGATATCAAAATGGAATACCAGAAGATCCACTGAAAGCTACAGTGTATTTACTGTATCACAGCCCATTTTGTTTACTGATGCAAGAGTATCACTGGTAAACAGGTTTGGCTATAAAGACTCATACAGCGAATTTACCAATGTCACTACTAAAGGATTCAGCAACAACCTCTCAATTAATCTCGATCAGCCTCTTTTTACATATAACCGGACAAAGCTTCAACTTAAACAATTACAGCTTGCCCTTGAGAACGCCCAGCTCAACTATGCCCTGCAGCTCCTTTCACTTGAGAGGCAGGTTGCCCAGGCATATTATTACGTGTATCAGCAGCAGCAAAGTCTGGAAATTGCAAAACAAGCATATGAAAACATGAAACAGAGCTATGAGATTTCTAAAAACAAGGTGGAGGCAGGCCTCTCAGCCCAGGACGAACTATATCAGGCAGAACTTAACCTTGCAACAACAAAATCGGATTTTGAAAACAAACAGGTATCTCTCGAAAATGCAAAAGACGATTTCAAAATCCTTATCGGTATGGACCTGTATGACGATTTCGTTGTATTGCCGGATATATCAGTTGATACAATACCTGTCGACATTGCATTCGCCATTGATCACGGACTTAAAAACAGAATGGAACTTCGTCAGAGAGAAATATCTATTGAAAACTCACAGTTCGAACTTATTCAGACAAAAGCACTTAATGAATTCAAAGGAAATCTTAACCTTTCAGTAGGACTATTTGGTGATAACGAAAAATTTAGTGACGTCTATGCAAATCCTACTGATAATGAATCTGTTGCATTATCTCTTACAATTCCTCTCTGGGACTGGGGAGAAAAGAAATCAAGGATTAAAGCTACCGAAGCTTCAATTGAAAGTGCAAAAATATCTCTCGAAAATGAACAAAATAATATTATTCTTGGCATTAGGAAAATATACAGGAATCTGATTAACCTCCAGAATCAGATTGAGATAGCCCGGAAATCAGTAACAAATGCACAGCTTACCTATGAACTTAACCTCGAAAGATACAAAAACGGCGATCTGACCGGTATGGATCTCAATATTTACCAGAACCAGTTGTCAGAACGGCAGTTAGCTTATACTAATGCGCTTATTTCCTATAAACTTGAACTACTCAATCTTAAAATACAGACATTATACGATTTTGAAAAGAAAGAACCGGTCTCACCGGTTTTAAAACTTAACCAGTAAAATTTTAATAATATTAATATGAAAAGGTCAATATTTTTAATTGTAATTGCTTTTGCAATCCTCTCTCTGGCAGGCTGTAGAAATCAGGAGCCAAATCTTTCAGCTGACATTGAAATTCCTGTTACGGTTGAAGATATAAGGCTTAAGTCAATAGAAGAATATGTCAGTACTACTGGAATAGTCTATCCGCACGGAGAGGTGACTCTGAAGGCAAAAATTTCTGCCTCTTATTACCTCGAAAAAAACCCGCAAACTGGCCGGCCATGGCAGCTTGGCGACAGAGTTAAAGCAGGTTCGCTTATTGCCAGGCTGGAGGATAAAGAATTTATCCTGTCGATAAAACTCGAAACGAATGAGCTGAATCTCGAACTTGCTGAAAGCGAACTCAGGAAGCAGGAATCCCTTTACGAAAAAGGAGGTGTGACTTTAAAAGACCTTAAAACGGCGGGTATAAACTATGAAAATGCAAAGACAGCAGTCGAAAATGCGAGGCTGCAACTTGAAAAAACCAGGGTTGTCTCCCCTATTGATGGCATAATAGTGGAACTCCCTTATTACACACCCGGGACTCAGGTTGAAGCTGGATCAACAATTGCTAAAATCATGGATTACCAGACTATGTATATGAATGTCCAGCTACCTGAAAAATACATTGGTGTAATTAAACCTGAACAACCTGTAAAACTTACCAATTACACTATTCCTGAAGATACACTTTATGGAAAAGTAACACAATTATCCCCCGCAATAAATCCTGATACCAGAACTTTTCAGGGAGTTATCACAGTCAATAATCCTGATTTACTTCTCCGGCCCGGAATGTTTGTAAAGGCCGATATAATTATTAACAGGAAAGACTCTGTGATTGTCATCCCCAAAAGCATAATTCTATCGCGGCAACGAGGGAAAACAGTATTTGTCGTTGACCGGGGACTGGCCCTTGAAAGAATTATTGAGACAGGGCTGGAAAACCTTTCAGAAGCAGAAGTTGTGAGAGGCCTGTCGAAGAACGAAAGAATAGTAACCAGTGGCTTCGAAACACTGAGTAACAGATCCAGAGTGAAAATAGTTAAATAGAAAATATGAACAGAATAGCCCGTTTTGCAGTCAGATACCCTGTTACCGTACTGATGTTTGTCCTGGGAGTTATGCTCCTTGGCTTTATTTCTTTCGGCAAGCTGGGCACCGACCTCTTTCCCGACCTTAATAATCCCAAAATTTATATCGAAATCAAAGCCGGGGAAAAGCCACCAGAAGAGATAGAGAAAAATTACGTCGATCAGATCGAATCGATTGCCATGCGGCAGAACGGGGTAATTCAGGTCTCTTCCTCATCAAAAGTGGGAAAAGCTGTTGTTACGGTAGAATACGACTGGAAAAAAGATATGGATGAAGCTTTTCTCGACCTGCAGAAAGAGCTGAATTCATTTGCCCAGAATTCAGATATTGAAGACTTTACAATGTCGCAGTATGATCCAAATGCTGCCCCAGTCATGGTAGTCGCCCTGAAAAATGAACGTTTGAACAATCTGGATGAACTCAGAAAAGTTGCAGAAAACTACATAAGAAATGAACTGGTAAGAATAGACGGGGTTGCAGATGTAAAGCTTGCTGGCATCGAGCAGAGTGAAGTGATCATTGAAACAAAAAAGCATATTCTCGAATCTTATGGTATAACATCCGATGCAATAGCTGCCCAGATAAGTAACTACAACAGAAATGTGTCAGGCGGCTCAATAGTGGAAATGGGGACAAGGTATGTGGTTAAGGGTGTAAGTGTTCTTAGAGACCTCACAGACCTTGAAAACATAATAGTTGGTTTTAAACAGACAACTTCAGCAACTTCTGCCGGAATTGCAGCATCTGCGTCGTCTTCATCAAGAGTACCAATCTACCTGAAAGATGTAGCAAAAATTTATTTCGGAAACAAGGAACCTGATAATATTGTCACAATCAATGGAGAACGATGCATTGGACTCTCCATTTACAAAGAGCCCAAGTTTAATACAGTTGAAGCAGTAAAAAAACTAAAAGAGGAATTTGCAAATCTTTCCAGGGCTCTTCCGGGATATGAATTCATTTTTATTCAGGATCAGGGTAAATATATACGCAGTGCAATAACTGAGGTCCAGAATACAGCTCTGATCGGCATTGTGCTGGCTGTTTTCGTGATTTACATCTTCCTTCGCCGGATCGGGGCAACACTTGTGATAAGTCTTGCCATACCCATATCTATTATTGCGACGTTCAATCTGATGTATTTCAATCATCTTACCATCAATGTGATGACTCTTGGAGGTCTTGCCCTTGGTGCCGGCATGCTCGTTGACAGTGCCATTGTTGTACTCGAAAATATTAGCAGAAACCGGGAAGAAGGAATGCCATTCATTGATGCTATAATAACTGGTACCGGACAGGTAGGCGGTGCTATCACTGCATCAACCATCACAACGATAGTAGTTTTTCTTCCTATCGTTTACATACATGGTGCATCAGGTGAACTATTCAAAGATCAGGCCCTTACAGTTGCATTTGCCCTGCTTTCATCCCTGTTTGTTGCTCTTCTGGTTATCCCCATGCTGGTATCAACAATTTTTAAAGAAAAGAGTGCCAGAGCTATTTCAGCCTCTGTAAAATTCGGATGGTACAGTAAAATTCTCGAAAAAATTGTAGAAAAAAGAGGTATTGTTTTAATTTCTGCCTTCATAATTATGGGATTAACTGCCCTGCTTATCCCAAAACTTGGCAGTGAATTTATGCCGGGGGCAGAATCAAATCAGTTCAACATCGAAATAAAACTACCTGAGGGGACCAGCCTGGAGAGAACAGCATCAACAACTGAAAGAATCGAAAAATTAATAAGAGATATTCTGGGAGACAGAATAGAAGCCATTTATGCCCAGGCCGGAGCAACAGGCACTTCTTACTATACCGAATCGGGTGCTGATGAAGGCGAAAATATTTCTAATCTGAAAGTCATTCTTAAAAATGAATATGTTTCACAATCGGATGAATCAATGGCACTTGTTGAAAGCTTTCTGAAGAATATACCTGAAATGGAGGTTACATTTTCACGCGAAGAAACCGCCCTTCAGTCAACTCTGGGTACAACCGGTCCACCATTTGCTCTGGAAATCTCAGGAACAGACTATGAGGAAATTGAAAAAATTATGAACCAGGCAAAAGAGATCCTTTCAGAAGTTAAAGGACTGTACAATATTACCACTTCTCTGGATGAAGGCTCTCCGCAGGTGGAAATTTCAATCGACCGCTTCAGAACAAGTTATTATAATGTTTCGGCAGAAAACATTGTAAACCAGGTTAGAAGTTACCTTACAGGAGCATCAGCAGGCAGTTTCGAAAAAGACGGTGAACTGAAAGATATCACAATTAAATTAGAAGATATTACCCTGAACCAGTTGAAGGACCTTATGATTACTGCCGGGAGCGTAAAAGTCCCACTCAGCGAGCTGGCAAATATAAAAATAGTAACTACCCCAAAAGAGATAACCCGTAGAAACCAGTCACGCACAGGCTACATCTACGCTATGGTAAACAAGGATATACCTTTCGACCAGTTAATAAAGACAGCAGGAGAAGCTCTTAGAAAAATTACCCTGCCCCCCGACTACAAAATGGAGTTTACTGGAGAAGAACTCAAACGTAAAGAATCAATGTCAAATCTCACATTTGCACTGATACTTTCTCTCGTGCTAGTTTTTATGGTCCTTGCCGCACAGTTTGAGTCGCTGATACAACCTTTTATTATAATGCTTACAATCCCTCTTGCCGGGGTAGGCTCAATACTAACCTTCCTGCTTCTGGGAAAGTCACTTAACATGATGGCTTACATTGGAATAATAATGCTTGCCGGCATCGCCGTAAACAATGCAATTATCCTTGTTGACAGGATAAACCAGTTAAGAGCTGAAGGAATGACAAGGAGAGAGGCTATTATTACCGCAGGGACACAGAGGATCAGACCAATAATAATGACAAGCCTGACTACAATTCTTGCTTTATTACCCCTGACATTAGGGATAGGAGAGAGTGCCTCGTTGCGTTCACCTATGGCCCTTGCGGTGATCGGTGGACTCTTCACCTCAACATTACTAACTCTGGCCGTTATACCATGTGCTTATTGGGTGACCGATGCAGCAGGAGAATACATAACAGGTAAAACATTCAGGAAAACAATCAAAACTGTCTGATTTATAATGATAAAAAATGGATTTCATCATTAAAAGGAAGGTACTTGTAAGTATGCTCTTTCTGGGGCTCACGATGATGGGCTATGTTTCATACAAACAGCTCCCGGTAGAACTATTTCCAAATGCAGAACTACCCCTTCTGATTGTACAGGTAACCACTCCTCTGGAAATGGATCCTGCTTACATCGAACAACAGGCAGTCATCCCGGTAGAGGGTGCGATTGGAACTATTGAAGGAGTGGAAAAAATTGAATCAAATGTCACTTCACGTTATGGTACAGTTATCATCTATTTCAACCAGAAAGCAAATCTGAAATATTCAAACCTGAAATTGCAGGAGAAAATTGACATAGTTAGAAATTCCATTCCCGAAGAATTTATTATTAATGTCATCAAAATAGACCTGGAACAGATTACAGGTCAATTCATGGACCTTCAGGTAAGAGGCGAGGGTGGAATTGACCGTATAAGGAATATTGCCGACCGTGAAATAAAGCCAGAATTTGAAAATCTTGACGGAATTGCCGGTGTGGAAGTATTCGGAGGCAGGGAAAATTCTATCGAAATAAGGCTCAACGAAAAAGCCTGCAAGGCATACGGCGTAACAATGAACCAGGTAAGAAATCTGCTGAACAGTTATTCGCGAGACAAGACTTTTGTGGGAAGGGTTGTTGATGGTGCCAACAGGTACTTTGTCAATATCACATCCGAGTATACTGACGTCTCCGAAATCGGAAATATAATAATTAATAAGGAAGGTCCTGTCCTGCTAAAAGACATAGCCGAAATATTTTTTGGTGTAAAGGAAGAAACCTCTTACAGCAGGATAAATGGAATGGATGCTGTCACAATTACTCTGGTAAATGACAATCAGGCAAACACAATAGATCTCTCTCATAAAGCTGCCGCACTTGTAAACAGTCTCAATCAGAAACTTAAGCCGCTCGGTGTTGAAATAGTTATACAAAACAACACGACAGAAGTACTTGAAAGAAATATCAATCAGATAATTAGCCTGGCTATTACGGGAGGCATTCTTGCTATTGTGGTTTTATGGTTTTTCCTGCGTAACCTCAGGCTTGTTATGATAATAGGAGTATCTATTCCCGTATCAGTATATACAGCTTTTAATTTCTTCTATGGAGCAGGGATATCAATAAATAGTCTCACACTGGTGGGAATGGCTCTTGCAGTTGGTATGCTGGTGGACAATTCGGTTGTTGTACTTGAAAATATATACAGGCTGTCGGGTCAGGGTTTTATTCCTGAACAAGCTGTGAAGACCGGTACCAGAGAAGTCAGGAAAGCAATTATAGCCGCAACATTAACTACAATTATAGTTTTTACACCTTTTGTGTTTTCTGGCAATTACCTTATTAAAATAATTGGAAAGAATATAGGTGTTTCGATAATTTCAACACTTTCAGTTTCGCTGCTTGCAGCTCTTATGCTAATTCCGATGGCCACATATTATCTCCTTAATGTTAAAGGAGGCAGGTCGGAAATTTTCAAAAATCTTTCAATACACAACAGGCTGGTTCAGGCTTATCATCTGATACTCAAAGCCTGTATGAGAAAACCGGCCGCTACAATAATAGGCACTCTTGTGGTTTTCTTTGCAGCTCTTCTGACAAGCCTCACATTAAGTATAAGCTCAACCCGGGAAGTGGATACTCCGAATTTCAGGCTCTCGGTGAGGATGCCCTCAGGCTCCACTTTAGAGAAAACCGATGCAGTAGTTGCGGAGATAGAATCGCGTCTTGCCACATTACCTGAAAAAGGAGATGTAATAAGTCGCATTGAAGAAGAGCAGGCTACGGTAACAGTAACTCTACCTGACGACTGGAAGAAAAAGACAAAAAGAAGTCTGCCTGAAATCAAAAACGATATAAGTGAAAGGGTTAAAAACATTACTCAGGCTGAAATTACCATGGATGAGATTTCCGCCGGAGGAGGATACAGTTCGGGGGGTGCAGGCGGCGGAACAAATCCTGGTGCCGGCTTCCTTAACCTGCTAGGTATAGGCACTCAACGAGAAAGTATAATAATAAAGGGCCAGAACTTCGACCAGATGAAAATTCTTGCCGATGACATCAAATCATATCTCGACGACCTCTCAACAATCAGCAGCTCAAGTGTCAATGTACAGGATAACCGACCTGAAGTCCAGCTTCATTTCGACATGGACTATATAAACAGAAACAATTTTACCCTTGCCAACCTTGCAACAGCATTGAGCACCTTCGGCAGAGAATATTCATCAGGTGCAAGATTCCGTCAGGGAACAGAAACTTACGATATAATACTGAAATATAACGATGAAGCAGCACAGGAAAACCAAAATTCAGAAAAAACCCTCGAAGACCTTAAACACCTCGAAGTAACAAACCCCACCGGCTCTGTGATGGAGTTACAGGAACTGGCAAGAATCGTCTTTTCTGCAGGACCGGGCAATATACACCGGGAAAATCAGGAAAAAAGAGTTACTGTTACATACAATTTCACAGAAGAAATAAGAAATTCAAAAGATCTTCTCGAGTCAGCCAGGGCAGAAGTGGAGGCAATTGTGGCTGACCTCAACATACCATCCGGAATAGCTGTAGAAGTAGTGCATGAAGAGAACGAGCTGAAAGAGTTCTACAAGCTTATTGGCATAGCCTTTGTACTTATTTACATGATTCTTGCAGCAGTGTTTCAATCGCTTACTGTTCCGGTAGTGTTGCTTTTCAGCATTCCTCTCGCTGCCCTCGGAAGCCTCCTGGCATTAATTCTCACCGGTAACTCCCTTCTCAATGCCAATACACTTACCGGTTTTCTTATCCTGCTGGGGATAGTGGTAAATAACGGGATAATACTTATCGATTACACAAAAACTCTGCGTAATCGTGGTTACCGCAGGTCAAGAGCACTGATGATGGCAGGAGTGGCACGAATAAGGCCTATTATGATTACAGCCCTTACCACTATTCTGGCACTTCTGCCTCTTGCAATGGGACAGGCAGAATATGTATCAGTAATCGGCGCTTCATTCGCAATTACAGTAATAGGTGGATTGTCACTTTCTACAATGCTGACACTTGTTTTTATTCCCACATTTTACTCGGGCCTCGAAAATGCAATCGACTGGATCAAATCTCTCAGCACAAGAACCAAAATTATTCAGCTCTGCGCCCTTGCTGCCCTCCTCTATCTGGTGTTCACATTTGTCAATACCTTCATCTGGCAGCTTATCACAACAATTCTATCTGTTATAATTGTTCCTGCTGCCACATGGTTCATTATCAACAGCTTGCGCAAAGCAAAAGAAAGTGTTATTCCTCAGAACGAGCCAATCAACATCCAGATACAGAGCCTTGTTAAAATATACGATAGGGAGAGCCGATGGTTAAGGGAATGGAAAGCAGGAGCAAGAATCAGACGCAGACTCGGACTCGAAAAAGAGATACGCTCCCTGAAGGATATGGAAAATATGACATGGCAACTCCCACTATTCGGCTTTTTGATCTATTTCACGTACTTTTACCTTTCAAAGGGATTCTGGGTATTCTTTTTCAGTATTATCACATGGCTGGCACTATTCGGAATATGGTCCTCATTCCGCCAATTTTTAACCAACCTGGCAAGTAAGAATCAAAAACTTCCTGTAAAAAATATTTTCCGGATAATCGAATTTATTGTTATGTGGTTCGTACCACTGTTTAATCTGGTTTTCTTTCAGATTCAGTGGAAAAACATTGCAACAGTGCTTATTCTTGGTTTTGTATGGTATGCTTCCATTCTTGTTTATATAACAGGAGAGAAGCTTACGCGCGAAAACATAGACATTTACAGACTGCAGGGTCGGTTCAGGGAACTCAGAAAAACATTTTATAAAATAGTTTTAATGGTGCCTCTTATCGGGAAAAGGAAAAAGCCCTTCAAGGCTCTCAACTGTGTAAGCATGACCATCGGAAGTGGAATGTTCGGATTGCTTGGGCCTAACGGGGCAGGCAAGACAACCCTTATGCGCATTATTTGCGGTATCCTTGAACAGAGCTACGGCAAGGTATGGATTAACGGAATTGACACCCAGAAGAAAAGAGAGGAACTTCAGGGTTTGATAGGCTACCTGCCTCAGGAGTTCGGAACCTATGAGAATATGACCGCCCACGAATATCTTCATTATATGGCAATACTCAAAAACATAACCGACCCTGAGGTGAGGGAAGAGCGCGTCACTTATGCCCTTAATGCCGTTCATATGGCCGACAGAAGATTTGAAAAAATCAGTTCGTACTCGGGAGGCATGAAGCAGAGAATAGGAATAGCTCAGATTTTGCTCCACCTTCCGAGAATCCTTGTGGTTGATGAACCAACTGCAGGTCTCGATCCGAGAGAAAGAATAAGGTTCCGAAACCTCCTTGTTGAACTCAGCAGGGAAAGAGTAGTTATCTTTTCCACCCATATAATCGAAGATATCTCAAGTTCATGCACTCAGGTTGCTGTACTCGACAGAGGTAACCTAAAATATCTGGGAAGACCTATTGATATGGCGGTAAGTGCAGAGGGCCATGTCTGGCAAATAACTATGCACGCATCAGAATTCAAAGAGTTCATAAAAGATCATCTGGTCGTTCACCATATGTCGGAAGGCAATATGGTTAAACTGAGATGCATATCTGAAGAAAAACCATGGGAAACAGCCATTAAAGTCACGCCTAACCTTGAAGATGCTTACCTGTGGCTACTCAGAAGGAAAAACAACGGAGAAAACATATTACCGGAGACAAACAGACTAATGCAATGAAAAGAAATATACTTTATAAATATTTTAACGTGATTCAGAAAATGACAGTTTATAATCTGAAAATCATTTTCGCAAACAGATTCTTCTGGTTTCTGATTGGCTCAGTTGGATTTTACTCAGGACTATCACTGATATATATCCTCTCAAATAACATTTATAAAGTTCAGGATCTCTACGGTACTTTTATCTTTACGGGTATACTGCTGGTCTTTTATCCTTCAGTTTTCGGTATTCAGAACGACCAGGACTCCAGAACAATTGAAATTCTTTTCGGAATACCCGATTACCGTTACAAAGTATGGCTGATAAGGCTTTTAATGATATTTATAATAACTTTTCTGGTAATGCTTGTTTATACGTCCATTTCATCATTATTAATAATAAAATTCAGGATACTTGAAATGACCTCCCAGGTTATGCTTCCGGTAATGTTCATCGGAACACTGGCTTTTATGATGTCGACAGTAGTACGGAACGGTAACGGCACTGCAGTAATAATGATTGTTATAGGCATCTTCTTTTTGATACTATCCGACAGTCTATCGAGAAGCCAGTGGAATATTTTTCTGAATCCTTACGATCTTCCCCGTGACATGAACGAAACAGCATGGAATCTTATAACAGTAAAAAACAGAATTATCCTCACAACTGGAATTATCCTGTGCCTGCTGGCCGGTCTATACAACCTTCAGAATAGAGAAAAATTCATTTAATAAACCAAATCACTGTAAATAATTATTTTTCTGAAGTAATAATCAATTCAGAAAAAATTTTTATTTTGAGAGATTGAAATTTTTAGCTCTTTGCATTAACCAAAAACACTAATAAAGTGAGCACAGAACATAAAAGTGTTGCCTCTCCCCTTCCCGGCAGAGTTGCCTCAATAGATTTCTTCAGGGGACTAACAATGTTTCTTCTGGCAGGCGAGTCAACCCGCCTTTATGAACATCTTGTAAAACTGGATAATCCTGTTATTCAATTCATCGGAAACCAGTTTCATCATCATGAATGGCACGGACTCCATTTCTGGGATCTTATCCAGCCTTTTTTCATGTTTATTGTCGGTGTGGCAATACCTTTCTCTGTTGCAAACCGGCTGAAGAAAGGAGAAAGCTACAAACAGATTACCATGCATGCTATCAAAAGGGCTCTGCTTCTGCTCTTTCTTGGATGGGCTCTTTATTTTACGGCAGCAGGAAAACTTGTTTTCAGATTCCAGAATGTACTGGCACAACTGTCAGTAACATACCTTGTAGCATTTCTGCTTTTAAACAAGAGTTACAAATTTCAGATATCCTTCACAGTCATTACCCTCATTCTTATCGATTGTGCTTACCGGTTCTTTCCCGTGGAAGGGTTCAATCATCCCTGGGTAAATTATGAAAATCTTGGAGCCTGGTTTAACAATAAGATTGAAGGTGTGGAGAAAGCAAGTGAATGGGCAACTCTTAATTTCGTTTCCACTTCAGCCCATACCATATGGGGTGCAATGTGCGGTAAACTGCTTATGAGCGAGAAAACACCATCGGAAAAAATACGTATTATGGTCATTGCTGCAGTTATTGCACTTGTAGCAGGATATGCTCTTGACTTGCTTAATATAACACCGATTATTAAAAAGATAGCTACAGTATCGTTTGTTCTTGTAAGCGGCGGATGGACTATACTTGCCCTCTGCTTCAGCTACTGGCTTATTGACATGAAAAAACTTTTCCTGAAAGGTTCAAAATTCTTCATAATTGTGGGAATGAACTGCATCTTTATATATCTGTTTTTTGAACTTGGCTTTACAAGAATAATAAGCAACCGGATAGTAGCTCCTTTCACCAATCTGTTTTTCTCATGGGCTGGTGAAATGACATGTGCAATAATTACAAGCCTTGGGGCATGGTTTATACTCTGGTATATCTGTTACTGGCTTTATAAGAACAAGATTTTTATAAAAATATAGCAGAAACTCAGGAACTTTTTACCACTCAAACGGATGTTCTCTTGAGAAATCCGGAAGGTAGTTTTTATAACTATCCGGATCCTGCAGCCATCCGTTTCTGAATCCCAGCCTTTCCATCTCCTCAGCCACCAGGCTGTACTCTTCTTTTGTTAACGGGCGGTTAAGTTCGCACATTGATATTGCCTCACCTGCAGGATGATATTGCGACATAAGTGAAAGATGGACGCCTGTTGAAATCTCTTCTGCAATACTACGCAATACCCCTATACTATTATCTGTATGCCCCGGAAGAACAAGATGGCGTATCAACATCCCGCTGTAAGCTACGCCATTCTCATCTGTATGCAAAACGGAACCTTTCTGATAATACATCTCTTTAAGTGCTTTAATTGCTACCTCAGGATAATCCGGAGCATCAGAATACCTTGCAGCTAAAAGGGGTGAAACATATTTATAATCTGGAAGGTAAACATCAATGAGACCTTCAAGCTCTTTTAAAGTTTCAACTTTATCGTAACTATTTGTATTATATACTGTAACCGGTTTATACCCTCGCCTTCCCAGTTCCCTGATGATCGACTTAACCTGTGGTACAACATGCGATGGTGAAACAAATCCCACTGCATAAATACCTTTTGAAAGAATTTCTTCAATAGTATCCACGCATGTTGTTAAATCAGTAACGGCATATTTCGAAAAGCTTACCGGATGGCTTATGTCATAATTCTGGCAATAAAAACACCTCAAATTGCATCCTGCAAAGAATATGTTACATATACCCTGGGGCCCGCTTATAGGAGGTTCTTCTCCCCTGTGAATACATATAGAGGCAATATTAAGGCCCGCATCGGCCCCGCAATAACCGGTGGCTTCAAACCTGTCAATCCCACATTCTCTTGGGCACAGGGTGCACGAAGAAAGTATTAGCCTTTCCTCCTCAGTATATATTCCCGGGTCAATCATTTCGTACACTATTTTATCATAATAACCCACTCAGAAAATTTTGTAAAACTATTCAGATTTTGATAATTCCAAAAATATTATTATATTTGCACCTGATTCGTGGCGTTAAAAACACCAGGGGGATGAGTCCCCCTGTTTTATTATGTTTTTTGTAATGATTGACAGAACAAAAATAGAAAAACTGGTCAAAGAATACATGGAAGGTAAAGACCTTTTCCTTGTAGATGTGAGGGTTACGCGTGACAATAAAATAACTGTTGTTGCAGATACACCCTCTGACATTACTATTGACCAGTGTGCTGAGCTGAGCAGATTCATCGAAAGCAGGCTCGACCGCAATGAAGAGGATTATGAGCTTGAAGTGTCGTCTCCAGGTATCGGCCATCCTTTCATTGTTAAAGAACAGTATTTAAAAAACATCGGGAAAAGTGTTGAAGTGGTATGCCTGACAGGGGAAAAATACAGGGGGATACTGAAAAATGTTACAGGAAACGGACTGGAGATTGAATCTCAGGAGGGAAAAAAGAGCAAAAGCAGAGGTTTAACTGACGAATCAAAAAATATATCAATTAACTTTGAAGAAATTAAATCAACAAAGGAGATTTTAATTTTTAGATAAAAAGGAGAATGTGAAAGATGGAAAATCTTAATTTAACAGACACTTTTCTGGAGTTCAAGGAATTAAAAAACATCGACCGGCCAACGATGATGAGTGTTCTTGAAGATGTTTTCAGGAACATACTTGCAAAGAAGTATGGCTCGGCCGATAACTTCGATATTATTGTTAATATCGACAAAGGTGACTTTGAGATCTGGAGAAACAGAAAAGTTGTTGCTGATGAGGATTTTACCGACCCTAATACTCAGATACCTCTTTCTGAAGCAAAAAAGATAGATGCCGATTACGAGATAGGCGAAGAGGTTTCGGATGAAGTAAAATTTCAGGATTTCGGGAGGAGAGCTATACTTTCCATCCGTCAGAATCTTACTGCCCGTATTCTTGACCTTGAAAAAAACAATCTATATGCCAAGTATAAGGACCGGATTGGTGAAATAGTGACAGGCGAAGTTTACCAGGTATGGAAGAAAGAGATACTTGTGCTGGATGATGATGGTAATGAGCTTATTCTACCGAAAAGCGAGCAAATACCGACTGACCATTTCCGGAAGGGTGACACCATAAGGGCTGTTGTTATAAAAGTAGAAATGAAAAACAACACCCCGGTAATTATTCTAAGCCGTACTTCACCGGTATTCCTCGAAAGGCTTTTCGAACTTGAAGTTCCGGAAATTTTCGACGGTCTGATTACCATTAAAAAGATTGTAAGGGTACCCGGTGAGCGTGCTAAGGTTGCAGTTGAATCATATGATGAAAGAGTTGATCCTGTAGGAGCATGCGTGGGCATGAAAGGATCAAGAATACATGGGATAGTCAGGGAACTTAGAAACGAAAATATTGATGTCATAAATTATACAACAAATACGCAGTTATATATCCAGAGAGCCCTTAGCCCGGCAAAAATATCCTCTATTAAAATAAACGAAGAAGCGAAGAGGGCTGAAATCTACCTGAAACCGAGTGAAGTATCTCTGGCTATTGGAAAAGGCGGATTGAATATAAAACTCGCCAGTCAGCTTACAGGTTACGAAATAGACGTCTATCGCGAACCAGGAGGTGAAGATGAGGAAGATGTCAACCTCGAGGAATTCTCCGATGAAATTGAAGAATGGATAATCGATGAACTTAAAGCAATCGGCTGCGATACGGCAAAAAGTGTTCTCAGCCTTTCTGTAAGCGACCTTGTGAAGAGAACAGACCTTGAAGAGGAAACAATCAAAGAGGTAATCAATATACTGAAAGCAGAGTTTGAGTAAAAAAACAAGATTTTAAATTTATATATCAGAGGAGAATATTACAGGAGGATTTCTATGAGTGACGAAGTAAAGGTTACAAGATTAAGTAAAGCAGCCCGCGAATTCAATGTGGGAATATCCACTATTGTGGAATTTCTGCATAAGAAAGGGTTTAATCTTGACCCAAATCCCAATACCAAACTACCTCCCGAAGCTTATGCCCTCCTTGTTAAGGAATACAGTACTGACATCACGGCAAAGAAAGAATCGGAAAAATTGATGCTTAAGAACCTTCATAGAAAGAAAGAGTCAGTTTCTATTGAGGATATTAATACCAAAACACCAGCCGAAGAGAGTGAAACAGAAGGTGAAATTCTTATCAAAGATTCGCTTGGGGTGACAAAAGTCGATATCAAACCCGAAATATCCAAACCTGTTGTAAAAGTACTGGGTAAGATTGACCTTGAGAAAACAGTAAAACCAAAGGTTGAAAAACCTGAACCCAAAAAAGATACAGCAGAAGAAAAAGAAAAGAAGAAAGAGTCTGCCGAGATAAAGGAAGAGGCAGTAGCAGCAGAAAAGCCAACGAAGGAAAAAGAGGCTGTCAGTGAAGCTGAACCCGAAGCAAAGGCTCCAAAAGCTACCGCCACTGCAGAGGAGAAACCTGTCATTGAAGTACCTGCTGAACCTGTAAAGGAAGAAAAGGCAACAGCAAAAGCTGAAACCGTTATAACATCACAAGATAAATCAGGTACAGGTGCTGAAACTGTTGAACAGGAAACGGAACCGGAATTTGACGAAGAGGAAATTCCAACTACTTTCCGACTCGCATCTGAAGTCAAGATAACAGGGCCCGTGGTGATAGGCAAAATAGAGCTGGAAGAAAAAAAGAAACCTGTTAAAATCGAATATGATGAAGAACTAAAACATAAAAAGAGAAGAAAAAGAATTCCAAAGGACAAAGAGATTATTCCTCTGAAACCTGCCGAAAAGAAAGAAAGAGAAAGAGCAAAAGTATTTCTGAAAAAGAGACCTGTCAGGGCAGAAATTGACGAAGAGGAAGTACAGAAGCAAATCAAGGAGACGCTGGCAAGGCTCACTGCAAAATCAAAATCAAAAGGAGTAAAATACAGGAGGGAAAAGAGGGAAGCATTAATCCTTAAGGAAAAGGAAAAATCGGAGCTTCAGGAGCTTGAAAAGAAAGTTCTTAAGGTTACTGAATTTGTTTCGGCAAACGAACTTGCGGCTATGATGAATGTTCCCGTTACTGACATCATAGCCACCTGCATGAATCTGGGGCTCTTTGTATCAATCAACCAGCGCCTGGATGCTGAAACCATGTCAATTGTTGCAGAGGAGTTCGGTTATAAGGTTCAGTTTGTAAGTGCCGAAGTGGTAGAAGCAGTAACAGAAGAGGAAGACAGACCTGAAGACCTTAAGCCCAGGCCACCCATTGTGACTGTAATGGGACATGTTGACCATGGGAAAACAAAGCTGCTTGACTATATCCGCAATACCAATGTTGTGGCAGGTGAGGCAGGAGGTATCACCCAGCATATAGGCGCATACAGTGTAACACTCGAAAACGGAAGACAGATTACATTTCTCGATACACCCGGTCACGAGGCATTTACAGCTATGCGTGCTCGCGGCGCCCAGATTACCGATATCGCAATAATTGTTGTTGCTGCCGACGACGGGGTTATGCCCCAGACTGTAGAAGCAATAAACCACGCTGCTGCTGCAGGTGTTCCAATAGTTTTTGCAATAAACAAGATTGACAAACCCACTGCAAACCCTGACAGAATAAAGGAAGAACTTGCAAAAATGAATTACCTTGTTGAGGACTGGGGGGGGAAATACCAGTCGCAGGAAATTTCTGCCAAGACAGGCCTCAACGTAAACCTTCTTCTCGAAAAAGTCCTTCTCGAAGCCGACCTGCTCGACTTGAAAGCCAATCCCAACAAACCGGCTCATGGAACAGTTATTGAATCATCGCTCGATAAAGGGAAAGGTTATATTGCCACATTACTTGTAAAAAGCGGTACTCTACGTATCGGTGATATTGTTCTGGCAGGTTGTCACTATGGTCGAGTAAAGGCACTGTTCAATGAAAGAGGGAACAGAGTTACCGAGGCAGGGCCTTCAACACCTGTTCTTATGACTGGACTTAACGGAGCTCCGCAGGCAGGAGACAAGTTTAATGTGATGAAAACCGAACGCGAAGCTAAGGAAATAGCAATAAAAAGGGCTCAGCTGCAAAGGGAACAGGAACTCCGCACCCAGAAACATATTACTCTCGACGAAATTGGCCGCCGCATAGCTATCGGCAATTTCCAGGAGCTCAATCTTATTGTTAAAGGTGATGTCGACGGCTCCGTGGAGGCACTCAGTGATGCTCTAATCAAGCTGTCGACCGAACAGATACAGGTCAACATAATCCATAAAGCTGTAGGCCAGATCTCTGAATCAGACGTCCTGCTGGCTGCTGCTTCCAATGCAATCATTGTTGGCTTCCAGGTAAGACCTTCAATGAATGCCCGAAAACTTGCCGAAAAAGAACAAATTGATATACGCCTTTACTCAATAATTTACGACGCTATTGAAGAAATCAAAGCTGCAATGGAAGGCATGCTTATGCCAGAAGTTAAAGAAGTAATTGTCGGATCTCTCGAAATAAAAGAGGTCTTTAAAATAAGCAAGGTTGGAACCGTCGCAGGTTGCTTCGTGAGAGAAGGTAAAATTACAAGAGATTCAAAAGTCCGCATTATTAGAGATGGTATAGTCATTTACACGGGTGAACTGGGCTCACTGAAACGATTTAAAGACGATGTAAAGGAAGTTTCCAGCGGACTGGAATGCGGCTTAAATATCAAAAACTTCAACGACATCAAAGTGGGCGATATCATTGAAGCTTACCAGGAAGTGGAAGTGAAGAAAACTCTTTAAATCAACTCTTTTTCCCTGTGATACGATGGATGATACGGATTCCTCCAGTATTCTCCCATCTTTTTTCTTCCTTTAATATATAAGTACTGAAAAATTGCTGATTAATTTTCCCCTCTAAGAAAACTGCCCTCGACATTGGCATTATACTTAGGCAATCTGTAAAAACTTTCTTATCCTGAACAAGCAAACTATCAATAACTCCTTTTAATATTTCAGGATCCTTGCCTCTTATTTTCAAAACAGCCGGTGACTTGTAAATATTATGTGAACTCTCTTTGCCTGTATAATAAAAAACCATTGAAGCAATCTGCTGATCATCCCTGGCAATAACAGCAATATCATTATTTTCAACCAGCATATTACATAAATATTTTTCAGATTCACCTGATATCCGGTTAAGAGGAATCAAACCATAGAACAGATTCCATATCAGCATTCCCGTTAAAAGCATTGTGTAGAATTTTTTACCCTCATCAACAATTATGCCGGTAATAATAAAAACAAGCACTGGAATCATTACCATAAATTCAGCGTTTCCCTCAGAAACTACAGCAAAAATCAACATCAAAACAGCAATCAATACATGAGTAAAAACAAATGTTCTATTTTCTATATGCCATTTTAAATCTTTCAGATGTAATATAGCTGAAATAAAAAAACAGATCGAAAGGAGGGCCGGAATAAAGTTGAACCAGCTCTCTTTCAACATATTAATCATGTAGCCATGAACCTGTATAAAACTTCTGGCCAGGCTGATTACAGATAATAACAAACCAGATAATGACACTGAGAACATCCCTTTAAATGACCTCCCTCCGGCAAATTCTTTAATTGCATCATAATTCAGGCTGCCTTGTGTTACGTACACAGCCAATATATATGCTACAGGTATTATCAATGAAATTATTAGGCCCTGGAGGAGAATTTTGTAATCTTTAACCATGAATATACCGGCAAGTATACTTAATAGCCAGAATATATAGCTGAGATGTAACAGAACTGAAAGTGACGCAAAAAAGAATGAAAGAAATATTGCCTGTTTTCTTGCCGAAAGAATATATGTAATAAAAAAATACGAAGAGACTAACCCTAAAAAAAGCGGAACAATATATGTCTCATTCTCAGTGGCATATCTCATTACAGAAAACGAGGCCCCACATAATGCGGTAATTAAAATGATCTCACTCTTCTTCTTTTTCATATACTGCAAAATATGCATAACAACATATAGAGACATTACCGCAAAAAAAGCGTTCATAATTTTAAGACATGCAAGAGTGTCAATTCCGAAGTTTTCCGGAATAAAACATATAATCTTCCCGAACAGATTATAAATCAAATGAAAGGGATGAAAAAGCTCAGTATTGTATTTTATGCATGCCGCATAATACCATGCATCAGTAGACGAAAACCTGCATGGTAATAAAATATATATTGCTGCAAAAAAAAGAAGTAAAACTCCCGTTATCCGGTTCTTTCCATAAAGATCACTCATTCAGATATATAAAACCCTTTCAGGCTCCAACCAGAGTCCTGTATGCTTCAGGAGTCAGAAGGTCATTTATCTCAGTGGGATCCGCTATTTTTATGCGTATCATCCAGCCTTTTCCATAAGGATCCTTATTTACCAGTTCAGGTGAACTTTCAATTTCCGGATTCACTTCCAGGACCTCACCACTTACAGGCATAAAAATATCTGACACTGTCTTAACCGCTTCTATTGTACCAAAAGGCTCACCTTTTTTAAGAGTCTCCCCTAAAGTTCCGATTTCAACAAAAACAATATCTCCCAGTTCACCCTGGGCAAAATCTGTTATGCCCACAACACCAAATTCCCCTTCTACTCTAAGCCACTCATGGTCTTTCGTATACTTCAGATTATCAGGAATATTCATAGCGTTTTAATATTATGATTTGACTTTAAAATTTAACCTGTACCAAAAATAAACAAATTTTAACTCATTACTATTGAAGTTTGGTCATTTCTTTTCTTTTAACGGAAATATCTAAAATCATAAATGTATAACCCTTTTTACCGGTATTCTACTGTACAAGTGTGAACTTCAGGCTGAAACCGAAATTGGTATTTGAAGTCGGGAATGTACTTGCAACAAACGGATTATTCATTGTATGGTCGGCAAAAACCTGCAGGCTGAATCTGTCGCTGAGAATATAATCTGCACTTGTCCCAATAGTAATTACTTTTGAACCAACCACTGGCTGATTCACATTTTCTATAATTTTCCGGGCTATAGTCTTATTGTCTCTTACCGAAAAATCAAATCTAACATTGAGATCACTTTTCAGTGCCCTCTGTCTGCCACCTGTATTAATTATTATCTGGACATTGTCAAATCTATACCCTGCACCAAATACAATTTCGTTTGTTCGTGCATCGGCAATCTGATTGCTTGTCAGATTCAACGCGATTGTCCTGGACTTTCTCCATTCCAGCCTGGTAGTAAGGCTGTTTTTCCAGTTCATGTCAATATTTATCAGAGGGCTGAATTGTTCATTTATGGTTACTACATTTATTTCATACTCAGGAATAAAATTGTACTGAAGGTCTCTTACCTGACTAACGCCTTTATCATCAGGTGAATATTTAAGATTAGTAGTGAATGAACTTATCGAAAAAGTACTTCTATACTGGTGCGACAGGTTAACAGATCTGAAGACTGACTGTATGAAACTGAATCGAGACAAGCCGTCAAAATTGATTCTCCAGTTAGGCATCATTTTCAATGCGGATGGAAAAGTTTCGAGAGTAACCTTCTTCGGGTCTGTCTTCGTGTATGCTGCAAGGAATGCCGGAATTAGAACTTCCCGGGAGGTTTTGCCGTATCCATTTTTATAAGGACCTTCGATAGGATTTCCCGTTACAGGGTCAACATCCGGGTTATAACCTGGGTCAATATTTCTTCTTTCTTCACCCCTCCTGGCCGAAATTATTTCTGTATATTTTCTGAATGCTTCATATGTGGGTGAATCATAATCGTTCTTCTTGGATATTTTCTCGAATGCTGTCCCCCACGATATAACTGAGATAGTGAAGTTACCCGTTACAATTCTGTTTCTTGTACTGTCGGGGAAGTTGCCGTTTTTGTCAGCGATATAATATGCCGAAACGGCCTCATTAAACCTTCTGTCGGCGGTGAGGTCGATTCTGAGACCCGGGAAAGGTTCAACAAGTGCTCTTGCTGAAATAGTCTGCCCGTTATTAAATGTAGCCGGTGTATTCAGGAGTGTATCGGTTGAAAGCCATCCGTTGGCAGCAGCTCTGTCAAAAAAGTTCCTGTCGTTATAGCCTAAAATAAATGGTAACCCGGGTGCAAGTAAGTTATTGTACCTGCTCATTCCGAGAAAATTAGTTTCGGGCATGAATCCGGGCAGTATCTGTCCCTGACTGTTTGTAAAGGTAAGAGACACGTTTCTGAGGCCAAGCAAAGCACGTACAAAGTATTCTCCAGCAACTATTGCCGGACTGCGTTTCTTTACAACCTGGCCTTCAACAACCACGCGTGCATTGTTAACCTCCTCATCGGCCGCAAAGGTTATTCTGTTCTCATTTACTATTGACATCTTGCCCTTAATCTCCCTGCCAGAGCTATCGTAAACTTTTACCGAGACATCCTGTGTTTTAAGGTTATGGGTAATTGAACGGGCTACTCCCGGTCTGAAACTCACTTTTTCCCTTGTATAAGTGACGGTTTTAAATTCCGGCCTCATTCTCAGGCGTGCGTCAGGCCTTGTATTGTTTTCTATATCCCGCAGGAACTTCAATTTATTATAAAGTGTTGTAAATGCTCCGCTGGCAGTAAAGGTTAGCTCATTATGATTCTTAATTGTATTCCCGAGGTTAATATTCATTGTATCGGGGTATAACGGACCTGCCAGCCATGTATAATCGGCACCGTAACGAAGGTTGGCATTTGTCCACCCCAGCAGTGGAAGCTTGTTTACAGGAAGATTGTAATTTATATTGATAAAATGACTGTATGTGGTTGTACGGCCAAAATTTTTAAGATTTGTAAGCACTGAATCCTTCCAGTTTTCATATTCCGACTGATACCTTCTTTTATCAACTCCACCCGGTGGCTCATCAATACGTGCAATACTGGTTGCCGTAAAATCAAACTTCAACTGCCTGGTAATATCATATTTAATATCATAAATCCTGCTCCATTCAAAATCTTTACGGTAAGAAGGAGTTACCTTCAGGAACGGATTATTTATATTCCTTGTTATTACCTCATTGTAATATCTGCTCAAATCTGTTCTGAATGAAATACTACGGGGAAATACATAGAAGTTAAAATCCTTTATTAGTCTGAGGGCAGAAAAATTCAGAAAACGCATGTTTTTAAATGGTGCTATATTGGCAGGCTGGCCTTCGAAATTATAATTTATTCCACCCCTGATATTCTTTTCCAGGTCAATCTCAGTCTTTATATTGCTTCTGTAAACTTCGTTATATGTGTAATTGAAGCTCAGGTTGGCCGGATCCCACATATGTGGCCTTTTACCCCTGATATATACACCTGCATTGCTGATTGTCAGAGTTTTCCGTCTCGAATAATCTTCTGATATTGATTTAATTGAATCCTTTTCAGCTTTGTTTCTTGCTTCCACCAGAGCGCTCTTAAGAGGCACATCAGGGTCGAGAGGATTGAACTGTGGTTTTATTACAGCTTCGGAATACCCCAGGTAGACAGGCAGCCTTATATTGGCTTTTTCGGGGAAGAATTTTCCCATCTCAAGAGTGGATGATACATCATATTTTACAACCTGCTCCTTGCTTCTTTCATTCACTTTTTTCTCAATACTTCCCCATCCGGGGGTGCTTGTCTGGCCAACCATATCAACTATTCCAAAGTCGGCAAGTCTTGCCTGAAGGTGTGCATTTGCAGCCCAACCGCTATTCTCCACAAAATCACTCAATCTTAATTCATTAACCCATACCTCACCCGACTTTGGCCGGCCATCATCCATGGCAGGATTTCTTGTCTTTGAAGGATTTCTGACACCTACCATAATCACTTTGACATTGCTCAGATTCGGATTTCCAGATACTGAAATTCTGTGATTTCCTTGATTATATATAAAAACGTCTGAAACACTCAGGGTAGAACCCGGTTCCGACATCGCCCTGTTTCTTGCCTGCTTGGCTTCCTGAAAGATAGAAAGATCAATAATAAATCTGTTCTCTTCAGGCCATACCATGGCACGATGACTATCGTTATTGTTATTATAACGCCCGGGAGGAGTAAGCTTCAAAGGTATCTCATATTCATAAAAATTGCCTTTGTAGTCCGAACCTATTCTTATGAACGCTGTTAGCTCATTATCCATCAATGGCTCCCCTATAAGTGCTTCAGCATGAACCTCCATTCTAAGCTGCCTGTACTGACGTATATCAAGATTCACGTTCTTGAATGCCGCCCTTGCATCACCATCTTCCAGATTATGCACCCTCAATACCATAGATTGCTCATTAAGTTGCCGCAGCTGGGGATTTGAGGGGTCTATTATTCTTGTAAACCCCGGAGGTAAAACATAATTTACCGGAAGCTTGCCGCTGTTTTCCTCAATACTGACTGAACTTATTTCAAAAGATCCATCTTCCTGCTCAGGTATTGTTATTCTTTCACTTCCTTCCTTAAAAGCAATATTGTATTTCCTCCATTCTGCCCTTACAAGATCGAGCTTTGCAAACCTCATTATTATTGGCTCTTCAAAGTTGCGGAGGAACATTCGCATAAATCTTATCGACTTAAAATCCCTTATGGCTCCAATCACTTTTTCATAATCAGTTATGGGAATTTTAAACTGGTACCATTTCACTTTTGATTTTTGTCCATTGGCAAACGTTGCTGTATACTCTATCTCATCAACGATGAAATTTTTCCCGACAACCATATCCTCTGGCCTCAGGCTTACCCTGTACTGGTAATAGCTTTCGGTCTCGCTCAGTGTATTATCCCTGTTTATGTCTTCCATATCAGGAAGTGTGGAGCCACTTGTCGGATAATTTTCAGGCGACATCTCAGCTGTAGGCGAGTTGCCTTCCATTCCATTGTACCGTTTGTAGCGGTCTAGAATTCCCAGCCTCAGCCTGTCATAATCCGAACCTCTGAAATAATGAAAATCATCACCCGAAGGATCTTTAACAAACTCTTCATATGCTTCCTGAGTGAGAATCGACTGAAGTTTCTGAATATAATCTTCATAAAATGTTCCCTCATCATTGTCTTTCAGTCCGTCGAGACCGACATCCTGATACTGGCGTGATTGCGGATCATTGTCAAAAGCATGAACCACTGCCTGCACTGTAGGTACGCGGCCCCATGCAGTAGTATCAACATTTTTTACTTCCGGAGAACCGGGAAGGCCGTTTTCAAAACTCTTCCTTGAATCTTTAAGAATATCTTCAGAAATATTGCCGAGGTTAATGTACAGATCCCCACCCTTGTGCTCAGTATTCTCCACAAAAGGATCCATCAGCCAGAACTTTATGTACTGAATATTGGCGGCTTCGAAATCGCTTGTAAGTATCTCCCTCATCATTCCACCCCATCTCGAACGCGGGTTCCTGAGCGAACCATCGCTATTGAGCCCTGCAGAAAAAGCCGAAGGATAGGTGTCAAAATTATAAGGCCCTCTTTCAGAAGGATAAAAGGCCACATTAAGCACTCCTATAGTTGTCGGCACGCCACTCGGACTCTCCTTATATGGGAATATCTCCGTTTCAAAAACTTCTCTTACAAAATGACTCGACTGTTCATCGGGATTTTCCTTAATATGCGAGGGAGTGGAAGAGCCGTTGCGAAGAAAAAGGGGATCAATCACATACCATGCAAGACGGGCCCTGTTAAATCCGCTCGCCAGATTATTATTGAGCCTCGCCTCAGGGAATAGCTGATCCTGACCCTGTGGTATGCTCGCAATTGACCATGCATTGAACGATTTCAGATCAAGAGGTATTTCACTTGCCTCAAAATCATCAATATAAGAATTACCAGCACTTGAAATAGCCCTTGAATGGCCCGGAATAAGATTTGCAAATTCTCCAAAAAATGAAATTGCCGACGGGGCCTTCGTGTTAAGAAACGGCAGTTTATCAACCAGGTTGGTAAGTAATTGCGACTGCGACCTGTATGAGGCATTCATACCCCAGATTGTGTTTGAAATTGGCTCTTCTCCGAAATTTACTTTCTGGGTAAAGGGCCTTTCGTTAAGATGCAATATCGTACCTCCAATATTGAAATTCTCTGATATCCTGTAATCCAGATGTGTTCCAACAAGTGTCTTTGTCTGAAAACCGAAAAACTGGTTACTTTCAAGGGATACCTGAATGGGTGTTTCAGAATCGATGAGGGCCTGATTTATTATTCTCACCGTTCCGAGATTGTAGTCAACCGTATAATCAATGTTTTCAGTAAGCACAACACCTCCTGCAGTCACTTTAACAGCACCCTGCGGGATACTTGTGGCATTCAGCTGTATTTCTGAACCGGAGGCAGAAGAATATTGACCTACGAGCCTGAATTTGTTCTTTTCAGCTATCTGCCTTGCTATAGTTTGAGTTGAGTCGTAAAGTTCCTGAAAAACATATTTATCTGCAATTTTCGGATCATTAAACTGCTTCCGGAGATAACTCCCGAAAGGTTCATTAACCGGGAAAATTATTCTACCCCTTGCCGACATTATTGTAGCATCCTCTATAAAATCAAAAACTCCATCGGGCTCCCTGTCGAGCTGGGAATTAAGGTTATCAAGCCGAAGGACCTGCAGCAGAATCTTATTTGAGAGATTTCCTTCGGGGATATAATTTATAGCATTACCGGTTTTATCGTCCTGATAAAGAACCTGAAGCTCAAAATTCTTTCTTTCAACCCTGCCGGCTCCTATTGAATAGATGTTTTTCATCATCAGCTTCCAGGTAGGTAGTCGCGGGCTTAGTGTGGTTCCTTTTAATAATTTAACTATAAGTGCTTTAGGTGCATTTATTCCATCGGTTGAAAATTCGCCCACCCTATAAACCTGTCCATTCATTGTATACTCGAAAGCCACGGCCAGTACTTCGTCAGTATTAAGAGCTGTATTAAGGGATATAAATCCAAGTTGTTTGTTCAGAGTATACTCCCTTTCGCTCAGCTTTCTCGCATTTTCTATTTTCTCAAAATCTCTTCCTATCTGAAAATCAGGGTACAGGCTGCTGAAAGCATCTGTAATCCTGTCTGTTTCTCTTACATCAGGATAATTGTTTACCAATTCATCATACAGGTTGTTTACCGAATTATCGGGATTGGGTTTGGCACCAGGCTTTGCCTGAAAAGCAGGAACCTTATTGTATATATGGGAAGCATTCTCACCAAGGTCCATAAAGGCTACTATGTTTCTGTTGCTTCCTTCCTCAAACCTGCTGGTCTTATTTGTGATCCACACTTCTATCCTTTCGATGTTTATGCCTGAACTTATGACCGGCAAATTTTTCATGGCATCATCGAAAATGTCCCTGAAATATTGGGAGAGGAAAAAATGCCTGTTAGCCTCGTATTCATCAGCAGGTATGTCGAATGTGCTAAGCTGTGCGCCCCCTTTAACCTCTAAAACCGACGATTCACCTTTCTGCTGCGACATTACTGTAGTTACAGTAAGCTTACCGAACTGCATCTCCGTTTTCAGTCCGAAGAGGCTGTAACTGCCTGTAATGAGAGTACCGGTAAGCGGCAGGGTAACATCGCCTGCTTCCACTTTTTTAATTATCTCATCCTCTTTACCGGCATACTGAAGTTTTGTTCTGTTTTCAAACTCGAACATCGCCTCAGTATTATAATTGACCCCCAGCTGAAGCTTATCGCCAATTGTCCCCGTAACATTCATCTGGATTTTTTCCTTGAAATCGAATGTCGGTATAGTTCTCAACTTCTCGGAAAGAGTAGGATTCTGAGTGCGGGAGATGTTTATGCCAAAAATTAGTTCTGCCGAACCCTGTGGAACAATATTTATAACATTACTGCCAAAAATTTTATCGAAGGCTTCACCACCAATTTCTATCTGAGGTATAATTGACGACCTGTAGCCTGTTTCATCTCCCGAGAGCCTCATGTTCCAGTACTCTCTCATCCTCCTTTCAAATTCATACTTTCTATATTCCTCAGGGCTCATCCTTACCGGAGTACGGTAATTGAAAGGTCCGACTTTCTGATAAATTATATATTCATTTCTGTCGGGGTCATAAACAGCTGTTGAAGAAATGTTTTTAGGCAGGTCGAGGAAAAGAGGTGAACGTGAAGGATACTCCCATGGGATACCAGAGATATCTTTTATTTTAAGTATTGATTTTCCAGCAGTGTCCTGCGCAGGCAATACCTGTGCCGCTGCAGGTTTTGAAACTATTAAAACAATTGCAGCAAGCAGTATACCTGAAATCTCTTTCAGATTTATATATGAACCGGCCGGCCTCAAATTTTACTACAAGTTTTTCAGCGCATTTTTAATAAGTTCCTCAACTGTCTGATTCTTATTTTCCTTCATCAGTCTGTCAAGGACTTTAATAACTGCGCCTCTGGCAAAACCAAGCATTACTAATGCAGATAACGCTTCATCACGCTTTCTATTGTCCTCCGATGCGAATATTTCAGCAGCTGATGCCTGTTTGCCTATCTTATCCCTGAGGTCAACTATTATTCTCTGTGCTGTCTTGAGACCGATCCCTTTTACACCCTTTAGTATATTGACGTCTGATTCTGCGATAGCTTTTTCGACTTCTGAAGGCGTGAGTGAAGAAAGGACCATCCTGGCGGTATTAGCGCCAATGCCAGAAACAGAAATCAGGTTCCGGAAAATATTTCTTTCTTCTTCATCGGCAAAGCCGAAAAGCTGATGTGCGTCCTCTCTTATTACCTCATGTATAAGAATCTTAACCTCACTCCTGTTCTCAAGCTTTGAGTAGGTATTGAGTGAAATGCTGATAAAGTATCCAACACCTGCCGTTTCAACGGTTACATGGGCAGGTGAGAGTTCTTTTACAGTACCTTTAATGTAATCTATCATAAAAGCAGATCCGAATTGTTCATTTCCGGTAATTCCGGTGGCAGTTCATCAACATGTTCCGGGTGAGCTTCAACCTCCTGATGCTTCAAAGGATTCTTTGAGATTTCCTCATACATTTTCCTGTTCCTGTAAATATCACATGCAAGATAAAGAGCCTGACGGAATGAGTTTTCAGAAGCTTCTCCTTTTCCAGCAATGCTGAAAGCAGTTCCGTGGGCAGGAGATGTCCTCACAACAGGTAATCCTGCAGTGAAATTAACTCCGGTTTCAAATGAAAGAGCCTTGAAAGGTACAAGTCCCTGATCATGATACATTGCCAGAATACCATCGAACTTTTTAAACATCCCGGCACCGAAAAATCCATCTGCTGAAAACGGGCCAAAAGCCATTATACCTTCATTACGGGCTTTTTCTATAGCCGGAATGATCTTTTCTGTTTCTTCATTTCCCAGAAGTGAATTATCACCTGCATGAGGATTAAGCCCGAGAACAGCAATACATGGTTTTCGTATTGCAAAATCAACCAGGAGTGACCTGTTCATAAGTCTCAGTTTTCCCAGAATAAGTTCAACTGTCAGAAGTTCAGAGACTTTATTCAAAGGAACATGACCTGTGACAACGCCGATTCTCATGCTTTCACTTATCATAAACATGAGTACGTCATCAACACCGAATTTCGATTTCAGGTAATCGGTATGACCAGGGAATCTGAATTTATCTGATTGAATATTGTTTTTGTTAATAGGGGCTGTTACCAGAACATCTATTTTCCCTGCCTTGAGATCATCAACAGCCCGCTCAAGAGCTATGAAAGCTGCTTCTCCACCATGCGCGGTTAGCTTGCCAAGTTCAACACGTACATCATCTCCAAGGCAGTTGATGATATTTGCACGCTTATGATGTGCTTCAGCAGGGCTTTTAACGAGATTAAAACTGAAATTCTCTATGTTTAGTGCCTTCCGGTGATAGGCAGCCACCTTCGGTGAGCCATAAACCACCGGAACTATCATATCAAATATAGTATTGTCAAGCAGCGACTTAATAATTACCTCATAACCTATTCCGTTAATATCGCCCTGAGTAATTCCAACTATAACCGGTTTATTTTCCATCGTTGTTTATTATCTTTTTTCCATTTCAGATGCAAGCCATTTCAGAAAAACAGCAAGTAATCTCAGTCCCGATCCCGGACCTTCCTTAATTCTGTAATAATCATCCTTTTTCAGTATTCCGGTACCTGCTATGTCGAGATGAATCAAAGGATATTCTGTAAAAGATTCCAGAAATTTTCCAGCAGTTATGGCACCTGCTTCACGTCCTCCAACATTCTTTATGTCTGCAACATCCGACTTGAGCATTTCTTTATAATCATCCCAGAAAGGAAGTCTTGCCACCCTTTCATATACCATATTTCCCGCTTCTTCCAGAAGTTTAAAATATTTCTCATCTGCATTTCCCATTACAGCTATTGCCTTGTTTCCGAAAGTCATGGCAGCAGAACCTGTAAGTGTGGCAATATCAATTATCAGTTCAGGTTTGTATTTTCCTGCATAACTTAAGGCATCGGCAAGAATAAGCCTCCCTTCAGCATCGGTATTTCCGATTTCAACCGTTGTACCATTGAACATTGTTATGATATCGCCCTGCAGGTAGGCATTACCTCCCGGCCGGTTATCAGTGGCAGGTACAAGTCCAATTACATGAAGCGGAATATTGCACTTTGCCATTACATACATAATACCTGCAACTGTTGCAGCTCCTGCCATGTCGGCTTTCATTTGCGACATGTTTTCACCGGTTTTAATATTCAGCCCTCCTGTGTCGTAAATGACACCTTTGCCAACAAGAACCAGCGGCCGGTTATTTACTTTTCCTTCAGGTTCCCATTCAAGAATGCAGAATACCGGAGGGTCAATACTTCCACGATTAACAGCCAGTAATCCTCCCATTTTAAGTGCTTCTATCTTACCTTTATTGAGCACTTCTACTGTAAAACCAGCTGAATTGCCAATCTTCTTTATCTCCCTTGCAAGTGCAGGCGCATTAAGAAAATTTGGAGGTTCGTTGATAAGATCCCTCACCATATATACCGCCTCACATAAAGCACTTAACCACAGAACTTTATCTTTATTCTTTATGTTATGAAGCAATATTTTTTGCGGATATCTACCTTTTTCCTTTTCTTCTTCTTTCGTCTTGTATTTTCGGAATGAATAAATACTCAATATGAATCCTTCAGCGAAAGCTTCACTGACATCTTCTGATAATCCTTCTGAAGTTATAACAATTTCCGTGTGATTATTCGCCCTTATAAGCTGCTTCATTGATGAGGCTCTTTTCCTGATCTCTTCCAGCATCATAAAGTGCGGAAGTTCTGTATTCGCCTTTACAAAATATGTACACTTGTAATAAGAATTAACAAAGACATATTCATCATTTTCACTGAGCCTCCTGAGTGCATATTCTTTTTCGCTCCGGTTAAGAACAATATGAGAAGGTATTTCGTCCTTACCAACAATACATATAACCGATTGATCGGGAGATATTTGAGAAACAGCTCTTATTTGAATCTTCATAAATTAAACTTCTGAAAGAGAGCGTAAAGTTAATCAAAAAATTTACAGGCTAAATCTGAAAGATATACCTTTGTATTCAGACCGTATTTTAAGTGTTTAACCTGAAAGAATAAGAAATTTACTGAAGTGCAAAATCTTGAATCGTTATACAGGAAAGCTCTTGCATGTGAGCCGCTGACCTTTGAAGAGAGTGTTATACTTTACAATGAGGCTCCTCTATCAATGCTGGTTTTTATTGCCGATGAAATAAGGAAACAGCTTCATCCTGGCAACAGGGTAGGCTGGATAATAGACCGGAATATCAACATTACCAACATATGCTTTTCTCAATGCCTTTTCTGCAACTTCTGTCGCAGGAAAGATTCGGCCGATGCGTACGTTACAACAATGGATGAATACAGACAGAAAATCAACGAATTATTCAGTCTTGGCGGGGATCAAATATTGCTGCAGGGGGGCATGAATCCTGATCTCGATTTATCTTTTTATAAGAATCTTTTCATTTCACTGAAAAAGGAGTTTCCCTCACTCAAACTTCATGCTCTTGGTCCGCCGGAAATAGTTTACCTTTCGAAGAAAGAAAAAATGACCTATGCTGAAGTATTGAAGGAGCTCATTGATTCAGGGCTTGACAGTTTGCCCGGGGCAGGTGCCGAAATTCTATCGGAGAGAGTCAGAAGAATTGTTTCACCAGCAAAAGCAAAAGTGGTGGAATGGCTCGATGTGATGAGGGAAGCACACAGGCTTAATTTACCCACTTCCTCAACAATGATGGCAGGACACATTGAGACGCGTGAGGAAAGGATTATGCATCTCATTCACCTGCGTCAGGTGCAGTCAGAAAAACCTGAGGGCACCTTCGGTTTCATTACATTTGTTCCATGGCCGTTTCAGGATAAGAACACACGCCTTGCAAAAGAAATGGGCATAAAGAACAATATCAATGCAACAGAATATATCAGGCTTGTGGCTATCAGCAGAATTGTTCTGAACAATATACCGAATATTCAGGCATCGCTTCTTACCGTTGGCAAAGAGACAGCTATGTTATCGCTTCATGCAGGTGCCAACGACCTTGGCTCTGTTATGATGGAAGAAAACGTTGTAAGTGCCGCAGGAAATACTAACAGGTTCAATGCAGCAGATATTCAGGAAATAATAAGGGAAGCAGGTTTTGTCCCTGTGAGGCGGAATCAGAAATATGAACCTCTAGAATAAGTTTTGTTTGCCAGATAAAAGAAAAATAGAACATCAGGAATGTTCTATTGCTCAAAAACTTATCCTTAACCTTTACGGTTTACTACAGGTATATCTTGCCTGGAAAATTAATCCTTGTTAACCTGTTCTTTCTTTTCTTCTTCCGGGTCATACTTTGAAGCCTTCTTGAACTCTTTCAGACCCTGTCCAAGTCCTTTCATCAGTTCAGGAATCTTCCGGCCTCCGAAAAGAAGTACCACAATAAGAAGTATTAAAACTATCTCCAAAGGTCCAATCTTTCCCATTTCTGTAAAATTTTAAGTCCTTACAAAGTTACAATTACTTTATTAAAAACAAACTATTATTCACACTATTTTCTGATAAGTTTTATAATATCGTTTCCGTTGGCGTATATCAGCAATGCAAAAAGTATTATCATTCCAGTTATCTGAGCATATTCAAGAAACTTATCACTGGGCTTTCTTCCTGTCACAACTTCGTATGTAAGAAACAATACATGACCGCCATCGAGTGCCGGGATGGGTAATATATTCATTATAGCAAGGATAATCGACAGGAAAGCAGTAAGATTCCAGAATGCATGCCAGTTCCATACTTCAGGAAATATTCTTCCGATTGTAATAAATCCTCCAAGTGACTCATAACCTTTTGCTTCTTTTGAAAATATGAGTTTAAACTGCTTGAGGTAATCTCCTATGGTTGTAATACCCAGTTTAATTCCGGCCGGGATTGATTCAATAAAACTATATTTTATGGTTTTATACTCAAAAATATTTTCGTAAGTTCTTGCAACTTCAAGCCTGCCGGCAGGTGTAGGTTTAACAGGGATATTGATATTCTCACCATTACGAAGGATGTTAAGTGTAATAATACGGTCCTTATTCTTAAGAAGGTAGTTCTGGAATTCATCAAAGAATGAGAATTTTATACTATCAGCACCTATAATTTCATCTCCCACCATAACACCAGCCTCCTTTGCAGGTGATGTTTTGCCAAATCCGCTAACTATAAAAGGGCTGAAAGGAATTCTGGCATCAATATGCCCTCCGCCTTTAATAGCTTTTCTGATATATTCTTTGGGAATTTGAATATTTATTACTTTGCCTTCTCTCTCAACCTGTATTGTACTTCTATTATTGAGAATAATCTCTTTGGATATCTGATAAAAATTATCAATATACTGATTATCTACAGAAAGGATTTTATCTCCGTTACGCAGACCAATTGAATAACCAACGCTATCGGTAACTATGCCGTATTTGACGTTTGAAGTTGGCAGGTAAGTTTCGCCCCAGGCGTAAAGTATAGATACGTATATAAAAAATGCCAGCAGGAAATTGAAAAGTACTCCGCCTGTCATAATCAACAATCTCTGCCAGGCTGGTTTTGCTCTGAATTCCCATGGTTGAGGAGGTTGTTTCAATTGTTCGCGGTCGAGCGATTCGTCGATCATCCCTGAAATTTTAACATAACCCCCAAGTGGCAGCCAGCCCAGCCCGTATTCCGTTTCTCCTTTTTTGAATTTAAAAATTGAAAACCATGGATTAAAGAACAGATAGAATTTCTCGACACGTGTCTTGAAGAATTTTGCAAATATAAAATGCCCTAATTCGTGGATAATTACTAAAATCGACAGACTTAAAACAAATTGCAGTATCTTAATTAAGATTGTCATTTTTCTAAAATTTTTGGTTTAAATAGTCTTTTGCTCTCTCCCTGCTTTCATAATCTGAAGCCTCGAGTATTTCCAGGGTTATATCTGCCACAAAAGGAGTTTTTGACATTGCATGTTCAACCACATCGGGCATCTGAAGGAAGCCTGTTTTTCCTTCGAGGAACCCGTGTACTGCCACTTCATTGGCAGCATTGAGTATGCATGGCATGTTTCCGCCTGTTTTCAGAGCTTCAAAAGCAAGCGGCAGGTTACGGAAAATTTTCCTATCGGGTTCCTTAAAAGTAAGGTTTTCATATTTGTAAAGGTCAAGGCGGGGAAGGTCCGACTGCAGGCGTTCCGGATAGCTGAGTGCATAAAGTATTGGGATTCTCATGTCAGGCACCCCCATCTGGGCTTTCACCGAACCATCATAGAAATAAACAAGTGAATGAATTACAGACTGAGGATGTATAACAACCTCAATCTTCTCAGGGGGCAGGTTAAAAAGCCATTTTGCTTCAATAGCCTCAAGTCCTTTATTCATTAATGTGGCTGAATCAATTGTAATTTTATCCCCCATATCCCAGTTTGGGTGTTTCAGTGCTTCAGCTGCTGTAACATTCTGAAGCTGTTCATAGGAATAGCCAAGAAAGGGACCTCCCGAAGCAGTCAAAACTATCTTTTCAACCGACTTTT
Source organism: Bacteroidota bacterium (assembly GCA_029552825.1). Lineage (GTDB taxonomy): Bacteria > Bacteroidota > Bacteroidia > Bacteroidales > VadinHA17 > LD21. The sequence continues at coordinate 81,457 of JAKPDL010000187.1, forward strand.
TATTTTCACCCTCAAGGCACTGGAAAATAGCCGAATGTTCAGAATCTATTGGTACTATCTTGCTTCCCGTTTTTGATGCTTCTTTTAAAATTAGTTCACCTGCTACAACGAGTGTCTCCTTGTTTGCAAGGGCGATATTCTTACCCGCTTTTACTGCGGCAAGAACCGGTTTCATTCCTGCATATCCAACCATCGCTGCCACAACCATGTCGATTTCATCCAGAGTGGCAGCATACTCCAGTTCTTCATTACCTGCCATCACTTCAACAGGAAGGTCTTTCAGTCCATCTTTGACCCTTGCATAAAGTGATTTATTTGCAATAACCACTCTGGCTGGTTTGTATCTCCGTGCCTGTTCTATCAGCAAATCAGCACTGCTCTTGCAGGTAAGGACTTCCGGTCTGAATCTGCCAGGGTATCTTGAAATGATGTCCAGTACCTGTGTGCCAATCGATCCTGTCGACCCTAAAATTGCTATCCGTTTGGGTTTCAGCATTGCAGAGTGAATTTATTTGCTACTTAAAAGAGAACGTGTTTTTCCGGATCGAGAGGTATTCCCTTGTACCATATTTCAAAGTGCAGATGAGGGCCTGACGTATACATTTCTCCGGAACTTCCTACCACCGATATTGCTTCTCCCGCTCTCACATAATCGCCGTTTTCCTTTAAAAGAGAAGCATTGTGCTTGTACACAGTAATTAAATTGTTACTGTGCTGAATCTGTATAACATAGCCGGTTTCCATTGTCCATCCGGTAAATACTACCGTGCCATCCAGAGCAGCCATCACAGGTGACTTTGGCCTGGTAACTATATCAACACCGAAATGTTTTGCACGCGGATCAAATTTTGCAGTAATTATACCTTTCACAGGCGGGAAAAAATGCAACCCTGCAAGTCCGGCAGGCTCAGTCAGCCGCGGTAAAGTAAGGTTAAATCGCTCTTCTTTTTCGATTTCTGTTTTAAGTGTTTCAACTTCAGGTATGCTTGAAAACTGAATGTTGCTGTATTTTTTCCCAGTATCGGGTGTGGCGAGTATATCAACTGGCTGTTTCCCTGAAATTATTGCATTCAGGTTTGCAAAATACTTGTCTCTCAGATCGAGCTCCCGCTCAAGCGAATCAAGCCTGATAGCATTCATAAGTATATTGCGGCGCATCTCAGAGTCAGGATAACCAGGTATAAATTCCCTGAGGTTGGTGAATGCAATAAGAGAAACCGTTGAACCAATTATAAAAAGGACAATAAAAGATACCACCAGGAATGCATTATAACGGGTAAGCCTGATTTTCCAGACTTCTTCAAAAGTTGTGTCGTTATAAATAGTAAACCTGTACTTTTCGCGCCAGCTATTCTTCTTTTTTTCTTTCTTTTCTTTTTCTTCCTTTGCCATTTACGAAACTGAATAAAAAAGCATACAAAGATAATAAAAACCTCACCCCTGAGGTATTTTACATTATTATATTAACAAACCGGATGCCAGTTATATAACCTCCACAGGTTTGTCATCACTTTGCCAGAGACCGTGTTTTGTACATACCGACATGGCAGATAGGTTCATATTGACTTCTGGAGCCACAATATAGAATCCCACTTCAAAATGTCCGGGCTTATTACCGTATGCGCCGGCAGTGTAACGTACTTCGGCAAGGAGTGTCTCCCTGTTCCACAACTGTATCAGGCTTATATAATGATCAGGATCATCTGGATGTACATAGTTTTCACCTAATTTGACTTTTAC
>JAKPDL010000190.1 GCA_029552825.1 Bacteroidota bacterium
GACATGCCATTCTCCGGAAAATGAATAACCTTTTACTTTTGCAGCCCGCTCAATAAGTGTTTCACGTTCGTTCTCAACAACAAGCTCATGAAGTCTCATATTCTGAAGTTCAGCTGGAGTATAACCATAATTGCTGCATAAAGCCTCATTAACGGCCAGGATATTCAAAGTTCCCTTTTCATAAATAAGCATCGGGGCCGGGTTATGTTCAAACAGGAATCTGTACAGAGCTTCTTTTTCAAGAAGAATTTTTTCTTCCTCTTTTTTCCTGGAGATATCTGTGTGTGTTCCTATCATTCTCAGGGGTTTCCCATCGCCGGTAAATTCAATAACCTTGCCTCTGTCGAGGACCCATTTGTATTTTCCATCTTTGCATAATAGCCGGTGCTCGTTTGTATAAATATCTGTTTCGCCCCTGAAATGCTTTTCAATCTCTTCCCATACCTGTTTTAAATCATCCGGATGGACCCTTTTCTCCCATTCGCTCAGGGAATTGGTAATTTCATCCTCTTCATAACCCAGCATATTTTTCCACTTTTTCGAAAAGAAAACTTCTCCTGTCTGAACGTTCCAGTCCCATAATCCCTGCTCTGTACTTTCAATTGCGAATTTCCACCTTGCTTCAGCTTTTTTCAGGTCATCCATTGCCTTGTTCAACTGTTCTGTTTTTCTTCTTACCTCTCTTCTCAGGAAATATGTGAACAAAAGGAGAGTGCCTGAGATACCTAAAAATATAAGGAGAGCAAGTAATGTGTACCTGTAATATTCCGGTCTCACAAGAGGCTTGCCCATCCATCTGTCATATAGCTTTTTTCTCTCAGTGGAAGATATCAGGTTAAAACCGTTTTCAATATATTCCAGAATATTCTCATTTCCTTTGAGAACAGCCCGGTGAAAGGCTCCTGTATATAAAATTTCAGCCTGACGAAATTCTCTGTCGATGTTTTTTTTGTATAAATAATAAAGTGCAGGAGGTTCATCAATTGTAAACACTTTCAAATTACCTGCAACTACATCATTTATTATGGCTTCATAGCTCGGATATTCGGCGATGGTGGTTATTCCATTTTTTCTGAGATATTCAATAACAGCGTCTCCTGCCTTGGCACCGATGGTAAAACCTTTGAGCGTTGAGATATCTGATATTCCGCTCAGGTTACGATGAAAGTATACCGGAACGGGAATTTGAACATACGGTCTGGAATATGCCAGCCACATGGCTCTTTCTTCAGTATAGAATACTGTTTCAATTACGTCGGCGCCACCCGAACGCATTATTTCGAGTGCCTTATTCCAGTCGGTTGCCAGCCACTCTACAAGTGTACCGGTTTTTTTCTGCCACAGGTTCCATTCATCAATGAGCAAACCGGTCAGGTTTCCGTCTTCATCCCTGAAAATAAATGGTGGATAGTTATCGTCCGATACAATTACAAATCTTTCAGGTTTTTTATGTAGTGTATCGTATATGTTTTGTGAAAAAGCTTTGCCCGGAAATATTGACAGAACTGCCAGCAATAAAGCAGTTACAAGCTTTTGAGTAAATTTGTATTTCTTTACTAAATACAGGTAAAGATCATCAAACATTTCCTGGGCAGTAAATACAGTGCAAAAATAGTTGATTTTCAATATTTCCAAAAGTTGAAAATGGAAATTTTGGGATAATATTATAAATTGTAAGATAATAACGGGTGCTTAACGCTGAGCAGAATATTTCTTAATCAAGGCAAGAAGTTCGTTTCTGTCGATTGGTTTTGCAATATAATCATTACATCCTTCATTAAGTGCTCTTTCGCTGTCGGATGGGAATGCAAGCGCTGTTTGGGCAATTATGGGAATGGTAGTGTTAAATTCTCTTATTTTTCTGGTTGCTTCAAATCCATCCATCAGGGGCATCTTAAGATCCATCAGTATAATTGAAATATCCTCATGGTTTTTCATTATTTCGAGAACTTCTATTCCGTTTTTTGCCCGTATTTCTTTAATTCCCAATCTGTCAAGAAGTGTTTTCAGGAAAAGGTAACTTGCATCATCATCCTCAGCGATTAATATTTTCATGGAAGATCCTGGTTCGTGCACTTCTTTTTCTGCTGAGGCTGGTTCGGTTGTTATCTCTGTAATTTTTGTTTCAGAATAAACTGGTATTGAGAAATAGAATGTGCTACCCACATTTTCCTTCGATTCAAGCCATAATATTCCTTTCAACATCTTTACATACGCACGTGTTATTGACAGACCCAGTCCTGAACCTTCGTATGGTCTTGAGATATCCATATTTGCCTGAACAAATGGTTCAAAAACAGCTTTCTGTTTTTCTTCCGGAATTCCAGTGCCAGAATCCCTGACAAAGAATATCATATTATCACCTTCCTGATAGCAGCCCAGTTCAACAAATCCTTTTTTTGTAAATTTTATGGCATTGCTTATGAGGTTAATAAGAATTCCGTCGAGTTTAAATCTGTCAACTTTTATTTTACAATCTTTCAGGTCATCCGGGAACGAGAGAAGGAAAGCAAGGCCTTTTTCTTCTGCCTGATGTCTGAAAAAATTATAGTGATACTGAATGATGCTATACAAATCTTCAGTTGTAACCCTTACGTCAACTATCCCTGTTTCAATTTTGGAGATTTCTATGATATCATTGATAGTTCTGAGAAGTCGCTCACCACTTTCCTGAATCATTCTTATGAAGCTTTCCCTCTCTTCACGAAGCATGTTTGGGTTTTTCAAAAGTTCCATAAATCCCATGATAGAGTTCATCGGAGTTCTTATCTCATGTGACACATTCTGCAGGAATGCAGTTTTAAGCCTGTTGCTTTCTTCTGCTTTTTCTTTTGCTGCAATAAGTTCCCGGGTAAGATTGTTCTGTTCAGTAATGTCCTGGTAAATAACCTGAAAATGCTTTTTACCGTTCCAGAGTATTTCTTTTCTTATTACTTTTAAATCTCTTATTTCCCCATCTTTTCTTCTGATACTAATTTCGTAGTCAAGAACGTCCTCACCAATTCTTCTTTTTTCTTTCCTTAACACGTGCTGAGAATAACTCGCGGTGGTATATTTTTCAATTGATGGGGTAAGATCATATTCTTCAATATTCCTGTAACCGAAAATATCGAGAAACGATTTGTTGGCATAAACTGTTACTCCTTCAGGTGTTACTATTCTGATGCCGAGGGGTGATTCAGCTATTGAGCGGTGAAAGTTTTCTTCAAGTTGTTTGAGGGCAAACTCAGCATTTTTTCTTTCAGTTATATCCTGTACAGCTCCGTATATTCTGATAAGTTTTTTATTTGCCTCATCAAAAACGGGATGTGCATAAAATTTAACCCATACAATATCACCATTTTTCTTAATTCTTCGTAACTCCGAAATTACTTTTCGGTTTCTCTTAAGCAGTTCAAAATTATGTTTTGCAGTTTCCATATCCTCTGGATGTACTGTTGACTGCCACCCACCAATTGCTTTAAATTCTTCGAAAGTGTAACCGGTAATTTTTTCAAACGCCCCAGCCACCCAATCAAGGTCAAAAGTATTGTCATCTTTAACTATTGCAGAGAACATATAATCATAAGCTACTTCCGAAATCAGTCGATATCTCTCCTCACTCAGGTGGAGTTTTTCCTGTATAGCTGTTATTTCATCAATATCTCTGACTATTGCGAGAAGGTAATATTTATCATTGACCATAAACCTGTTGAGGGTTACTTCTGCATCAAAAGCAGTACCGTCTTTTTTTGCATGTTTCCAGTAAAACCTGAGATTTTCACCATTAAATGCTCTGTTAATCATTTCCAGCGCTTTTTCACGGGAATCCCTTCCGTCGGGTTGCAATGGTGGGGAAAATTCATAGGGTGGAAGACCAAGTATTTCTGGATGGCTTGAGCATCCAAAAATTTTCAAGGTTGACTGATTGCAGTCGATGAACTTGTCGTCATCCATTATGAAGATGGCATCGATGGCTGATTCAAAAAGTGTCCTGAATTTTGTTTCACTCTCCTGAATTGCTTTCCTTGAAGCCCGCTCCTCTTCCAGGATTTTTAAGAGCTTATCGTTCAATTTATCATCAAAAGGCGCCTTTTTCATTGACCTAAAAGTTAAACCACTGCTTTTGGTTAATTCTGAAGCATATAATTAATTACCCTTTCCCCGGTTAAAGGGTAAAAACAAAAATCAAACTCAGAATTTACCTTAATCCGCAACAAAGGTAAAGGTTTGCAATTAAATAGTTAAAATCATGTAAATTTATTTTCATCTAAATAATCATTCTTATAACATATTGATTATGACAACATAATTCTGAAAACATTGATAGAGTATTTAATAATCACTCTATTTTTTCCCCGAAAAAGTGTTTTCTGATAAATTTTATAAAAATTTGATAATCGTCAGGCATAGCCCCATGGCCTCCTGCGTGCATATAATAGCCCAGGTCGTTAAGTATTGATTTACCTGCAGGGGGCATAACATCTGTACCCAGACCTTTTTTTCCCAGCAGTTTCCAGACGGGTTCAGATGCCACAGCAGCAAGGAATTCGCCTTTCGGGTCGGACCAGTAATCTGTTTCGCCTGTCTGAAGAAGGAGGGGCCGGGGTGCTACGAGTGCCACTAGCATATGTGCATCAATCGGGCATGACGACGGGTCGTCGGCAAATTTCCTGCGGTTGCCACAGAACTGATAAAAATACCTTGTGGAATCGGTCATGTGTTTTATGTTCTCCCCATATTCACGTCGCGATAATGCTGCTCCTCCTTCGCCCGAACAGCTGGCTATAACCATGCCGAAGCGGGTGTCGCGCGCTCCTGTCCATAAAACTGTTTTTCCGAGCCTCGAAACCCCAAACAGAATAACCTTCTTTGAATCTATCTGAGGATCCGTTTCGAAATAATCCATTGCCCTGCTGAGCCCCCATGACCATGCGGCTATGGCTCCCCATTCATCATCGGCAGGATATTTCTGCCCTGGCTTCAGGTAATAACCCCTGATGCCGTATTTGTAGCCATCGGCGAAATCGGGCTCTATATCAGCATAATTTATGCTGGCAAAGCCTATACCGTTCGATAGAAACAGGTCAACATTCATTCTTCCGAAACTGCCGGCTTTTGCAGGTATCCTTTTGCCATCCCTGCTCCACATGTAACCTGGTTTTATACCTGGATCATCAGTTATTGTATTGTTGGGCATAAAACCGAGGTTAAGGAAAAGCGGAACAGGCCCTGAAGCTCCAGCCGGCAGATAAATGAGTATGTCCATTTTATATTTTGATGTGTCGCCGGTAAAATATACCGTTACCTGTTTTCTGATGGCTTTACCGTCAAGAGCAGGTGTTCCTTTGTCGAACACATTAAATGACATGTCTGCAGGTCTGCCTGGAGTTTTACCGTATTCAAGCTCTTCAAACATCCTTACAATTTCGGGCCGGCGCACATTGTACCACATCTTGGTATTCCTGACCTTTTTGCCATTCAGGGTTACAAGAAGCTCAGGCAGAGTGTATGAGCCAACCAGCGCCTCATCATAATTTACCGGTATGCCTGCAACCAGTTTTGGTGGGGCATTCTGCTGGGAAAAAATTCCAGGTAAAAAACAGATTGTTAAAAAAATAACAGTAATTAATTTATGAGTTTTCATGTCTGAAGATTTTATTCTGAAATTCTTATGATTCTTACAGGTCCAATAAGACCAGATTCGTTAATAATTCCCGGCCTGACAAATATCTGCGATTTGAGTACTTTTTTGTCAGGAGGAAGTTTTGCGTCACCAGCCAGCCTGTTAGTCCACTGGTTGGTTACTTTTATTTCTATGGTATTTATCCCTTTTCTGAGAAGGCCTGTGATATTTGCAGCATATGGCCGTGTCCATATTACCTCATAAGGAGAGCCGTTTACCGATACTTCCGCAATGTCGCATACTTTACCCGGGTCGAGCAGCAGGAGAGGATTGTTTTTGAGCCATCTACCTGGAACTTTGAAAGTAGTCCGGTAAGTGGCTGTACCTGAGAAATATTTTACGCCATCATCATTATGGAGCGACAGTGAGTAGAGAGTATCGAGCGTAATTTTACCGGGTGCACCCAACCCTGCAGGGAAAGTTACTTCCCATGGCCCTGAAAGCACAGCCATGAGTGTGGCAGGAGGCTCCTCAATAACTCTTTCATTTCTTTCGGTTTTATTCCTGAAAACGATGAATGTTGACTGTTTCCCTTCAAGGCTAAGCGGGACAACAGTACGGTTGCCAGTTACAAAATAACCTGCTGGACCTGTTTCTCCGTTAACAGGATCCCATTTCTCAGGTTCCATCCCCGAAACGCGAAAGCTTACATTAATTTCACACGGTTTGTCTGACGAATTTACAATGAAGTAAATATCTGAATCTCCTGTCCTGCGGTGGATCCAGTTGATTTCTGTATCAAGGGGTCTGTCATATTCAACATCGGGTTTGATATCGCGGATCTCCAGTACATTTTTTAAAGGTGTACCATAGAATACACGGCCTTTTCCGGCGGTTCGCCTTGTTCTGCTTATACCATCGAGGTCGCCCCATATTTCCATTGCAATATTTTTAAGGACTTTCTCCGATTCCGGGTATTCTGCAAGGCCTGGCGTCTGTTCGGGTCGCGGACCGATGACTGTAGCGCCGGCGAGCACGAGTTCCCTTATTTTTCTGAGAACCGGTAGTGTCATTTTGCGGGTTTCGGGAAGGATGAGAACCGAGTAGCTCGTCCCGTCAGGGAGGACCAGACGTCCATCAGAAGATACATTAAGCCGGTTTATCAGCGCCTCGGCGTTGATGTAGTCGTAGTCATATCCATCAGGTGGCACGGGTTTCAGGCCTGTTCCCCATATTGGCATTGTTGAGGGGGCTCCTTCGTCGAGTAGATAAAGCAGGTCGGCTACGAAGGTCCCCTGTTGAAGCATATATGAGACGCGGGCAAGGTAATCGTTGAAGGGTTTTGCTAACTCTCCCCAGGTAATGTTCCGGTTTATATGGGTACCGACCATGGTATTTCCTGGTTTTGTGTCGAGCGGCTGGTGGGCTGAGGTGTGAAAGACTATCCTGTTAATGCCCTGTGTGAACCAGTAATCGGCTATTGTCTTGAGGGTATTGGGCGATTCATATCCGCCGCCGGTAAATGATTCGGCAGCCACTATGTTTTTTCCGTAGATATGTGCTGCAGAGGCTGCACCCCTCACATCCTGGTAATACATCAGTTCGGGATGAAGAGCCCTGTACCAGAACTCTCCCATCGGGATATCCACATTCTTTTTGCAAAGCAGCGCGTCTTCAAGTATTTCGAGTGAGACGCCTGAGGCTTCTCCGTAGGTTTTTATTCCGTATTTGTGAAGGTATTCAGTGATTACCCCATAATGATTTTCTGCAAACATATCTGCGAGGGTACGCCTGAAGTCCCACAGAAAGCGGTCGCTAATGCTGCTGTTTCC
>JAKPDL010000200.1 GCA_029552825.1 Bacteroidota bacterium
ATGGAACCTCTCTGGATATGGGAAAAAGAAAACGCTCCGAAGGAAGAGGAGCATGCTCCTCTTCCTTCGGATACTTCTCTAAGTGTCAAAAAATTAATCGTGGCTTAAATGATTTTACAGAAAAAAAGTTGCACAACTTTATCCTGTCAATTGCTATCCTTTATTTATCATGTTCAAAGGAAAAGAACGATGTTATACCAGATGTTTACGTTGATTTTTACATCAGTCTGGATGACCCTGAATTTCTTTCACTTAACGCACCAACTAATTCTGTAATTGTGACTTACAAAACAAATAATCTTGGAGCTCCTGCTGCCGGTTATGATTCGAATGGTATTATAATTTACAGGGCAGATGAAACACAATTTTATGCTTACGACAGAACATGCCCTTACGATTTTGCAGTTAACAATCTAAGTATAAAGGTCAATATTGATGGAATTTATGCTGTTTGTCCGCAATGCAGAACGTCGTATGCTCTTCCTGCTGGTGGTTCACCCGCCTCAGGGCCGGGTAGATATCCTCTGAAAAATTATAAAACTTCCTTCAACGGAATTAATGTCCATGTATGGAACCACTGAAATTTATTTCAGTGTCTATTAATACCTGTAATGGTCTGGTTTGAAAGGGCCTTCTTTACTGACTCCAATATATTTAGCCTGTTTGTCAGTGAGTTTTGTCAGTTTAACACCAAGTTGTTCAAGGTGAAGGCGGGCAACCTCTTCATCGAGGTGTTTGGGCAGCCGGTAAACACCAACCTTGTAATTCTTTTTCCAGAGCTCAATCTGTGCGAGGGTCTGGTTGGTGAATGAGTTGCTCATCACAAACGATGGGTGACCTGTGGCACAGCCGAGGTTAACGAGCCTTCCTTCAGCAAGAAGATATATTGCATGCCCGTCAGGGAAAACATATTTGTCAACCTGTGGTTTTATGTTTATTTTCTTGATTCCTTTATAGCTGTTCAGTTTGTCAACCTGAATTTCGTTATCGAAATGACCGATGTTACAAACAATAGCCTGGTCTTTCATCTTCTCCATATGCTCAATTGTTATAACATCGCAATTGCCCGTTGCTGTAACGTAGATATTGCCTTCGTCGAGAGTATCCTCAACGGTTTTAACTTCAAAACCTTCCATTGCAGCCTGCAAGGCGCATATTGGATCTATCTCAGTCACAATCACACGGGCACCGTACGCTCTCATTGATTTTGCACACCCTTTGCCTACGTCTCCGTAACCACACACAACCACAACCTTGCCTGCTATCATAACGTCCATTGCTCTTTTGAGTCCGTCGGCAAGTGATTCGCGGCATCCATAAAGGTTGTCAAACTTCGATTTTGTAACCGAGTCGTTTACATTTATTGCCGGAACAAGAAGTTCACCTTTCTCCAGCATCTGGTAGAGGCGGTGCACACCTGTGGTTGTTTCTTCCGAAATACCCTTCAGTTCAGTAACTACCCTGTGCCACTTGTGTGGGTCTTCAGAATATATTTTTTTCAGCGTCTGAAGTATAACTTCTTCTTCCCTGCTTTCAGGTGTTTTATCGAGTATTGAAGGATCTTTTTCGGCTTTATAGCCGAGATGTACCATCAGAGTGGCATCACCACCGTCGTCTACAATCAGTGTGGGTCCCTTTCCGTCGGGGAACGAGAGTGCCTGAGCTGTGCACCACCAGTAATCTTCAAGAGTTTCACCTTTCCATGCAAAAACAGGTATGCCTCTGGCAGCAATGGCTGCAGCAGCATGATCCTGCGTTGAGAAAATGTTGCAGCTTGCCCATCTCACCTCAGCGCCAAGCTCTACAAGTGTTTCGATCAGCACAGCTGTCTGAATGGTCATATGCAGTGAGCCGGTTATCCTTGCCCCTTTAAGAGGCTTCTCAGCCGCATACTTCCTGCGTACAGCCAGCAGGCCGGGCATCTCTTTTTCGGCAATCTCAATCTCCTTCCGGCCAAAATCGGCCAGTGAAATATCTTTAACTTTATAAGGAAGAGTTTCTGTAAGAACGTTCATGATTTAATATATTTATATACCAGAATGCAAAGATAATAAAATTCGGCATACTTATTTTTTCAGAAGACGCAAAGCTTCCTGACGATCGAGTTCAATGCGGTGTGAAAGTTCAGAAATAGTGTCAAAAACCATCTCATCGCGGATACGATACCTGAAAACTGCACAAACTTTCTCGCCATAAATATTTCCTTCAAAATCAAATATATTCACTTCCACAGATTTAATATTCTGATCCCTGTTGACGGTAGGGTTGTATCCAATACTCATAACTCCGTAATATTTTTTGTCTTTCAGATATATTTCAACCGCATAGACTCCGTTCCCGGGAATAAGTTTATCGGGGTAATCAGGTTTAATGTTTGCAGTGGGAAAACCTATTTTTCTTCCCAGCTTTCGTCCTTCTATTATTGTTCCGTTCATGAAATAATCATAACCAAGAAGATTATTGGCTTCCTCTATTCTACCTGTGAGCAGAGCCTCCCTTACTGCAGAAGAACTAACTATAATACCGCCGATTTTTACAGGTTCAAGAACCTCATAACTAATTCCATAGTTGTCTGCTATACTTCTTATGGTTTCCTTGTCTCCTTCTGCCATTCTTCCGAAATGATGACTGAATCCGGCCACAAAGTGTTTGGTGCCTATTTTGCCGCAAAGAATTTTTTCGAAAAAATCTGCAGCACTCATCAAACTAAGATCTCTGTCAAAATTAATTAGAACAACATGATCTATTCCGCACTTTTCTATAAGCGATATTTTCTCCTCAATACCTGTAAGAAGCTGTATTGCCTGAGAGTTCTGATTAAGTACCTGGCGCGGGTGAGGATGAAAAGTGACAACAACAGTTTCACCCTTTAATTCAGCAGCCCGTTTTTTAATCTGTTCAATAACAACCCGATGGCCACGATGCACACCATCGAAGATACCGGTTGTTACCACTGGATTTCTGAATTTCAGATCATTGTATCCATAATGAACTTTCACCGCATTAAAATTTACGGGCAAAATTAATAAAGTGCCTGTATTATTACCGATTATAAAACGGAAAAACAAGGCTTCAGCTTCAAATGTGAATCATTTTTTTATACTTTAGCTGAATAACTCTGCCTGTATGAAAGAATCAGGTTTTTATCTTATCGATCCCTGGCTGAAACCCTATGAAAGGATAATTGAGAGCAGGTATCTGAAATGTATAACCAGGGAAATTGAGCTTGCAGGGGAGAGACCGTTGGCGGAGTTTGCATCAGGACATCATTATTATGGGCTCCACCGTAACGGAAGCAACTGGGTTTTCAGGGAATGGGCGCCTGGAGCAGAAGCAATATATCTGACCGGGACATTCAGCAACTGGAAAGATAGTACCGATTACAGACTGAAGAGGATTAATACTGAAGGCGACTGGGAAATTGTACTTCCCGCGGATGCCCTCAGCCATGGTACCCTTTATAAGCTCTCCGTTCACTGGAAAGGAGGAAAGGGTGAAAGAATTCCTTCTTATGCCACAAGAGTGGTTCAGGATGAAAAAACAAAGATATTCAGTGCTCAGGTATGGATTCCTGAGGAACCTTACAGGTGGAAAAATAATTCTTTTAAGCCTTCAGGGTCCGTTCCATTGATTTATGAAGCTCATGTGGGTATGTCGTCGGAAGAGGAAAAAATAAGCACTTTCAGAGAATTTGCCGATAATATTATCCCATATATTGCCGATACCGGATACAACACCATACAGTTGATGGCTATTCAGGAGCATCCGTTTTACGGCTCTTTCGGTTATCATGTTGCAAATTTCTTTGCTGTCTCCTCACGGTTCGGCACACCCGACGACCTGAAATATCTAATCGACACAGCACACGGTTACGGACTTGCTGTTATAATGGATCTTGTTCATTCCCATAGTGTTAAAAACATCAATGAAGGTCTGGGGCTTTTCGATGGAACTCCTTCCCAGTATTTTCATACCGGCCCGAGAAGAGAACATATTGCATGGGATTCACTCTGTTTCGATTATGGAAAAGATAAAGTACTCCATTTTCTGCTTTCAAACTGCCGATACTGGCTTGAAGAGTACAGATTCGATGGTTTCAGGTTCGATGGCGTAACAAGCATGATTTATTATGATCATGGCCTGGGGAAGAATTTTGTTTCTTACGATGACTATTTCAATGGCAATCAGGATGAAGATGCGCTTGTTTACCTATATCTTGCAAACAAGGTAATTCACGATTTCAAACCTGAAGCCATCACCATTGCCGAGGAAATGAGCGGTATGCCGGGCATTGCATCATCAACCTCATCTAAAGGTTATGGTTTCGATTACCGTCTTTCAATGGGCGTTCCCGACTTCTGGATCAAGCTTGTCAAGGATACTTTTGATGAATACTGGGACATGGGTCAATTGATGCATGAACTCACACAACATCGCCCCGAAGAAAAAGTTATATCATACTGCGAGTCGCACGACCAGGCACTTGTTGGAGATAAAACCCTTATTTTCAGAATGATCGATGCTGATATGTATTATGGTATGACTAAAGAGTTTCATAGCCTTACTGTTGACAGGGGGATTGCTCTCCACAAAATGATAAGACTTATAACTTTTGCAACTGCTGGTGGTGGGTATTTAAACTTCATGGGCAATGAGTTCGGGCATCCCGAATGGATTGATTTTCCTAGGGAAGGTAACAACTGGAGTTACAAATATGCCAGAAGGCAGTGGAGTCTTGTTAAAAATCAAAATCTTAAATATTCCCAGCTGGCTGAATTTGACAGGCAGATGTTGAAACTGCAGACAGAGGGAAGAGTACTGGAAAATCCTTCCGTTATCAGAATAATAGAAAACTCAAATGATAAAATAATTGCATTCATGCGAGGTGATTATCTATTCGTATTTAATTTTCATCCCGTGTTATCTTACACAGATTACGGGATACCTGTAACAGGAAAATTCAAGGTTGTGCTCGATTCTGATGATCCTGCTTTTGGCGGATTTAACAGAATTGACAGGTCAATTATTTACAAGTCGATTAAAAAAAGTGTAAGGCTCTCTATTAATGAGCCTTACAGATTGTATCTCTATCTTCCTTCACGTACAGCCCTTGTATTTAAGAAAGAGCCTGTAAAAAGAGTAACTGATATTTTAGTCAATCCAGCGTAAAAGGTGAAAATCCTGTTTGTGCGGAAGGTCTTTATGTTTGGGGAATATTCGTATTCCGTAAAAGAAAGAGCCTGCCTTTTCTGGTACAATATGTGCCCTGTAAAGACATTTTCCTCCTTTACGGCTAACAAGTGAAAACTCGCGACTTGTAATGAATTCGTATTCTCCCTTCTGAGTCATCTGGGTTATTACCAGTTCAACTCCCAGATTTTCTACGGGAATACTGTTTATATTAAGCAGAATTTCAGCTTTGTAATCCTTTCCTGAACGATAAATTTTTTCGGGAGGTTTCTCAAATTTAAAATTCAGAACTTCAATTTTGTCCCACTCCTCTATCATTTTTTTCTTCCATGCAGCAAGTTCTCTGGCTTTTTCAAAGTTATTGGCAACTATTTTTTTGTTCCTTTCCCAGAGTTTTATGTAGTACTTTTCGAAATAATCGTCGATTTGTCTTTTCATAGTAAACTCCGGTGCAATACGCGCCATTGAGTTTTTGATATAGCTCACCCATTCAACAGGTATTCCCTGTTCATTAAATGAATAATATGCAGGGATTATTTCATATTCAAGCATATTATAGATTGTTTCCGCATCGACGTCATCCTGCAGATCCTGGTTTTCAAAAGTACGTTTTTTAGGTAAGGCCCAACCTGCGTATGCCCTGTAGCCTTCGACCCACCAGCCGTCAAGCACGCTGAAGTGCAGTGTTCCATTCATTACTGCCTTCTCTCCACTTGTTCCCGATGCTTCAAGTGGCCTTGTTGGAGTATTAAGCCATACATCCACACCTCTGATGAGTTGTTTTGCAAGCTCAAGGTCATAATTTTCGAGAAATATGATCTTACCTGTGAACTGAGGCATCTGTGATATCTCGAATATTCTTCTTATCAGCTCCTGTCCGCCTCCATCATTCGGATGGGCTTTGCCTGCGTATATAAACTGTACAGGCCTGTCGGGATTGTTAACAATCTTTTCCAGCCTGTTGAGATCCTTGAACAGCAGGTAGGCCCTCTTATATGTTGCAAACCTCCTTGCAAATCCAATTGTAAGGGCATTTTCATTCAGATGGGTGCTTACATTTAAAAGCGTTCTGGGGCTCACATGGAGCTCAATCATCTCCGACTGTAGCTTTTTTCTTATGTTTACAAAGAGGGCTTTTTTCAGTCCTTTCTTAATCTCGTAAATCCGGCTGTCGTCAACTTCATAAATCTTCTCCCACATCTTTCTGTCGGTCTGGTCGAAATCTTCCTTTCCGGTTATCTCCCGGTACAGGTTGTACCATTCCGGTGCAAGCCATGTACGGTAATGGACACCGTTTGTAACATGTCCTATGAACAGTTCTTCCTTCAGGTAACCGGGCCAGAGTTTTTTGAACATATCGCGGCTAACCTCCCCATGAAGTTTGGAAACACCATTAACTTCCTGCGACATACGGGTAGCAAGAAAACTCATATTGAATTTTCTGTCGGAATCTGATTCACACCTTCCGAGCGACATCAGTTTTTCCCATGTAATGTTAAGACGTGTATGATAATGGGAGATATATTTACGCAGCAGGTCTTCGTCAAAGGCATCATGTCCTGCCGGGACCGGAGTATGTGTGGTAAAGAGTGTTGAAGAACGAACAACTTCAATCGCCTCATCGAAAGTCAGATGGTAATCATTTATAAGGACTCTCAGCCTTTCAAGGCTTATAAATGCTGAATGTCCTTCATTGCTGTGGAAGATATCCGGTTTTATGCCCATTGCCGTCAGAGCCCTTACTCCTCCAATACCGAGTACAAGTTCTTGCTTGAGTCTGTTCTCATTATCACCTCCGTAGAGATGGTGGGTAACAGTTCTGTCTTCAGGTATATTCTCGTCAAAATCTGTATCAAGAAGGAACAGGCTTACTTTTCCAACTTTTGCTTCCCATACTCTGACTTTTACCGTTCGGCCAGGCCATGCCAGTGAAACAGTAAGATGGTTGCCCTCATTGTCTTTAACCGGATTTACTGGCAGGTGGCTGAATTCTTCGGCTTCATAAACCGCTATCTGTTCTCCCCGCGGACCAAGTTTCTGTTTAAAATAACCATAACGGTATAAAAGTCCTATTCCTATGATATTCAGGTTTGAATCGCTTGCCTCCTTAAGATAATCGCCTGCAAGGACTCCAAGGCCCCCTGAGTATATTTTCAGGCATTGGTGTATACCAAATTCCATACTGAAGTACGCAACAGATGGTTTGGTTTTATCTTCAGGGCGGTCCATATATTCCCTGAATATCCGATAAACTGTATTTAACTCCCTGAGGAAATCTTCATCTTCTTCAAGAACAAGAAGCCGTTTATAATCAATCTGTTCAAGGAGCCTCTTGGGATTATGTCCCACACTCTCCCAAACCGTCGGATCCATCCTTCTGAAAAGGTTCTCTGCCCTTGAATTCCACGACCACCATAGATTTGTTGACAGCTCTTTCAATGCTGCCAGTTTCTCAGGAACATCACTCTGAACATATATATCTTTCCATACCGGTACCTGGTGAGGTTTCTTTATTTCAAGCACAGGAGCCTCTACCATTTTTATAAACTCACGCGGTTCGTTCCTGCGTTCAAAGCTTACCGTCAATGCCCTGTCGTATGCCGTGAAATAATGCTTTACAAAACTATCCCACATCAATGTCTTCGAAATTTCATAAGCTTTGTTCCTGGCTTCTGCAATTTCCTGCTCTCCTAGTGTGGCAAATTCGGAAATAAAAGAGCATATGGATGAAATTACTTCTGGTTCATTCTCATCGGTTCTGTTTATTATTCTTATGCTTTTTCCCGTATCGCTGAAATTCTCCTTAACCCACAATCCGAAACCCGAAAGGGTGGTTGTGAGGGTGGGTATACGGAACATCATGCTTTCCAGTGGCGTGTAACCCCATGGCTCATAATAGGAGGGAAATGCTGTAAGATCGAATCCTATAAGAAGATCGTAATACGACATGTTGAATATACCGTCATTACCATTAAGGTACGACGGAACGAAGACTACCTTTACTCTGTTCTTCTGGTCATTTGTCAGGCCGTTGCTCTTTATCCTGTTCAGTATAGCATCTGGCTCCGGATAATGAAGGCTATGGGTCAGATAGATGTCACCAGAAGGAACCGGACCATTATTATATAGAAAATCTATAATATCTTGCCGTGGACCTTTATGATATGCTGGAACTAGTATAAATCCTATGCATTCTTTTTGTATTTCAGCTTTTCTGTTGATCTCACCCAGGGAGTCAATAAAAATGTCTATGCCCTTGTTTCTGAATTCATACCTCCCGCTTGTAGCCACAAGCATTGCATCTGGCGATGGCGTATAACCAAGCACCGCCTGTGCAACTCTGAAAAGCATCTCCCTTGCTTTTTGCCTTTTTTCATTAAAAACATCAGGGCCGGGTACAAATGAATTTTCGAAGCCGTTTGGAGTTATAAGGTCAACTTTCTTACCAAGAAAATGAGCGCATTCTCTTGAGGTAAGTTCACTAACAGTTGTAAATACGTCTGCTTCAGCAGCAGTTATTTTTTCAAGCGACTGTTTTGCTATGACATTGAACTCACGTGCCACATTCACCGGATTGTAATCCGTCATTTTTCCGTAAAGCGGTCTGTTGTTGCCTGCAATACACCTTCCCAGTACAGTTGCATGTGTTGTAAATGCTGTTGCCACCCAGGGCGCATGCTTTTTAAGATAAAGAACACCTGTTCCAGTCATCCATTCATGAAACTGGGCAACGATATCATGATGTTCATGATAGAAATTGGTAAAACTTTCTATTACTTTTCCTGCTGCATATCCGAAAAGTGCAGGTTCAACATAATCCCACTGCCCTGTAATACTGTCGAGTTTGTATGTTTCCCAGAAGCGTGCGAAAATTTCGTTTTGCTGACCAAAAAAAGGTGTAAAATCAAGTAAAAAGACAATAGGCCTACCAGCAATGTTCCACCTTCCGGTCCTTACCTTCAGACCTTCAGATATTGCCCTGTTTTTCCAGTCAATAAACATCGAATCATCAGGAATGAACTCAGGGTTGGTGCTATCTTCCCTCCATACGTCAGGACCTATTAAAATGTAATTGTCACCAAGTTCATTTACAATGTTCAGAGCTTTGGTTGAAATTACAGTATGTATCCCTCCAACCTTGTTGCATACCTCCCAGCTTGTTTCAAAAAGAAATCCAACTTTCATAAAGAATTATTTTAAAAATATTTGATTTAATGGTGAGATTATTTTTTTGATTTTGCGGATGATGTTTTCTTTTTTGAGGCTTTTCCGGCAGTTTTTCTGGAGGTAGCCTTCTTTCCTTTCGATTCTGACTTTTTCAGTTTTGTCTTTTTGACTACCTCGGCAGCCAGCTCAACCAGACTCTTTTCTCCTGTCTTGCTTTTCTTCTGTTTTGTTTTTACTTTCTTTTCGGCCTTCTCCTTTGTCTCCTTTTTTGAGCTGGCTTTTGTTTTTTTACCTGATAACTTTTCAAGTTTCTTCTTAAGAGTCTCAATTTCTTTTGCCTGCTTTGCTATTATTTCATCTTGTGCCCGAAGTTGAGAATCGTATTTAAGTATTTCAATTTCGTGTTCTGTAGCTGGGCACATTCTGTTAATTCTTATCTCAAAATCGCTGAGTATATTCATATAATTCATAAACGCCTCATAAGGACTCTCGTAAGGATTAAAGTAGGCATGGACTATACCATCGGAAAAGAATTTTGTACACATATAATAAAAATGATCGCTTGCCTGAAGGTATGTCCAGTCTTTCTTTATCTGTTCATATTCGCACTTATTGACCCTGTCAGTGAGTTCATACAATTTCTCAAATGCAGCATTCTGGAGTTCATTACCCAGCCATGCAGTAAGGTCTCTTTCCTCATCTGCCCATGATATAGGAGTCGGAATATTTATAGCAGCAACGGGCTGAAGGTTATTCGCCACTTCTGATGGAGTCATGAATTTAAAAGGTGTTCTTTTCATTATTGCTGCCGGCAGATGGTATAAAAAATCGAAAATACCAGATTCCTTAGGGTTATGTTCACCAAAAGTTTCGTAATCAATAAAAATATTTATAATCTCACTTTTCGGAGCCAGCTTGTTAATCCATGAAGCGTATTTATCTGCTGTAAGAGGCCACTCGTTCCATGTGCGGTTCGAAAATCTGAATGCAATGTCATCGCTCAGGACAAAATTTCTCAGCAGAACTTTAAGCCGGGGGTTGATTGTGTTACAATACAGATAATTCGGGCTTTTCCAACCCAGAACATGTTTTGCACCCTCGGTAAGGACAGCTTTAAATCCCATATCTGCAACCCACGAACCTATCTGATCGGAATAAATCATTTCGGTATTTCTGAATACCTGAGGTTCAATTCCGAAATACTCTTTTATTAACTGCCTGTGATTGTTCACCTGGCGTTCAAATTCAGCCCTGTTGCTCAGTGATGCCAGTGAATGAGCTTCAGTCTCAGCCAGGAACTCAACACAGCCAGTTTCGGCAAGTCTTTTGAAAGAATCAATAACTTCAGGAGCATAAAGTCTGAACTGATCGAGAGCTATACCGGTAATTGAAAACGAGACTTTAAATTTATTCTTGTTTTTTGAAATCAGATCAAGTATGATATTGTTTGCCGGAAGGTAACATCTTTCAGCCACCTTTCGCATTATAGACTCATTGGTATAATCATCATAGTAATAGTGGTCAATCCCGAGGTCAAAAAACCGGTAACGTTTAAGTCTGAAAGGCTGGTGCACCTCAAAGAAGAAGCATATTGCCTTTTTTGCTGCTGCACTCATATCTGTTATTGTTTATGTTTCGAAATCACCTCTTCATAAATCTGGCGGACATGACGGGCTGAATTTTCCCATCTTATCCTTATTACTTCATCCCTGCCATTTTTGATAAATTCTCCTGACAGGGCAGGATATGTAAGGATGCCATAAATTGCATCGGCCATCGCATCGATATCCCAGAAATCGACCTTAACGGCATGTTTTAGAATCTCTGCCACTCCCGACTGTTTACTTATTATTACTGGCACATTCGACATCATTGCCTCGAGGGGAGAAATTCCAAAAGGCTCCGAGACAGATGGCATTATATACACATCGCTCATTGCCAGCATGGTAAAGACATCCTTTCCTCTCAGAAACCCCGTAAAATGGAGCCTATCAGTAATCTTCAACGATGCTGCTCTTCTTATCATCCTTTCCATCAGGTCGCCCGAACCAGCCATTACAAATCTTACATTCTTCATCTTTTTCAGAACCTTATTTGCTACTTCAATAAAATATTCTGGTCCCTTCTGCAGTGTTATCCTGCCCAGGAAAGTCACGACCTTTTCATCGAACCCTTTTCTTACATGTAGATGCTCTGCAACGTCAACAGGTTCTACAGCATTGTAGACTGTTTCAACTTTTTCTGGATTGATATTGTACTTGGATATTACTATATCCCTGGTACGGTTGCTCACAGTAATAATCTTTGCTGCTGCATCCATTCCGCGCTTCTCGATGTTATAAACATCGGGATTGACGTTTCCCCCGCTTCTGTCGAACTCAGTTGCATGAACATGAATCACAAGAGGTTTACCCGATACTTCCATTGCAGAAATACCTGCCGGATAAGCCAGCCAGTCGTGAGCATGTATAATATCGAATTCTAGTTCAGAGGCAAGAACAGCAGCAACTATTGAGTATTTGTAAATTTCATCAAGCAGGTTTCCATTATACCTTCCGGTAAAATCAATTTTGCCTTCCTGGTTTGTATGTACGAGGATACTCTTCTGCAATTCCTCCCTCTTCTTTGTAAGTTTCCAGAACTCTTCAGGGTCGGTATAAGGGATTATTTCTGACTGCACCTCGTATGTTGTTATTTCTCGCTTTAAACCGTGGTAATATACCCGGCGGTAGGCCACAGGTATATTGTTAGCTCCTATGAGCCTGACGGCCGACTGGTCCTCATCACCCCATGCTTTTGGAACAACAAATATTACCTCCGTATCTTTCAGGGAGACAATGCCTTTAGTAAGGCCATAGCTTGCCGTACCAAGGCCACCGGAGATATGGGGCGGAAATTCCCAGCCAAACATTAAAACACGCATAACAACACCTTTTATTCGTCAGGATATTTAGTTTCAAGAATATTAATAATTCTCAAAATTTCACCAACGCTCCATGCCTGTGAAATTGCACCCCTTGCAGTATGCGGAGGGTCTCCGTCATAAATCTCAGAAATGGTACTCACACCATGCTCATTCATCACCTCTTCAAATCCATAAACAAGATTTTTAACCTTTTGCACGCCCTGTCGATTATAAACTTTCAGCCATCCTTCGCAAAAAGGTCCTAAAAGCCAGGGCCATGCCGTACCCTGATGGTAAGCCATATCACGCTGTTCCTGGTTCCCTGTGTAAACACCCTTGTAATACTGGTTACGGGGCGAAAGGGTTCTCAGGCCGCGGGGAGTAACAAGTTGTTTGTCTACAACATCCAGAACCTTCTTCATTTGCTCAGTGGACAGCATCGAGTACGGGAGCGAAACAGCAATGACCATATTGGGCCTGATAAACATATTTGCACCTTCTTCGTCGTTGACATAGTCGGCCAGGTATCCAGCCTCCTCATTCCAGAAAATTTCAATAAACGACTTTCTTATAAGCTCCGGAAGGTGGCGGTATTTCTCAATAAACTCATTATCATTGTTTTTTTCTGCCATCTCAAGAGCAAAACATATTGCATTATACCACAGGGCATTAATTTCAACATCATATCCCTTTCTCTGAGTTACCGGCTCACCATTAACAACGGCATCCATCCAGGTAATAGCTTTCCCGGGAGCATCCCAGTAAATGAGCCCGTTTTCACGCATGTGAATATTGAAATCAGTACCGTTAATATAGGAGCTTATAATTGATTTCGCTGTTTCACCGTATTTGCTCCATACATTTTTACCGCCCTGTTTCACATAATTCTGAAGAGCCCAGAAGAACCACAAGGGTGCATCAACTGAATTATAAGCTGCACAATCATCGCCGCACGTATTGGGGAAAAGACCATTTTTCAACCTTTTTATCATTGTATCAAATACATCTTCATATAACTCAAGTTTGTGCTTTGCAAGTGCAAGCCCCGGCAATGATATAAAGGTATCACGCCCCCATGCTCCAAACCATGGATATCCAGCAATGATCAGTGTCATCCCTTTTCTTCTTTCAATAAACTGTTGTGCAGCATTCTGCAAACAATTTTTGAAACTGCTTCTCGGTATCTTAGCTTTTACTGTTTTTGTAAACTTTATTTTAAAACCTGCAGGTTTTTCTTCAGAGGTAGTTGCTGAAAAGACTATGCTGTCACCTTCTTTTGCTTCAACTTCAAAAAATCCCGGTGTAAAAAGATCCTCGGAATATTCATAACCTCTTTTCTGTTCCTCTATGTATTCGACTCCATAATACCAGTCGGGTACAGGTATAAACTCCGCTTTTTCCGAAAGCTGCATATGAAGCCATGGGAAGCCTTCGTAAAGCCTTATTTTTATTCCATTCTTTATATATTCAACTTTTGTATTTGCAATCATGTTGGCATGCGTAAGATCGTGGATGCTTCTGAAGGCCAGAAAAGGACGTATCTGCAGTTTCATCGGCTCTGAAGCCTCAACAATAGTGTATCTTACAAGAAACTGCTCCTCGTAATGAACCAACAATTTCTCCTCCTTTAGTTTTACCCCTCCCACCCTGTATGTTGTTGCCGGGATAACTTCTGTGTCAAAATCCTCAAGATATTTATGCCCCTTGGGGTTATAATAATCACCTTTATATTTTCTGATTCCAATATTGAATGAGGCATCGTTATTAACTACAATAACATCGAGAGATGAAAGCAGAACATGCCTTTCCCCACCAAATGTGTCAACAGGACAGACAAGCAACCCGTGATACTTACGTGTATTGCAGTTAACAATCGTTGTGGACGAATAACTTCCAGCCCTGTTTGTCCTCAAAATCTCACGGCTTAGAGAATATTCAAGATTAACCAGTTTTGCTTTGTCGAACTTAATATATCCCATAAAATTTAAATATACTTTTAACTCTTTTAAGATAATTCTTTTTATTTTAACTCCAAAATCACCGGTGGCAAATTATCATAAACCTGTGAAAAATAATGCATTTATTAATTTTATCAAATACTTTCAGGCAATAAAAAGAAAGAATATCTTTGCAAACAATTAAATTTTCAAAAGTAATACAAATATCAACATGAGAAAGTATATTCCTTTAATACTGGTTGTTTTATTTTCAGGTTGCAGCAATAACAGTGTAACAATTTCAGGAAAACTCGAGAATGCTCCTGAGGGTGAGTATCTTTACCTTGCCGAAATAAAAGAAACTGCAGTTGAGAACGTGGATTCTGTGAAACTCGAAAAAAACGGAAATTTTTCCTTTAAAAGAGAGATAGATATACCGGCCTTTTATCTTTTAAAACAGTCTAATGGAAATTTCTTTACTCTACTGGCTGGGCCCGGTGAAAAAATTGAGGTAAAAGCTGTCTATAACAGGTTAAACGAACCTGTTTCCGTAAAGGGTTCCGAAGGGACAGACAAGCTTCTCGAATATAACAAGGTTCTTAAAAGTACAACTGAAAAGTTGCGGAATCTTTCAGAAATATATAGAGAAAATGCAAGTAGTCCTGACCTGCCAAAAGTTGTTGAGACTATCGACAGCACTGCCAGGGTTTACCTGTCGGAGATAAACAGTTATACCAAAAAGTTTATTGATGACAACACGGGATCTCTTGTTACGCTTATTGCTCTTTACCAGCAGGTCGCTCCAAGGGCCTATGTACTTGACCCTGTTAAAGATATAAACTATTTCATTAAGGTTGATTCCGTTCTTTACAGGCGTTATCCCGCTTCCGGACCGGTAAGGGCGCTTCACGAGCAGGTAGCAGCCCTCGTTGAGGGTGTAACATCTTCAGGTGGAACATTGCTGACACCTGGTAACGAAGCCCCTGATTTTACTCTTCCCTCGCCCGACGGGCAAATGATATCTCTTTCATCAACAAGGGGTAAAGTTGTACTACTCGACTTCTGGGCTGCATGGTGCGGACCATGCCGGTTAGAAAATCCAAATCTTGTCAGAGCATATGAAAAATACCACAACAAGGGCTTTGAAATATTTCAGGTCTCTCTCGATCGTACCCGTGAAGCATGGCTCAAGGGAATAGAGGAAGACAAACTCGGAAAATGGATACATGTAAGTGACCTGAAATACTGGGAATCATCAGTGGTATCACTATATCACATTGAACAAATCCCCAATAACTATCTGCTCGACAGGGACGGGAAAATAATAGCCGTTAACCTCAGGGGTGAAGACCTTCAGTCGAAACTTGCTGAAATATTTCAGTGATAAATAATTTTAAAATCAGAATCAGACGCTATCAATGAAAAAGCAAGGAAAAACCTCAGGCATCATAAAATACAAACACCTTTACATGGTATTCTTCCTGCTTTTAGCAGCTTTTTCATGCAAAGAAAGCCAGAAAATAATTATAGAAGGTAAGCTCGAAAAACCCGAAAAAGGATATATTTTCATCAACAGAATAGATATCAACACTCCCGTTCCGGTTGATTCAGTAAAAATAAAGAGAAACGGTTCTTTCAGGTTAAGAATAAATGCAACACTGCCTGAGTTTTACCAGGTCGGCAAAACAGGCAAAGGGTTTATAACTATACTTGCAGAGCCCGGGGAAAAAATCAGCATCAATTTCCGCTCAGAGTTTCTCTCGCGGGATTATACAGTTAAAGGTTCACCGGGAACACAGAAGCTGATGGTGCTCGATTCAGCACTGGCAGTAACACAAAGAAAAATCGATTCCCTGAATGCAGAATATAACAAAGCTTACGGCAAACCCGGTTTTGAGTCGATAGAAAAAGAGATCAACGATGCATATTTAAAGCTTCTGAAGGATCAGAGAATGTTCAACATCTCCTTCATTCTTAAAAACCTGAATTCATTTGCCTCTATAAAAGCCCTTTATCAGCGTTTTGACGACCAGACATATGTACTTTACGATCCACGCGATATTCAGTTTCTGAAAATTGTATCCGATACTCTCAACTATCATTATCCTAAATCGAAGCAGGCAAGGGCTCTGAAAGCCAATTTCGAGCAGGAAAAAGAAAAACTGATGATGAGTCAGATAGAAGAGCTTGCAAAAAAAGCTCCCGAAAGGAAACTTGACCCCGAGTTAAAAGACATTAACGGGAAAAGAGTAGCTCTGTCATCACTCAGGGGTAAATATGTTCTGCTTGCCTTCTGGTCGGCTGCATCATCCGATTGCATTGCTGAAAACCTTGAGCTTAAAACCCTTTATAACAAGTATAAAAGTAAAGGATTTGAGATTTACCAGATTAACCTGGATCTGAACGAGGATACATGGAAAAAAGCCGTACAATTTGATGAACTTCCCTGGATAAGTGTAAGGGAAGACGACCCGACAAATCCGGTGAATGCAATGATATACAATGTAAGGATTTTACCTGCAAACTATCTCTACAGCCCGGATGGCGAGATAATTGCATCAAATCTTCATGGCAAGCAACTCCAACTAAAACTCCAGCAGATTTTTGGATATTAACTTCAATAAAGTGGCAGGGGAGAAAATATTCTTTGCATCGGACTTTCATCTCGGGCTAGGGGCCGGGACCGACACTGCCGGAAGGGAAAGAAAAGTGGTCGAATGGCTTGATGAAATTGCTCCATCGGCAAAGGAAATATATCTTCTGGGTGATGTGTTTGATTTCTGGTGGGAATACAGATATGTGGTTCCCCGCGGATTTACAAGGTTTCTGGGAACAATTTCATTTATTACTGATTCGGGTATACCCGTACATCTTTTTGCCGGGAATCACGATATGTGGATTGGAAAATATCTTGAGAACGAATGCGGTGTTATAACTCATCATGAGCCTCTCATTACAGAGTTTGACGGTAAAAAATTCTATCTTGCCCATGGGGAAGGGTTAGGGTCAGACCATAAAGCTTTCAAACTACTTTTACGTATTTTCCGCAACCGACCCCTTCAAAAGCTCTATTCCGCCCTGCACCCCCGCATAGGTATGGGCTTCGGTCACTGGTGGTCAAAAAACAGCAGGCTTGGCAAAGGTATTTCGCTGGAATTTATGGGAGAAGAAAAAGAAGATCTTATAAGGTATTCAAAAGATTTACTGGAAAAAGAAAAGATAGACTACTTCATTTATGGTCACCGGCATCTTACTTTAAAACATGTTCTTGGCAACGGCTCAACGGTCATGATCCTGGGCGACTGGATACAGCAGCCAAATTATGCTGAATGGGATGGTGTGACCCTGACTCTGAAATATTATTAAGAATCAATTTTCAGAGACCCTCACCGATAGAGTGAAGTATGAATATATTTCATTTACCGGTTCAAAATAATAATCGAGTCTGCCATCTGATTTTCTGGCCATTTCAATTAACCCCAGATTACCTGTACTATCTGAAGAAACACGCTGGCTACGCAGTGACTCCTTCATAAGGTTCTTAAGTGCTTCCCTGTCGCAACTGTTAATTGCATCGAGTTTTTCTTTGAGCTGAATTATCTTTTCATTTTCAATCAGATTGCCTGTGGTAATCACATAATCTTTGTTATTCTCGAGTCTTATTAAAACTACTGGCATTCCGAATTTCTCAGCCATATTTGCAGGAGCACTGTGTTTGGCAATATTGTCGAGTGCTTCTACCAGTATACCGAAAACTTTTCTCCTGACTGAAGATTTTATACTTTTCTCCGTGAGCCCTGTTTCTGTAAAGGAAAGGACTTCTTTGCTTACATCAGTAGAAAAATGGCCAGACCATATCAGGTGAATGTTATTGAGTGACATGAGCTTTTCAATCTGCACCACGGCTTCACTTTCAAACCTGGTCATTGGTATTCTGTCACTTAAGCCGGTGCCGCTTGAATCAACTGTCTTGCTCAAAATGAAATAGGAATAATTATCATCAATTTTAATAAAGTCATAATCGAGCCTGTTACCTGTTTTTTTTGCCATTTCAATCAATCCGAGGCCGGCTCCTCCTTTGCTGCTGAATTCGGTAGTATTCAGCATCTCGCGGTACACCTTCCTTATCTCCGAAGCATTAAGGTTGTTAATTGCATCGAGCCTGGCTTTCAGGTTTGGAATCTGTGAATTTTCTATAACATTGCCTGTTGTAACAGTGTAGCCTTCGTATGTTTTTGAGTATATAACCAGCGACATTTCGGCAAACTGGTCTTGTTTGCTGTGGCGTGAAACATTCTGCAGGCTCTCAAGCACAAACATAAAGAGTCTTTTTCTTCCCTGAAAGCCGAACTCAGAACTCTCCATTTCCTTTTCAAGAAGTGTGAGAAGGGAGGTGGTGTTTTCACTTGTCACCACTCCACGGTAAGCAAACATCAGACGACTTTCCGTCATCTTTTCCCTAATATGCCTGATAAGATTATTCATCAGGTGTCAGCAGAAAATTTTACAGAATAAATTTAGGAATAAACATTGATTTAACAAAAAAGGCAGAAAAATATACTGATTTTATCCGGCCCATCCTTCCCTGTCGAGGTTTCTGTAGTTAATAGCTTCTGATATATGGCTTGCCTGAATGTTCTCTGATTCGTCAAGGTCTGCTATAGTGCGTGCCACTTTTAAAATCCGGTCATAAGCTCTTGCAGAGAGCCCTCTTATGTCCATGGCGGTTTTCAGCAGTCGGCTTCCTGCTTCATCGAGGTAGCAATATTTTCTCTGGAGTGAAGGTGTCATCTGAGAATTTGTATAGATACCCGAAATATTCTCAAATCTTTTTGCCTGTATGGCACGGGCTTTTATCACCCTCTCCCTGATTTTTTCAGAATTCTCGGTCGAAACGTTTCCTGAAAGTTTATCATATTTTACCGGTATGACTTCAATATGAATGTCTATACGGTCGAGAAGTGGACCGGAAATTCTGCTGAGGTACTTTTGAATCATTGCTGCCGAGCAGGTGCAATTCTTTTCAGGATGATTATGAAAGCCGCAGGGGCACGGGTTCATGGATGCTACCAGCATAAAATTGGCCGGATAATCTACTGTGAATCTGGCTCTGGATATTGTAATCACTCTATCCTCAAGTGGTTGTCTTAAAACTTCCAGGACGCTTCTTTTGAATTCTGGCAATTCATCCAGGAAGAGCACCCCGTTATGGGCGAGAGATATTTCACCAGGCTGTGGGAAAGTGCCTCCGCCGACAAGTGCAACATCGGATATTGTATGGTGGGGTGAGCGGAAAGGGCGGCGGGTCATAAGTGAAACATTATCGTCTATTTTACCCGCTACAGAGTGAATTTTTGTGGTTTCCAGAGCTTCCTCCAGCATCAGGGGTGGTATTATGGTGGGAAGGCGGCGAGCAAGCATTGTTTTACCTGCTCCCGGAGGCCCGACCATTATAACATTATGGTTTCCTGCAGCAGCCACTTCCAGCGCCCTCTTGACACTCTCCTGCCCCTTTACATCGGAGAAATCAACATCATACTTATTTGCCTCACGGTTGAAAAGTTCATTCAGGTCCACCTTCACCGGTTCGAATCTCTTCCTTCCATTAAAGAAATCTATCACATCAGCCAGTGAACTCATTCCATAGACATCTATACCGTTAACAACTGCAGCCTCCATTGCATTTTTCAACGGGACAATCACTCCCTTGAAGCCTTCATCCCTGGCTCTGATGGCTATAGGGAGCACCCCCCTTACAGGCTGAAGGGTGCCGTCGAGTGAGAGTTCTCCCATCATGATAAACGAGTCGAGAAGGCCATTTGAGATCTTTTCGTCGGCTGCAAGGATTCCAGCAGCAAGTGGCAGGTCGTATGCCGAGCCCTCTTTCCGGATATCAGCCGGAGCCATATTTATAACCACCTGCTTGCCTGGCCAGTGAAACCCCAAAGCCCTGAGAGCCGATTCTATTCTCTGCTGGCTCTCCTTAACTGCTACATCGGGAAGCCCTACCAGAAAGAACCTTATTCCGCGGGATACGTTAACCTCAATGGTAACAGTAACGGCATCTATGCCGGTTACCGCACTAGCAAATGTTTTTACCAGCATGTTTAAGCACTTTAGAGGAAATGCATAACAAATATAGGAAAACAAAGATAAAAGACAAAAAATAAAAGAAAAAAGGAAGATCCGTTAATTGAACTTACCGGATCTTCCATCCTAACCTAACCAGCCTATGAGTCAAATTGCTGAAGGACCTCTCTCACCTGTCCTTATTCTTATACAATCTTCAAGAGGAATGACAAAAATTTTCCCATCACCTGAAGAACCTTGCGGGCCATTTGTCTTTGCCGCTTTCAATATTGTTTGTATTGCTTTTTCAACCGATTCGTCATTCACGGCAATTTCAATCCTGATCTTCGGTATAAGATCGGGTATAATTGTAAGACCCCTATACATTTCCTCAATTCTCTGTCTGCCATTTCCTGAAACAAGACTAACTGTGATCCTGTTAATCCCTGCCTCTATAAGGGCTTCTCTGACCTTGTCCAGCTGGACTTCTCTAATTATTGCAGTTATTAATTTCATGTTATGATATTTTAAAATTTTAATCAGCTTGGGTTAACCATTCCATAACCTCTTTCTCCATGGTAAGATCTGTCGAGTCCGGCCATTTCATCTTCTTCGTCAGATCTTATTTTCATTACTTTGTTTAGTACGTAAATTATTACCAAAGTCATTATGGCAGCATAGGCTATTGCCACTCCGACAGCAATGGACTGGACTCCGAGCTGGTTCCAGATTGTCCATGAACCTGTGTGTGATACCTTTGCCGCATCAGCCATCCACGAAGGTCTGATAAAGAAAGTGAGCAGCAGGGCACCTGTAATTCCTCCGACACCGTGTATCCCGAAAACATCGAGACTGTCATCATAACCGAGTTTATTTTTAATTTGTATTGCCGTGTAGCAAAAGAGTGTAGCAAACAAACCAATAAATAATGCCCCGTAAGGCTGTACCACACCTGCTGCAGGTGTAACAGCAACCAAACCTGCGAGTATACCGCTTGCAAAGCCTAATGCTGTGGTTTTCCCCTTATGAATACCTTCAATAACGATCCATGTAAGTGCACCTGAGGCTGCTGCTATTTGTGTTGCTGTCAGGGCCTGGGCAGTGCTTAACCCGCTCGAAATACTGCTGCCTGCATTGAATCCAAACCAGCCTACCCAAAGCAGGCCTGCACCAAGCATGGTTATAACCAGGTTGTTAGGTCGAATCACCTGATATGGATATCCCCTTCTGGAACCAAGATATATTGCAGCAACCAGTCCGCTTACTCCTGAAGAAATGTGAACTACAGTTCCTCCTGCGAAGTCAATGGCCCCCTTGGCCCCAAGGTTAAAAAGGAAACCGTCGGAAGCCCACACCCAGTGACATAACGGATCATATACTAGAAGACTCCAGATCGCTATGAAGAAGCAGTATGCCTTAAAAGATATCCTTTCGGCAAAAGCTCCTGCAATGAGTGCCGGTGTAATAATTGCAAACTTTCCCTGGAACATGGTAAAAACATATTCAGGTATACCGGCATCAAGTATATTTGAGTCGATTCCTTTAAGAAAGAAATAGTCTTTATTCCATCCGAAGAAACCACCCAAAACGTTTCTTCCAAAGCTCAAAGAATAACCGGCAACCATCCAAAGGACAGTTATTATTCCCATAGCGGCAAAACTGTGCATCATTGTGCCCAGTACATTCTTCGATCTTACCAGTCCGCCATAGAACAATGCAAGGCCGGGGACCATTAAAAGTACAAGTGCGGTTGATGTAAGCATCCATGCAGTTGATCCGGTATCAATCGGTGCGCTCTCTGCTGCCATCAAAACAGAGGAACCGAATAAACCTGACAGGAGAATTGTAAAAATCCTTTTAATGTTTAAATTCATAATCATTTTTAAAACATTTTTTATTTTTTCACAGGACAAACCTATATAAATTTTATATATTATCCAAATATTTTTATTATTTTTTAAATACCACCCCCTTTTTTACATATATCTATATCATTATTTTATATTTTTTTAATATTACTCCCCCCTTTTTTATAGTATACACCTGGTGTTTTCTATATTTATTTTCCCGTATAAAGACTATTTTTATTATATTTAAATAAAAAAAGCCGCATATGCGGCTTCATTCCGGTCATTATTTCTCACTAACGAATTGTGAACCCGAATAACAGAAACATTATTTTTCTATCAGGATTAATAACAACCTGTGCGTTTACTGGTAGGGTAAATTTTTCTGAAATATGGATTTCTTTCTCTGTTCCCAGTCCCAGATTGCAAATTCTGATCTTGTTTTTTTCGTCGGCAGGCAGAGACGTATACCACCCTGATCCTGCACCAAGGAATAAATACAAAAGATCGAAGGAATAGCGTACTTCAGCATATAAATCAGATCCTGCCGAACCGGCACCGCCAGCCTTGTTAATAATATAATTTGCAGAAAGATTAAGGCCGCCCTTTGAAAAACCAGTGTTTATTTCAAATGCGTGACTACCGGTACCCTCTGAATAATCGAAATAATTCAACCCCGGGTAATAATAATCTGTCATCCCAAGTCTGAATCCTGCCGGCAACTCAATTGCGAACCAAATATCGGACTCCCTGTACTCATTAAAATCAAACGATCCCCACGCTCCTGCAGTAAAGATGCCAGCATTTAATGTAAGCGAAGGCTGTATCGATGGACCTGAGCCATATTGGGTACCTCTCCACACGTAACTACTGTAGAAATCTGCAGCTGCTGTTAAGGATACCGTTCTATGCTCCTGGGCAAATCCTTCAATACAGTAAAAAAGATAAATCATAATCAATAATAAAACTTCTTTTTCAGTGTTCTTTTTCATTTTCATGGTTTAAATTTTAAATATTTCGCGATAAAAATAATAATAAAAATATATATTTTAATATTTAACCCCCATTTTTTAAATGTAATATTAATTTTTTTATATATTTTTATTACATTATCCCCTATAATAAGGGGGTATATAATAAATTTATTTACTTTTTTATTTTATTACCCCCAATGATAGTATGATAAAAAGAAAATTTATTGCAGACATATTTATGACTGACAACCTAATTGTTTTTATGGCGGGGAAGTAAAGGAGGAAGTTACAAAGACTTATTCCAATAAAATAAACCTTTTTCTATCAGAGATTTAAAAAACCGTATATTGTAATCCAGAAGCCACCTGCAATAAAGCTGTCAAACCTGTCGAGGAAACCACCATGCCATGGGATAATGTTTATAAAATCCTTTACACCATATTTCCTTTTGTATAATGAAGCTGAAGCATCTCCGATAAATCCAAAAAGTGCCAGCCCGGCTCCAAGAAAAAATGTTTCCCGGAAATCAGGGTGATTCAGACTATTGAGCAGAAATGCACTTGCCACAGCAACAACCGTCCCGCCAATGAATCCTTCAAAAGTCTTTCCTGGACTAATTCGGGGCAATATTTTTCTTTTACCCAGCAGTTCTCCGGTAATCTGGCTGAAGCTATCAAAAGCCGATACAATCATGAAAGAATACAAAACCAGATGCCAGTCGTTCATCATGCTGAAATACAGAAACCCTGCTGAGAGAACACAGTAATACAAAATAGAAAGAATAAAGAAGCATTTCTGTTTATACCCCGATTTTATAAATAATCTTAAAAGCTCATAAAAACCTTCAATAACAATTATAACCGACAGGAATCTGAAAACAACAGGTTTTACAACAATACTGAAAAAAACCAGATTGAAAATCAAAAAATATATAATTGTCTTCATCCAGCTTTCATGAACCCTGTCTATCTCTTTCTTACTGTTAATAAAAAAGAAACATATAAAGCCCAGAAGGAAGTAAGCAAGAACAATAGCATAAATTGTTATAATCATTCCGGTTTGAATAAAGTATATATTAACTGATAACCATTATTATTCCAAAAGCAATCATTGCCACTGCATACCATTTCCTGATGTGGTATTCTGCATTTCCTATTCTTATTCCTGCCAGTTTTCCAGGACCTGTCAAAGCACCGATAACCGAACCTGCTGTAAGAAAAAATATAAGGGTCAAATCTATTTGACCAACCATAAAATGAGCAGCCAGTGCAGAAACTGTATTAACGAATGCAATCATAAGTGAAGTTCCCACAACTATTTTCACAGGTATTCTTATAGAGAATAGTCCGGCAAGCACCGGTGCGGTGCCACTGGTTCCGAATGTACCTGTTATGACCCCGGCCAGAAAACCAAAGAACGAACCTTTTGTAACTTTTCCTTTAACAGTTACTTCAGGCAATTGAATTCCCTGTTCTTCGGCCCTTTTTTTCTTAATATTTCCAAACATCATAATTATACCAAGCAGTGCAGAATAAACTCCAAAGCTTATTTTAAGATGTTCTGATGACATAAGTTTGGTTAGAAATGCTCCGGCAAAGGCTCCAAGGATGCCTGTTATGATAAATATTAATCCCAGCTGCAGGTCAATGTTACCGTATTTATAATGCCCCAGTGTACCAACAAGGCAGATAGGAAGAGTGGCTGAAAGTGAAGTTGTGATGGCAACATGTGCCGGTATTCTGAAGAGAAGTATCAAAATAGCAATAAAACAAAACCCACCGCCACCGCCTATGAAAGATGCAAGAAACCCAATTACAAATCCGATGATTATCAGCCAGAGATAACTTAATTCAAATGCAGAATGAAATATCATAATTGTGTTTTTGCCTGAAAATCTTTTTTTCGTTCTCTGATAACCCAGTACAAACCTTTCACGTTGGATCTCATCTCACTAATAATAAGCTGAATAACAATGCTCTCCACTGCCCCGATTATTCCAAGAATTATTACAGTGTAATAAATTAAAGGAATTAAGCCAACTGTAAAAAGGCATATCATAAAAACACCCTGCACATAGCCGTTAATTTTCGTTGCATAAAGATGCAAGCTCGGAAACCTTTTGAATTTCACCAGTGAAAGGGCCACTGTTATAATCAGCAGCCCAATATAAACGGAAAGACTTACTATATAAGGCATTAAATCCTTAAGTTTAAAAACAAAAATCCCGGTAAATGCGAGAATATATGTTAGGTTATCAGCTATGGAATCGAGTCTGGCCCCGAATTCTGTTTCCATTTTAAATTTTCTTGCTATATAGCCGTCGATAGCATCGCTCAGCAGGTTAATTATCAGAAAAACCACAAACAATTTTTCATTCTTTGTCAATATAAAGAAAAGAATGACTGGAAAAGCCAGTAAACGGTAGAAAGTTATAATATTTGGTATTGTCCAGATTTTCTGCTTCTCCATAGGACTTATATTAACCGTGCATTTTGATCACGGATATTTTTACAGGCAATAATTCCTGCAACAATCTCCTCCAATTTAGTCATTTATGGAATATAAGCAAAATAATATCTGAACTTTCATTTTTCCTGCGTTTTTATATGAATTTCTGACTGCCAGAAAATAATATTTTCGAAGTTAACAATATAAAAGCGCCAAGGAGGTAAAGCCTCAATCATAATTCCATAAATCATCCAGGCTTAAATATCTTTCACCGGAGTCATAGGCAAAGCAAATTATTCGTAAAGTGCCAGAAGCTTCCTCAGCGAGAATCTTTACTGCATGAAGTGAGGCTCCTGTGGATATCCCGACAAACAATCCTTCCCTGCGGGCTGCTTCTCTCGCCATCTCATATGCATCCTCATTTCTCACCTGTATAATTCTGTCAATTATTTCTTTATTACAGTTTTTCGGGACAAATCCGGCACCAATACCCTGTATTTTATGAGGTCCAGGATTGCCACCACTGAGTACAGGGGAATCTGCAGGTTCTACAGCAATTATTTTAAGTGAAAGGAATTCACCTTTGAGTATCCTTCCAACCCCGCTGATGTGTCCGCCTGTTCCAACGCCTGCTACCATAAAATCAAAACCTTCAGGGAAATCAGATAATATTTCCGTTGCTGTAGTTTTTGAATGAATATCAGGATTCGCTTTGTTTTCAAACTGCATCGGCATCCATGCGCCTTTTATATCAGCCATTATTTCCATGGCTTTTTCAACTGCTCCCCGCATTCCATTTTCAGGGGGAGTGATAACAACCTCTGCACCAAATGCCCTGAGAATCTTTCTCCTTTCAACACTCATCGATGCGGGCATTACCAGAATTACTCTGTAGCCTTTCCCTGCCCCGACCATTGCTAGACCAATGCCCGTGTTACCGGATGTTGGCTCAACAATAGTTCCACCCGGAATTAATTTGCCCGATTTTTCAGCATCCTCGATCATCGCAGCTGCAATACGGTCTTTAATACTCCCACCTGGATTCCTTCTTTCATCCTTTATCCAGACCTCATGTCCGGGGAAAAGTGCTGAAAGCCTTATATGGGGTGTATTCCCTATTGTATCAATAATATTATAAAACTTCATTTTTTATGATTTTTATTGTTCCTATCTCTGATCTTCATCACATTCTCATGGTAAACAAGCGAATAAGGAGGCACAGAAGAGGTAAGCCAAACGTTACCCCCAATTATGCTGTCGTGCCCGATTACTGTTTCACCTCCCAGAATAGTGCTGCCTGCATAAATAACAACATCATCCTCAATGGTCGGGTGACGTTTTTTACCCGCCATATCTTTGCTAACGCTCAGAGCTCCAATTGTTACTCCCTGATAAAGCTTCACTCTTCTGCCGATAACAGATGTTTCACCTATCACAACCCCGGTTCCGTGGTCAATAAAAAAGGGTGAATCGATGGTGGCTTTCGGGTGAATGTCTATACCTGTCAGTGAATGAGCATATTCGGTCATAATTCTCGGTATGAGAGGCACTTCAAGCAATGCAAGCTTGTTTGCAAGCCTGTAAACAAGGATTGCATAAAACCCGGGATATGTAATTATCACTTCATCTAACGACGTTGCAGCCGGGTCTCCTTCCATTATAAAGCTTGCATCGGCATCAACCTGTTGTTTGATACCATTCAACGCATCCATAAACCGGTCAGCGATAATTTCAGGAGGCTGAGCAAGATTTGCCCTGACAGATGAAAGAATGCGGCAGAGTGAACCTTTTACTTTTCGTGGTGAACGGCATGGGTTATCCATCTCGGCAAGAACAGGATACAGAAATGTTGTTACATTTCGGATGAATTCTATTATCATCTTTTTTGAAGGGAACCTTTCATCTTTTCTGCAAATGAAATGTCTGAGCAGTTTCATAATAAAAATTAGTTTAACAATCTGGAATATTGCTTCATTCTTTCTTTAAGTCCTTCACAAATTTTTTGATATTCTCGTCACTATATCCTTCCTTTTCAAGCATTTTTATAAAAGCGCTTCCAACAATTGCACCGTTTGCATATCTGCACGCCTCTGCAAAAGTTTCATTTGATGATATACCGAATCCAATCATGAGAGGATGGGTCAGATTCATACCAGCCACTCTTTCAAAATAGGCTTTCTGCTCATCATTGAAACCCTGCTTAACACCTGTGACTGATGAAGAAGAAACCATATAAATGAATCCGTCGGTGATGCTGTCAATGAGTCTTATGCGTTCGGCCTCAGTACTGGGAGATATCAAAAGTATGTTATAAAGTCCGTACTTTCTGAATATTTCTCGGTATTGTTCCGTATAAATTTCCGGTGGAAGGTCGGGCAGAATAATTCCATCTATGCCTGTTACAGAACAACTCCTGCAAAAATTCTCCATCCCAAATTTTAACACTGGATTGAGATATCCCATAAGAAGCAGTGGTATATTCACAGAACTTCGTATACTCTCAAGTTGGTGGAATAATAACCTAAGGCTCATGCCGTTTTTCAATGCATTACTGCTGCTTTTCTGTATAACCGGTCCGTCGGCAAGGGGGTCTGAAAAGGGGATACCTATTTCAATCATATCTACACCTGCTCGAACCAGGCTATTTATTATACCTGCTGTTGAGTCAACCTCAGGATATCCTGCTGTAAAATACACCGAAAGGATATTCTTTTTTCCCGAATGAAATAGTTTATCTATACGGTTCATTTTCACATATTTATATTAACCGGTGTTTTACACGATCTATTTTCAAGATATTTAATATAGGATGCCATATCTTTATCGCCTCTTCCAGAAAGGATTACAACTACTATATCGTTTTCACTGAATTTAATTTTCCCCAGTGCTGCCAGGGCATGGGCAGGTTCGAGTGCCGGGATGATTCCTTCAAATCTCATAAGCCTGAATGCGGCCTCCAGGGCTTCATCGTCGGTGGCATATTCAAATTTGACTCTGCCGGTTTTGCCCAGCCATGCCAGCTGTGGTCCTATGCCAGGATAATCAAGCCCTGCTGATATGGAATAAGGTTCGGTTATCTGTCCGTCATCATTTTGCATGAGTATAGTCCTGCTGCCATGAATTATACCCGGTGTGCCCTCAGTAATTGTTGCAGCAGTCATGCCTGTTCCGATCCCTTTCCCTGCGGCTTCCACAGCAACAAGTTTTACATCATGATTATCCAGGTAATGATAAAAAGAGCCCGCAGCGTTGCTGCCTCCTCCTACACATGCAATAATAAAGTCGGGATAGTTCCTCCCGACGTGTTCCTGTAGCTGAAATATAAGCTCTTCACTTATTACCGATTGGAGTCTTGAAACAAGGTCGGGGTACGGATGCGGGCCAACCACTGATCCAATAAGATAATAAGTGTCGGCGGGATTGCTGATCCAGTCACGTATAGCCTCATTAGTGGCATCTTTTAGTGTCATATTGCCACTTTCGACAGGAATTACTTCCGCTCCGAGCATTCTCATCCTCAATACGTTGGGAGCCTGCCTCTCCACGTCGAGCTTCCCCATATAAACCACACACTTAAGTCCCATGAGTGCACACACTGTAGCAGTTGCAACCCCATGTTGCCCTGCACCGGTTTCGGCAATAATCCTTGTTTTACCCAGACGCTTTGCTATCAGTATCTGACCAATAGTGTTATTAATCTTGTGAGCACCAGTATGGTTCAGGTCTTCACGCTTAAGATATATCTGTGTGCCATAATGTTCCGACAACCTCCTGGCAAAATAAAGAGGTGAAGGCCTCCCTGCATAGTTTTTAAGGAAATACTTGAATTCCTTTCTAAAATCTTCACTTTCAATTATCCTCAGATAATTTTCCTGCAATTCCCTGATATTTGCATAAAGCATCTCCGGGATAAAGGCTCCGCCGAATTCACCGTAAAAACCTTTCCCGTCAACATTGTATCTCATATTTGATTTTTTTAATAAATACTTCCACTTTTTCAAAATCTTTTATTCCCGGGGAGATTTCAAACCGGCTATTAATGTCGACACCAAAGAACATGTCGTTTTTGATTTTTCCCAGTTCCTGAACATCACCGGGACCTATGCCTCCGCTCAGGAAAAAAGGTTTTTGAAGGCTGAGGCCGTTGAGAATATCCCAGTTGAACTTTTTTCCACTTCCACCATAGAGTCTGCCCCCAGTGTCAAAAAGGAAATAATCGCACACATCACTGTATGCATTTACATGATTTAAATCAATCTTATTTCCAACTCTGAAAACTTTTATAACCTGCAGACCTGATGCTTTTATTTTCCCACAATAACTAAGATCTTCGTTGCCATGAAGCTGGATAATTCCAATACCTAAAGATTTAGCTGTCTCAATAATTTTATCATGTTCCTCATCCACAAAAACCCCTACCCTGCCTATGGTATCCGGTATGCTGCCGAAAATATTTCTGTCAGGGTTTTTGCCAATATACCTTGGAGACTCTGTGGAAAAGATAAAACCTGCAAAGTCGATCCCGGTTTCGCAAATCTTTTTTACGTTTTCGGGGTCCTTCAGTCCACATACTTTTACTTTAATCATCTCAAATCCCTTTCTGGACAATTCATGTCAGTTCTATTCTTTTACCATTTTAACGAATTCCTTAAAAGCTTTCACCGGATCGGGTCTTGACATGAATGCTTCGCCAATCAGAAACCCGTCGTACCCGGCTTTTATAAGATCTTTCAGCACTTCGGGTGATGAAATGCCACTTTCGGAAATTTTTACAAAACCTTCAGGTATTTTACCTGCAAGTTTGAAGGATGTATTTGTATCAACTTCAAGTGTTAAAAGATTGCGGTTATTTACCCCTATAATGTTTACATATTCATTAACCTTATCAAGTTCTGCTTCGGAGTGAATCTCAAGGACCACTTCCAGACCTGTCTTTCTTGCCGTCCGGGCAAGCCGGTACACTTCATTAGTCTCCAGCAATGAGGCAATAAGCAGTATAGCATCTGCCCCTGAATATTTAGCCTCATAAATCTGGATCTCATCAATTACAAAATCTTTCTGAAGGATCGGAAGTCCTGTAGAAAGTCGTACCATCGAAATATCACCTATTGATCCACCGAAATACTTTTTCTCTGTCAGGATTGATAGTCCTGCTGCACCCCCCTCTTCATAACCTTTCACAACATCGGCTATTTTTGCCTGGTGGTTAAGAACTCCTTTCGAAGGCGACATCCTTTTAAACTCGGCTATAATTCCTGGTGTCGGACTATTTTTAAGGGCGTCGGAAAGAGAAACAATCTCTCTGCCGATTCTTTTGCGCTTCTCATAATCAGTTGCGGAAATCAGTCTCTTCATCTGAGCGATTTCCTGTTTTTTCATTTCAGCTATCTGTTCCAGAAAATTCATTGTTGCATCTTTATTAATGTGTTAAATGAATCAAGTG
Source organism: Bacteroidota bacterium (assembly GCA_029552825.1). Taxonomy (GTDB): domain Bacteria; phylum Bacteroidota; class Bacteroidia; order Bacteroidales; family VadinHA17; genus LD21. The sequence continues at coordinate 30,981 of JAKPDL010000200.1, forward strand.
CTTTTCTGTTGAAAAGTGAATCTTCAGCCATTTTCCTGCACTCATCAGGTGATTTTTCAGGAAAGCAGCATCTTATTGCAAGCTGGGAATTAGCCAGAACCACATTATTCTGAGCTTCAGAACCATTACCTTCAAGAATTCTGGTGAAAATATCAGCCGATTCAGCTACTGTCCTGCCTCCAGCCAGTTCCATGGGTTGAACTGCTTCATATCCCAGTTCATCAGGAGCTAATATTTGTTCCCTACCATTGAAGATGTATCTGAAAGGTGCGGTAAGTGAAACTTCGTCGTAACCGTCGAGGCTGTGGACAACTGCATAACTGACATCTGTTTCCTGATAAAGATAATTATACAACCTGGCAAGCTCCAGGCTGTAAACTCCAACCAGTTGGCGTCTGGGCAATGACGGGTTGACCGTTGGCCCCAGCATGTTGAAGAAAGTCTTAACCTTAAGAGCTCTGCGCACCGGAGCAACAGTTTTCATTGCGGGGTTGAACAAGGGTGCATGCAGAAAACAAAGGCCAGCCCGCTCAAGCTCCCGCTTTAGCTTGCCGGTATCGGTCGAAAACTTATATCCAAAATGTTCAAGGATATTTGATGATCCGCATGCCGAAGTCACTCCGTAATTACCATGTTTTGCAACCTTTATTCCGGCTCCAGCAAGAACGAAAGCGGTAAGTGTTGATATATTAAATGTTTCCTTGTTATCACCGCCTGTGCCGCATACATCAATGGTATCAAACTCTGAAAGATCAACCCTGTTGCACAGATTAAGCAGGGCATTGCGGAAGCCTGACAGCTCTTCAACAGTGATGCTGCGCATCAGATAAACAGTAATGAATGCAGCAATTTCAGCTTCGGAATATTTGCCGCCTGCTATGTTAATCATAACCTCTTCAGCCTCCGGGCGGCTGAGAGTTTTGTGCTCAAAGAGATAGTTTAATATCTTCCTCATAAATGTATCGTATAAATTTTCAATATGTTTAACAAATTCATAATCTGTCATTTATGTATCTCAAGCCAGTTCCTGATTATATTCATTCCGTATTCAGTCATTACTGATTCGGGATGGAACTGAAGCCCCCTGACATTATATTCGACATGACTTATGCCCATTATGATGCCGTTGTCATCCTCGCAGGTTATTCTGAAGCAGGCAGGCAGATGTTTTCGTGAGACTACCCATGAATGGTATCTTCCGGCCATAAAAATTGGTGGTATATTTTTGAAAAGAGGTTCATCAGGAGTCTTCACTTTAACCGGTGCCGAGATGCCGTGGTACACAGTGCTTAGGTTGAGCAGTTTGCCTCCAAAAGCCTCACAAATAGCCTGATGTCCGAGGCATATCCCGAGTATACTTTTTTCAGCAGCCCACCTTTTAATCAGCTCAAGACAGATACCTGCTTCAGAAGGGATTCCCGGGCCCGGCGAAATAAGAATCCTGTCATACCTGCCGGCATCTTCAACAGTGATTTCATCGTTTCTGAATACATCGGGCCTTTCACCAGATATCTTTTCGACATAATGAATAAGGTTATAAGCAAACGAATCGTAATTATCAATGACAACTGTTTTCATTTTATTTCCTCCGCCGTTTTAACTGCATGTTTTAGAGCGTCGAGTTTATTATTTACTTCCTGGAGTTCCTTCTCCTCGTCGGAGCCAGCAACTATTCCAGCACCAGCCTGATAAAAGAGCCTGTTACCCATGCTCAGAAAAGTCCTGATCATGATTGCATGGTTAAGTACACCCCTGAAGTCAATGAATCCTATCGCACCTCCGTAATACCCTCTTTTCTGGTTTTCATATCTGTCTATCAGCTGCATTGCCATATGTTTCGGTGCTCCGGTTAGTGTGCCAGCAGGGAAAGTGGCAGCCAGCATCTCAGCCATGGTAGTACCTTCCCTGAGTTCCCCCGAAACAGATGAAACAAGGTGTATAACATGTGAATAGAACTGAACTTCCCTGAGATTTTCGACCGTTACATTTCCTGCATGCCGGCTCAGATCGTTGCGGGCAAGATCAACAAGCATGATATGTTCAGCATTCTCTTTCTGGTCATATCCGAGGCGTTCAGCCATCATCTTATCGGCCTCATCGTTGCCGGTACGACGGTAAGTGCCTGCTATGGGATTGATATAAGCTTTCCCCCGGTTTATTTTAAGATGTGCCTCGGGGGAAGAGCCGAAGATTTTATAATTACCGTAATCAAAATAGAACAGATAAGGCGACGGATTTATAGACCTGAGGGTTCTATATACATTAAATTCATCTCCTTTAAAATCAACTGAATACTGACGCGACAGAACAACCTGGAAAACATCTCCCCGGTAGCAGTGCTCCTTGCCTTTTTTTACTATTTGTTTATATTGCTCGTCGGTGATGTTGCTCTTCTCATGACCTGTTGTTCTGAACCTGTAAATGGCAAAATTTCTGTTCCTGAGAAGGTCCTCGATATTTCCCGCTTCACTTGAATTATCACCGTTAATCTGGTTTTCTATAATATAGAGAATGTTCTGATGGTGATTTACAGCAATAATATATTTATAAAAATCATATCGTACATGTGGTATCCGGCAATCGGTATTTTCTGGTGCCTGGAGTCTTATTTTTTCAACATACTGAACAGCATCATACGACATATATCCGAAAATTCCGTTTACAGGAATTTCGTTGTCGGTTTCTGTCAGAGTGAATGACTCAAAGAATGAGGAGAACCTTTGCAGAAAATCTTGCGGAGATGTTATTAAATGATTCAATATGGTTCCGTCGGGATATATTTCCTTGATTTTTCCGTTATCGGCTACAAAGCCGGCAACAGGTTTAAGGCAAATGAAGGAATAGCTGTTTTCTGTACCATGGTAATCGGAACTTTCGAGCAGAAGTGAATTGGGGAAGATATCCCTCAGTCTCAGATAGATGCTTACCGGCGTTATTGTATCGGCAAGCAGTTTTCTGCATGTCGTTCTGATGTAAAATTTTTTCATTTGTAATTACTTTTATATTTTTTTGATTATCTGTTTTTTCCTTTTCAACTTTACTTACCTCCATCTTTACCTTAAGGGCTATCTAAAAAGCCTCTTATTGTTTTCACCCCTGAATCCCCTCCTTTACTATTGAAAAGCCGGACAGGCCCTGAGAGGTGACTTATTGATATATAATATTTTTAGTTTTTGTGTTTTCATTGTACTTACCTAATAAACATCTTTTTTGACAGTCCCATGTAGTATGAGTATTTTAAACAACAGCGGCCTGCCGTGAGTACGGCAGGCCGCTGTCAAAATCCTTTAAACTTTACAAACGGGTGTACCTACTCACGTGGTTCCGGGAACCATTGAGCAACACCAGCACCAGTTTGTAAATAATACTTTCATCCTGAAACTAAATCGAGCAAATGTAAATAATATTTTTAAAAAATCAAATTTTTCTTTTACTTTTTTAAATAATAAGCGCATTTTATTATTATAGACTATGTTATTCGTAATTTTGTTAAATAATATTTTTTATTATATCAAAGTCCTAATCTTCCGTTTGAGGTAAAATGATATATATTATTATAGGCCGTTCCACCACAATGCAGAATATCTTGCAGATAAAAATATTTCAGATTTTAAACTCTTTATTTTCTGAATTTTCTTTTACCTCAGACAATTTCTTATTCTGAACACCCACGCATAACTGCATGGCATATTTGCCGGTGTTATGACGGGTGGTATTATTGTAAGGCGTCCTGCTGAAAATGAAAACTTTATTTTTCCTGTATATCCCGGCATCTCAACACCTGAAGGATTCGACACGCCGCTAATGGTAATGGGCTTATCCTGCCATTTAGTAATTATCAGATAGAGGTCATTGCCTTTTCTGGTAAAAAATTGTGTCGTCTCGTTTGTGACTGCAGGTGCCTTCTCCCATTTACGCGTACCGTAAATAGCTTCACCGTTAACTTTTAGCCAGTTACCGATATCAAGCAGCCTTTGCTGCATTATCTCAGGAATGCGTCTGTCGGAGGTCGGAACTATTTTTAAAAACAGGTTGCCTTCAAGCTACTTTATATTAATATGTACAAGCTCCGCTAAAATTTTTAAGGCCACAGGGCAAAGTTGTGCAACTTTTAAACTGCTTGTCTATTTATACCAGGAAGAATTATTTGATCTCTTTAAGTGCCTTTACCAGCACATCAAGTTCCTCAGTTGTCGTAAACACATTTGGTGTTATGCGGCAGCCATGAACTCCGGCTCCATCTATTGGGGCTGTATATATTCTATACTTTTTGAAAAGGATATCAGCCAGTTCAGCCGGTTTCATGCCCCTGACTCCGACAGTCGCAATACCGCACGAACGAGCAGGGTCAGAAGGTGTGTACATTTCAATATGTGGCAAAACCCTTACTCTGTCGCTCCAGTAATGCTGAAGGTACCTCAGACGGGCCTCCTTACGCTCCGGTCCAAGCATAAGATAAAATTCTATAGCGTCCTCAACAGTCAGGTCGGTGTGAACAGGATGGGTGCCAGTATGGTTCAGCCTTGAAATATCATCCGGCTTGTCTTCAACAGGCGCCATCAGGGGCCATATTTTGCTGATATGCTCCCTTTTCACCCAGAGTAGTCCTGCTCCAAGCGGCACACTCATCCACTTGTGCAGGCTGCTGCCGAAATAGTCACATCCGAGCTCAGGGATCGTAAACCTTATGTGCCCGAAAGTGTGTGCACCATCAACCATCACCTCAACACCCCGGCTGTGTGCCATATCGCATATCTTTCTTACAGGCAGTATATGACCGGTAATGTTGATCATATGGCATATCATCAATAGCTTTGTTTTACCGGTTATAGCATTTGCATAAAGATTCACAATTTCATCATCCGACCCCGGGTCATGCGGTACAGAGACAACTTTATTAACCACTCCATATCGCTTAGCAACCTGCTTGAACATAGTAAGCATTGTGGGATAATCCTGCTCTGCCATTACGGCTTCATCGCCTTCTTTCCATGGATAACCACTAATAATGATATCAAGCGATTCGGTAGTGTTACGTGTTATGATAAGTTCATCAGCCTGACAGCCGGCTATCGCAGCAAGCTTTGCCGCCATAGCCTTCTTGTTGTCGAACTGAACAGTCCGCATATAATATGAGCCCTGGTAATTTACATCCCGAACATGCCTTATAAACCTTTCAAGAGTCTGCTCTGGTATTATATTGTAATATCCGTTTTCAAGGTTGATGATATCAGGATTAAGCCGGTAACCTTTCCGAACCTCAAGCCAGAAATCTTCATTGCGTGCCAGTTCACCGGCAGGCACATCAGCATATTTATCAATCATTTCAATAAAAATTTTGTTCGACATAATAGCACCCATTCCCAGAATACCCGCTCTTTTTATGAAATCCCTTTTGCGCATGAATTTATTTCTCAATAAAAAAAATTTATTCCTATATGTTCTTTTGGGCAAATCTTAATTTACTTTATGGAAAAGGGATGTTACTTACTACAAAGAACCCTGAGGAGTTCGACAAAGAAGTCTGTAATAAATTATTTTTCTGCCAGTTTCGATTCGCTTATTTTTTTATTCGCTCCACAATTTTGCCCGTTGCCTTTTCCTTAAGGATAATCTTTACCGTACCGTCGGGCAATATCTCTTCCTTGACAAAAATATGATCTCTATCGTATTCTCTTATTTCAGCGATTGGTTTGGCCTTTTCCTGTCCCCTCCACACTTTCAGATTTACAGGCTCCCATTTTTTCGATTTTGCCGAGCGGTAGCAAGCATCCATAATTTCGTTCACTATATATCCGTCGTAAAAAGTCTCCGCAGGCTCTTTTTTATTCTCAAAAGCCCTGAACATATCAGCAAACATGTGGTTATAGCCGAGTTCTGTCACTTCATCGCCTACCGGGAATATCCATCCTTTTTCCGATTCTGCTTTTTCAGCAACATATCCTTTTTTGCCTCCTGCCGTGAAGATTTCGATTCCTGTGCGCAGGAAGTTATTCACCCATATTGTTCCCTCGGTTCCCATAACCTCATCGCGAAGGTCCATCCCGCCCCGGAAGCTCCAGCTAACCTCAAACTGTCCAATGGCACCGTTTTCGTAACGTACCCAGCCGAGTGAGTTGTCTTCTGCGTCTATCGGTTTTACAAGAGTATCGGCTGTACTGATAACCTCTACAGGCCTGATATCCTTGCCGATGTAATTGCGTGCTATCTCGATGCAGTGGCATCCCATGTCGAGAAGTACGCCACCTCCTGAGATCTCTTTGGTCCAGAACCAGTCGCTGTGTGGGCCCGGGTGTGTCTCTCGAGAGCGCACCCAGATAATTTGCCCGAGTGAGCCCTGCCTCACAGCTTCCAGCCCCTTCAGAGTCTTAGGAGTGTAAACAAGGTCTTCAAGGTAACCATGAAAGACCCCTGCCTTTTCAACTGCTTCAAGCATTTCATAAGCTTCTGCTGCGTTGCGTCCCAGAGGCTTGGTACACAGCACACCCTTACCAGCCTCAGCAGCAAGCTTTACTGCCTCCAGGTGAAGATTGTTTGGCAGACCAACCACAACAAGCTCAGCCTCCGGATCATTTACCGCTTCTTTAAGTGAAGTGGCCCATCGCGGAATGCCATGCTTAATCGCAAAAACTTTTGCCCTCGACTCATCACGGTCGCCTACAATCACAACACGGTCGCGACTGCGTAAGCCATGAAGGGAATGGGTATAAAAATCGCCGATAAAACCGGCACCAAGCATTGCAAGTTTTGCCATAACTTTCTTTTTTAACAGTTTCTTTAATTATCAAAATTAAAAAATTGGCATAAAAAATCCTTAACGGAACAATTAAATCAATAAGTAACGCATAAGGCTTAATGTAATATAATAAGTATCTCATTTAGGCTGAAAGCTAAAAATAGTTTTCTGATTTTAATTATAACTGGTAACTTGCGTACAGAATAATAAAAAATCACTTCCTATGAGTTCTACAGAAAAATTTTCAGCATCAATAAATGAGGGGTATTTATGTAAAGGTGAAAGCATAGTTCTTGGAACAGCTATGCTGAACGGCGAAGTGGTTCAGGGGGCACATGTCAGGATCCCCCTTAAAACCATGAACCGTCATGGTCTGATTGCCGGAGCTACCGGCACAGGAAAGACTAAAACCCTTCAGGTGATTGCCGAACAGTTATCGGAAAAAGGTGTTCCTGTACTTCTAATGGATGTAAAGAGTGATCTTAGCGGAATAGCAATGCCCGGAGAAGAAAAACCATTCATAACTGAACGTCACTCCAAATTAGGCATTCCATGGTCACCTCAGGGCTATCCTGTAGAGCTTCTTACCCTTTCGCAGCAGGATGGCGTGCGGTTAAGGGCAACCGTATCAGAATTCGGACCGGTGCTGTTATCACGAATACTCAACCTTAACGACACCCAGGCAGGTGTGATGGCTGTCATATTCAAATACTGCGACGATAACGGACTGGCACTACTCGACCTCAAAGATCTGAAGCAAGTTATTCAGTTCATGACAGGCGAAGGTAAGGATGAAGTTGAAAAAGCTTACGGAAGAATTTCGACTTCTACAACAGGGATAATACTAAGGAAGATACTTGAACTTGAGCAACAGGGTGCAGAGCTGTTTTTCGGAGAGCTTTCATTCGATATAAGAGATCTGTTGCGCCGTGACAAAAATGGCTACGGGTATATTAACATAGTGAGAGTAACAGATATACAGGACAGACCCAAGCTCTTCTCCACTTTTATGCTGTCGCTCCTTGCTGAAATTTATAATACAATGCCTGAAATAGGTGATGCCGAAAAACCAGAACTTGTAATGTTCATTGATGAAGCTCATCTGATTTTCAATCAGGCAAGCAAAGAATTACTTGACCAGATTGAAAACATAGTAAAACTGATAAGGTCGAAAGGCATAGGAGTCTTTTTCGTAACGCAGAACCCGACCGATATTCCCCAGGATGTTCTCGCCCAGCTCGGGCTTAAGATACAGCATGCACTGAGGGCATTTACAGCTGCCGACCGTAAGGCTATAAAACTCACGGCAGAAAATTATCCTTTATCAGAATTTTATGAAACTGACGAAGTGATAATGTCACTCGGCATTGGTGAAGCACTTGTTACTGCTTTGAATGAAAAAGGTATTCCCACACCGCTTGCAGCTGTTATGCTTAGAGCTCCGCGCAGCAGGATGGATATTCTGACTCCTTCAGAGATATCAGCAATCAACAGGTCATCTGAACTTGTAAGAAAATATTTTCAGGTGATTGACCGTGAAAGCGCCTACGAAATTCTTGGAAGGAAAGTCGCGATGCTTGAGAAGGAGCGTGCCGATGAGGAGGCAAGGAGAGCATGGGAAAAGCAGAGGGAGGCAGAGTGGAAGGCTCAGAGACAGAGAGAGGTTGATTGGTCGCGCGGGGCGGGCCGGACTTCAAGACAATATTCTGGCAGAAGAACCTATTCTTCAAGGAAAAGAAGCACAGTTCCGCCAGCAGTGAAAGTTCTCACCAGCGCTACATTTATACGCGGTGTATTTGGAATACTGAAAAAAATGATTTAGAATCTTCCCCCTTCATGATGAAGGTTGAGAGGGATCACGCTTTTCCTGCGCTACCCAGAACGTTTATTATCTTATGCTTGTAGAGTTCCTTCAGTTTTTCACGTGCCGGACCAAGGTAATTTCTCGGATCAAATTCTGATGGCTTCTCGTAAAAAACTTTACGTATTGCTGCAGTAACAGCAAGGCGTCCGTCAGAGTCGATGTTTATCTTGCATACTGCCGATGATGCTGCCCTGCGCAACTGTTCCTCGGGCACTCCTGCAGTATTCTCCAGTTTGCCTCCGTAACGGTTAATCTCATCAACTATTTCCTGAGGAACCGAAGATGCACCGTGCAAAACAATCGGAAAACCGGGTAGCCTTTTCTCAACTTCTTCAAGAATGTCAAAACGCAAAGGAGGAACCGTCTCCCCGGGCTTTAACTTGAACTTGTAAGCTCCATGTGAAGTACCAATTGATATTGCCAGCGAATCAACACCGGTACGGCTTACAAAATCTTCCACCTCCTCCGGGCGTGTATAATGCGTGTGTTCTGACGACACCTCATCTTCTATACCTGCCAGCACACCCAGTTCGCCCTCAACTGTAACATCATACTGGTGGGCAAAATCGACAACCTGCCTGGTAAGTTTAACGTTCTCTTCATAAGGCAAATGCGAACCGTCAATCATTACTGAAGAAAAACCTGTCTCAATACACGATTTGCACAGTTCAAAAGAGTCACCATGGTCGAGATGAAGAACTATAGGGATTGCATATCCAAGTTCCTTAGCATACTCTACTGCACCCTTGGCAAGATACTGCAGAAGCGTCTGATTGGCATATTTCCTCGCTCCCTTCGATACCTGAAGGATAACGGGTGATTTCGTTTCCACACAGGCAGATATAATAGCCTGAAGCTGTTCGAGATTGTTGAAATTAAACGCCGGAATGGCATATCCTCCTGCCATTGCCTTTTTAAATAGTTCTCTTGAATTAACCAGTCCTAATTCCTTATAATGTGTCATGGTACTTTATTGTTTTAAAAACGGAGTGCAAGTTACCTATTTAGTTTATTGCTTCAAAGTTTTTAACGATTTTTAT
>JAKPDL010000204.1 GCA_029552825.1 Bacteroidota bacterium
CTTGTATTTCTTCTGAAAAATCTTTTGTAATTTTATTCACTTTTCTTGCCATGGCTGATTGTTTTAAAGTTTATCACTATTATAATTATTTTTTTCAGCCGTGGCTTTTTTAATTTTACAGAAACAATGTTACATAATCATTTTCTTCTGAGTCTGTTGCATAGAATAAAAGCATCCAGATAATAATTTTTGTATATTCATGCAGCAAACTGACCAGAAAAAAGTCATTAGGATGAGAATGTAAAACATAGGAGCCATGGAAGACTTAAAAATGAAAAAACATGTTACTGTAGTGGGTATACTACGGATAGTGCTCAGTTCCCTCGGGTTACTGGTGGCACTCCTGATCTTTTTTGTAATGCACTTTGCTAAAGGATTTGTTGGTGATGAGAAGGTTGCTATTACTGTGCTCAACTTTATCGGTACCATAATTCCTCTCTTTATTGGATTAGTATCGTTATTGGGAATAGCAGGTGGAATAGGGATATTAACATACAAAAACTGGGCAAGAATCCTTGTTCTGGTAGTATCAGTTATTGGACTGCTCAATATACCAATAGGAACCTTCGTAGGCGTTTATTCAATCTGGGTGCTTATGCAGAGCGAAACTGTTAAACTCTTCGAAAGCAAGCAACATCCCTTTGATTAATCAGATTGTCCAGCTTGACCTTATAACTGAAGTTGTGACTATCAACACATCATACATTCCTTATTTTCAAAAGCATATTTCGGTCGGTCATGTGGCTCCACTGCAGTCAGTCAGGAGTGACACAGATAAAACTGGTAATCAAGGACTAAATCAGTGAAAACCTCTTAAATTCTTGCTTGCCGTATTTTATTGTCAAAATACACTCCTTACTATTATTCCCTTTTGTTTATTTTTGTTTCTGCAAAACTCTTTCACATGAGCGAAGAAAACAAGATTATTTTTTCAATGTACAGGGTAAGCAAGATTTACCCTCCTCACAGACAGGTTCTAAAAGATATCTCTCTTTCTTTCTTTCTGGGTGCAAAAATAGGAATAATAGGACTTAACGGTTCAGGGAAATCAACTCTTTTAAGAATCATTGCAGGTGAAGAAAAAGATTATCAGGGTGAGGTAGTTTTCAGTCCAGGATATACCGTTGGTTTTCTTCCACAGGAGCCTTTGATGGACGAAACAAGGACTGTTCGGGAAATAGTTGAAGAAGGAGTAAAAGAAACTATGGATATTCTGAAGGAATATGAACAAATAACAAATAGTTTTTCAGACCCTGAAGTATATGAAAATCCCGACCGCATGCAGCACCTGATGGACCGGCAGGCAGAACTGCAGGAAAAAATTGATTATTACGATGCCTGGAATATCGAGCACCGTCTCGAGATGGCAATGGACGCTTTGAGATGCCCTGAAGGGGATACTCCTGTAAATATACTTTCGGGCGGCGAACGAAGACGTGTGGCACTTTGCAGGTTACTGCTGAAACAACCAGATGTGCTCCTTCTGGATGAACCTACCAACCATCTTGACACTGAATCGGTCCAATGGCTTGAAATGCACCTGAAACAATATAAAGGAACCGTTATCTGTGTTACTCACGACAGATATTTTCTTGACAACGTCGCCGGATGGATTCTGGAACTCGACCGCGGTGAGGGCATACCATGGAAAGGCAACTATTCATCATGGCTTGAACAAAAATCAAAGAGACTTGAAATAGAAGAAAAAGGTAATATCAGAAGAAGAAAAATACTTGAACGGGAACTCGAGTGGGTAAGGATGGCCCCTAAAGCAAGACATGCAAAATCGAAAGCCCGACTCAACGCATATGAAAATCTTCTAAACCAGGATGTAAAACAAAAAGAAGAAAGACTTGAAATATATATTCCCAACGGACCTCGCCTTGGCAACAAGGTTATCAAAGCCATAAATGTTGCCAAATCATTTGGAGACAAGTTGCTTTTTGAAGATCTTAACTTCGATTTACCCCCCAACGGAATTGTAGGTGTAATAGGTCCCAACGGGGCAGGCAAAACAACCCTTTTCAGAATGATAATGGGTATGGAAAAACCGACAAAAGGTACTTTTGAAATAGGCGATACTGTTGTGCTTGGTTATGTCGATCAGACCCACAGTGCAATTGACCCCGGAAAAACCGTGTACGAGGTTATTTCTGGAGGATATGATGAAGTAATACTTGGTAACCGGCCAATAAATGCGAGAGCATATGCAGCAAGATTCAATTTCACTGGTGCCGACCAGGAGAAAAAATGCGGGGTGCTCTCAGGCGGGGAAAGGAACAGGCTTCATCTTGCACTTACTATCAAATCGGGAGCTAACGTGCTGCTTCTCGATGAACCGACAAACGATATCGACGTTAATACCCTAAGGGCTCTGGAAGAAGGTCTCGAAAATTTTGCCGGTTGCGCCGTAATAATCACTCACGACCGATGGTTCCTCGACAGAGTTGCTACACACATACTAGCCTTCGAGGGCGATTCAAAAGTGGTATGGTTCGAGGGAACTTATTCAGAATACGAAGAAAATTACCGGAAACGAGTTATGGATGTAACACCTAAACGAATAAAATACAGAAAACTTACAAACTGAAAACTTTTGCTTATCAATAACCCCATTTTCTCATAATCTCGAGATCAGCCTTAACACAATCCATGGGTGATTTCCCCTGGTATGCCTCCTGCTCAATTATATAGACTTCTGCCCCTCCAACCTTTGTAGCCACTGAAAGTACTTCCTGTATATTCACAATCCCCTCTCCGAGTATGCAACTTTCATACGTTCCTTTTTCGGTCTGGATCTCATCTTTTACATGAATGTTTTCCCACCGTTTAGGATATTTTTTCACCACATCGAGTGCCTTTGCCCCACCGTTATAAAGATTCCCGGTATCGAGCTGAATCACAACCATTTTAGGGTCTATCGTTTTCATAATAATATCAAACATCTTTTCACCATTGAATTCAACCTTGAATTCAAAATCATGATTGTGATAGCCGAACTTCATTTTGTATTTTTTGCACAGTTCACCGGCCTTGTTAAAGATTTCCATCGTCTTCATAAGATCGTCGTAGGTGCGGTACTGGGCCTGGTTCATCGCCGGGCTCACAACATATTGCTGCCCAAGGATAGCTGCATCCTCTACAAGTTTCTTCCATGAATCAGCAAAGTCTTTTTTCGAATCATCCCAATGATTCGGATTGAGCGCCGTATGACCGCTTATCATCTTCAATCCAAGGTCATCAAGAATCTTCCTGAATTCCTTTGGTTCATAACCATAAAATTTACCGTTTACATAATTGGCATGCTCCACATATACATATCCCATTTCTGCAAGTTGTTTCAATGAACCAAGAGGATCTTTTGACATTTCAGCTCTCACCGAATAAAGCTGAAGTCCCACAATTCCTTTAGCCTTTGGAGGTACCGGTGGTAATGACTTCGGCAAAATCATTGCACCTGCAGCTGCAAGAGCACTGTTACGGATAAATATTCTTCTTGTTGTCTTCATTTTACTTCCGATTTAAAAGATTATTAAATAAAATAATATAATGAACCTAAAGTTATAAAAATAATTAAACAGTAACAGTTTAATACCGTCAAACTATTTAACAGGTTTAATTGCATATATTCTGGCTTTTCCAATAAGGCCCGATTTTATCAGAGGAACTTCAGCCCATGTTGCATAAATATTGTCCAGTCCGCCAATACTTGTTATTTTAATATTTGTATATGTATTCTTCTTGCCAGTGAGGGCATCACCTTTGAGCCTGTTCGACCATGTGTTTGCAACATTAACTACCAGAGTGTTGTTCCCTGGTTTAAGAGCATCTGTAACCTCAAAACGGAAAGGTTTTGTCCATGCTATCCCCAGATGCTTCCCATTCAGCCATACATCTCCAACTTTTGAAATATCTTCAAATTCAAGAAAAAATCTGAATTCACCTTTTCTTAAGAAATTAATATCATAATGAAAATTTTTTTTGTAGGTTGCTATGCCTGAAAAATATTTAATGTCTTCTATCTCCGACTCTGTCCATGAAACAAGCCGTGGGAAAATTATGCGGCTGGGTTTTTCTTCACCCAGAGGGAAAAATATTTCCCAGGCCCCTTTAATCTCCTGCTCGTAAATAACGTTTTTAAACTTTAAATTCTCCCTCCCTGCAAGTTCAAAATTACCCTCATCAAGTATAATTATATCATTATCTGAATATTTAAGGAGAGGGGGCTCGCTTTCATTTCCTTTAATTTCACTGTAAGGTGCAGTGCCGGGTGAATCTTTAAAAACAACAAAATATGACTCAAAGGGTGCAAATGTTAAAGGCATGATAGTATAACCTTGACTCTCCCGGTAAATCATTACCCTGGATATATCTCCTGTGACAGGATCCCATATTTCTGGTTTCTTGCTACGCTGCCTGAAACTGCAGTTCCGCGAGATCCATCTGTCTGTTGTATTTCTTACAAAATAAAAATCAATATCATTTTTCGAATAATGTATGTAATCAAGGATATCAAAATCATTGCCCGAACACCTGAAATCGGGCATGATGTTTAATCCATTCAATATTTCTTCAGGAGAACTATCATCAATCACTCTCTCTTTTTTATGAAGTGATAATTTACCTGTCGAATTTTCAGGCCATAATTTATCCAGAATATTAATGTATTCCCTTTCATTACGGTTTTCAGGTATTCTGGTTACACTCAAAGGTTTTACGCCCGCAACTACTGCTCCTTCCTTTACTAAAGAATATAATTTTTCAAGTACTTCAGCATTTATCTCCCCTTCATTTTCAAGGGCGAGGAGGCTAAATTCGACTCCTTCCGGAAGAATTAATTTACCGTTTTTTACTGACAGATTTAATAGTTTTTCTGTATTAATAACTTCATAATCATATCCTTGACCTGCTGAAAAACGACTCTTTTTATGACCTGCATAATTGGGAATCCTGTCGCCGTAATAATAAAGCACATCTGCTTTAAAAGATGATTCCTGAAGTATAAATGAGATTCTGGAAAGGTAATCGATAAAAGGTTTTGCCATCGGCCACCATATTCTTTTATCATTGAAATGAGTACCCGCGCTGTAAACTATTCCCGGAAAGCCCGTACCGCGAGGATTATGTGCGAAACCATGAATAACGACACGATTCATCCCTTCACAAAATGCCCGGTCGCCCCATGGTTTCATGTCTCCCGGACCCTCCTGCCAGTGATGGAAAGATGTAAATGACTCCTCTTCAACAATTCCACGATTATAAATATGGGAAGCAGCTGAAACCTCTTTAACCACCCTCATTATATCAATTCCTTCATTGTTATAGCGATGATGATCTATCCAGAATTCACCCCTGGGAAGGTCGAGTGACCCCAGTGCCTTAAGAGGTTCTACCGGTACATTATGCAATGGAAGCCCGGGTCCTCCTGCTTCAGAGTTAATCATCAGGCCGTTACGGTTTGCTATCTCCTTTGCTTTACGGTAAAAATTGTTAATCATCATTTCCGAAAGTGTACGCCTGAAATCAGCATTGAACTTTTCAAAAACTTTGCTCTGATACAGATCAGGTTCAAAAAGTGCAGGAAGAAATTTTCTTATATCATACCCATTAATTCTTCTGAATTCATCAGGCAGGGAGGGACTCCATACAAATCCTGTGGCTTCATAACTTGCAAGATATAAGCTTTTAAGTGCCGACTTTTTAAAATCAGTTATAATGGTTTTTAATCTGTCTATTAAATAATTGAAATGAAATTCCGTAGCACTGCTGTCAAAATGGTCAATAATGGGTCCGGCAGAATTTTTACTCGGCAGTTTAAGTTGTTCGCCCGAATTTGAACAAACAAACCTGTAAATATACCAGTCACCTGGCAGTGGGTGCCAGTTAAGTTCTTCATTAACAGGATTAAAAAAACCTGTCAGGTCAATTATCTGTGAGGTATCTGCTTTCTGTGCAGTCTCTTTTACAGGAATGGCAATTACTGCAATCTCTTTTGAATATACTGGCCTTCCACTGGCAGTAAATGATATCATAAGTGGCTGTCCTCCCGTATCTTTTACCGGGATAACCGGATAAGAGAGTTTTATTGGAGGTTTTATATTTTCTGTTACCCGCATTTTTGAAAAGTAAATTGATTTTGCAGCGTGTTCAGGGGTAATCCAGCTACCTCCAGCATTCCAGCTGCTTGCCACGTTGAGTCCAGCTTCCATTTCGAGCTTTTCAGCTTCATCAAGCGCTCTCTTTATTGCAATAAGTGATTCATCACTCAAAAACGCAGGCCCTGACATTTCCATAGGATTACTCCTGCCAGCTCCTATCTCAAATATATCAAAGCCGCTAATCCCAATCTCCTTCATTGCCCTTAATTCCTCCCTTATTCTTACAGTATCCGTCCAGCCATTAAGCCACCACCAGTAAACTTTGGGATGAGCTTTCGACGGAGGATTACTAAATTCCTCCTTCATGTAACTATAAAATTCGTTATTGCTTTCTGCGTTTTTATCACTCGAACAACCATAAAGAATAAATGCTGTGAGCAGAATTACAGTACATTTTTTCATCATCATAAAATTTACTACTGATACATTATTTATTATCAACAAATTTAATCAGTATTGAAAAATAAATCTTTATTACTTTGTTTTTTTAACCTGACCAATCATTCCATAAGAGAGAAGTAGTATTATATTGATATAATGTTTATTACTGGTTACAATCAAAACGAAAGCATAAGGCAAAAACCAGAAAGTGAAAAGCTTTAACAAGAGAAAATTATCCGGTCAATTAATTCGCACTTCCAGATACAACAAAATTTTATTAAATTTGATAAGGGGATATCATTGAACTCCAAATAGATGGCTTCCAGAAGACATATAATAAAATCACTGTTTTACAGTGCTGGTATTCTCTTAACTGGAGGTTTTAGTCTTAATAAAGAATCAAAGCCAAAAATGAAAACAGATAATTTCGAACCAGGCTATCTCAAACTGCATCGCAGCGGTGAACTTAAACAACGCGGAGAAAAGTTATGGGCAATGATGGGAAAATGTGAGCTTTGCCCCAGAATGTGCGGTGTTAACAAACTCAAAGGAGAAAAAGGATTCTGCAACGCAAATGCAAAGCTTGAGATTTCTGCATATCATCCTCACTTTGGTGAGGAGCCTCCGCTTGTTGGAAAGGGAGGTTCAGGTACTATTTTTATGACGAACTGCAGCCTGAGGTGTGTCTTCTGCATCAACTGGGAAATAAGTCAGGGAGGAGAGGGCACAATAAGGAGTATAGCCGAATTTGCTGAAATGATGTTATCGCTGCAAAGGATAGGATGCCATAACATTAACATTGTGACTCCCACTCATTATTCGCCTCATATTCTTCTTGCCCTCGACCGTGCAGCAGCAAGGGGCCTGAAAGTGCCACTGGTTTACAATACCTGTGGATGGGAAAGAACTGAAATTCTTCAGGTACTCGATGGTGTGGTGGATATCTACCTGCCTGACTTTAAGTACTCAAATTCCGAAATGGCAGCAAAATATTCTTCAGGCGCATATTCTTATCCTGAAGTAACAAAGAAGGCCCTTTTAGAGATGAACAGGCAGGTAGGAGTTGCTAAACCAGAAGAAAACGGACTTATGTACCGGGGCCTTATGATCCGCCATCTCGTAATGCCAAATAATGTAAGCGGCACGAAAGAGGTAATCGACTGGATAGCTGCAAATCTGCCTAAAGATACTTATTTGAACCTGATGTCGCAGTACAGACCTGTTTACAAAGCGTCCCAGTATCCTGAGATAAACCGCAGAATAACACGGCAGGAATATATTGAGGCGGTTGACTATGCTAGAAAAGCAGGACTCACCAATCTTGAAATTCAGGGCTATTTCTGGTAACCAGTATCATCCTGCCGGTTTCATCCACGAAAGTTGCTTCTCAATATTACTGTGAAGTTTGTATGTTTTTATGTGGTTACTTATGCTTTCACCTATTATTTCTATTTTCCCGAGGTCAGCAACTCCAAGGCCAGCCTGGGCACAATAGTTCAGGTACGCCACATTGTTAAAATCGACACCCATCAGCTCCACGGCAACCCTGTCGGCAGCAAGCCAGTCGGTACTGACAACACAAACCCTGTGGTCAACCGGGGTCCCGCCTGTTGGACCATTACCCTCCATTCCTTCATAACCATCAATAACTGCCAGGTGAGGATGAAGGCGTGAAGCAAGATCATAAAGATTATAATGGATACCCCTGTAACCTCCACCATGTACAATTGATTTATCTGACCTTGTTCCTTCTTTTCTGTTTTTTCCGAAAGTGAATCCCGGATCTTTGACAGGAGCTCCCACAACAATGTTTTTAAGCGAAAGAGTAACTACCACACGATCATGTGTTTTCATTCTGGCTACCGATACAATGTAAGAACCAGGATCCAGCAATACTTTTGAGATCCTTACAGGGTGAGGTTTGAAATCCCTCTCATCAAAAACATATAAAGTTTCAAACCCTGCAGTATCAAGATCGATAAATTTTACAGGATATTTATTAGCCAGCCTCAGATAGTTGAAATTACTGAAACCGTCCATAGCAGGACCATCAGCAGCTGACTCTGCTATAACAACATTGTTAAGCTTCCCAATTGACTTCAGGAATTCAAGTATACCCTCAAGTGTATCAGCATGTGTTGCACTCAACTGGATGGAAGTAGATACATTATTTGGTTTAAGAACCACACGGCGATTCCCTATTGCCTGCTTTATCTGCTTTGCAAATGGTTTAAGTGCCCGGAAAGTCATATCAGCCCTGTTATCACCCGCAGTAAGAGCAACCCGTGTAAGGAGGTTTTCTCCAGTTTCTCTGACCGGATTGGCTCTGGCCGGATTGTAAAAGAAAATCCCGGCTGCTCCGGTAACTGATGTAAGAATAAAATTGCGCCTGTTGATTTTATTCATAATAATCTTTTCCGATTTAGTAAAATTACAAAAAAGATTTACCATTAATTTTTTATCTCCTGTTTTAAAAAATAATTAGCAGGAAAAATTTATCATTTCTTATGTCAGGCAGAAAAGCCACATGATTAGTTATTTATAACTCTATTCCAAATCTGGATTTATGCAATTACAATAAGAATAAAACTTTTGTATTTTTATAACAATTACAAAAAAGAAGTGTATAAATGATATATGCAAGAAAATTTAACTTTTCTGAAACACAAAGGTTTATTAGAGTGTTTTTTGTTCTGTTTCTGTGTGTTCCATTGTCCATGATGGCACAACTCAAGATTTACGTCAATACAGATCTTGAGGGTATAAGTGGGGTTTTTAAGTTTGATCAGACACGCGAGAAGGATACTCCACTGAATATTCAGGCATGTGAATATTTTATGGGAGATGTTGCAGCTGTTGTACGCGGTCTTATAGATGGTGGCGCAACCGAAGTTATTGTTCTTGATGGTCACGGTACCCAGGCAGTGATCCCACATCTTATGGAACCCGGAGCAAAATATATCACAGGAAAACCACGGCCTGGTGCCGGCAACCTGTCGCTACTTGACAGTTCCTTTTCTGCGATGGTAATGATTGGTTTTCATGCAATGATGGGCACCCCCGACGGAGTGCTGAATCACACGCAAAGTTCACGTTCTGAAAACAGATACTGGTATAATGGTATTGAATCAGGCGAACTGGCACAAAATGCCCTTATAGCAGGTTACTACGGCGTTCCTGTTATAATGGTAACCGGCGATGAAGCAACATGCCGGGAAGCAAGAAAATTCTTCGGAGAAAACATTGTCACAGTTGCAACAAAAAAAGGCCTGGGAAGAGAATCAGCTGTTCTTTATCCCTTTGAAGAAACTAGAAAAGCCCTCTATGAAGGAGCAAAAAATGCAATAAGTAAGATTCCTTTATGCAAACCATATCGGATTAAAGAACCTATTCAGGTCAAAATGCAATTTCTGGACCTCGACCCAAAACTGCCCAAACCTGAACTTGTAACCCGTGAAGGCATTGCAAAAAACGGAAAGCATATACTTGATTTTCAGATATTAGCTGAATACAGAAACCGGGAATGAAAAGCATGGAGGAAATATAAAATGTTAAGTATAAATAAACTGTTAAAATATGAATAAGAGAACTTTTATCAAGACAACGTTGGTGGGAATTGCGGCAATTTTTGTTCCCCACAGAAGCAAAGCCCTTGAATATTACCCCCGACCTTCTGATAAGAAATGGGCAGTTCTTTACAGTACCTGGTGCGGTTCAGCACGTGACGCTGGTGTATGGATTTCGGAAGGAATGGATGGCATCGCAAATGTATTTGATGTCCGTGAAAATCCGGATCTTTCCAGGTATGATTATGTTATAGTTGGTGGAGCTATAAGAGCAGGCAGGGTTTCACAGGAAATGCAGGACTACCTGTCCAGAAACCGGGAAATTCTAAAGACAAGGCTTAGAGGATATTTCGCAGTATGCGGAAACATGATGCAGCCAGTTACCCCCGAAGTCACTGCAAGGCTAATAGACAAACACCTTGCTGTAATATGCGGTGTAACAGGAATCCCCTCAAAAGTCTTCCTCGGCCGAATCACATTCGGTCTTATGGAACCTGATGTGCGGGAACAGATGCAGAAAATGCCAGGTATAAAGGAATACGACAACCTTAAGAGAGATGAATGCATGGCCTTCGGAAAAGAAGTTCTGGCTGCAACCAGCAAACATAAGCCGACTTAATTAAACATCCATGTCAATATCAATCTTTTTTTCTTTTTCTTTCTTTTCGGGTATTCCGAAGTTCCATATGATATTTATTCCAAACCGGCGTGTGTCAGAATAACGTTTCCCCGTTGTGTTGATATTGCCCTGCTGCAGGCTGAACTCGTTAACCATTGTGCATAAAATATCTCTTGCACTAAGGGTTAATGAGAGTTTTCTGTTAAAAAATGTCTGGTTAAGACCGAAATTTAGCTGACCGAAGGTGTTGATTTCATAAAGATTCATCTGCCCCTTCGTTATAATATAACCATTCATAGTTAGCCTTGTCTGACGTGTAAGGTTTAATGAGTGATAGGTAAAAAACCTCCAGCTCCCCCTGTCAAAACTGAGTGGTGCTCCTTCATAAAAACCATCATAAATATTTCTGTTATATTGTGCCCCGGCATAAAAAAAGTAAATGTTTGTTGGCGGTATACCAACAGCGATCCTGAAGTAAGTCTCCCTGTTTTTCCCGAGGTTGTCGTATGTGCGTACTGCAATATTCATATTCCGGCTGTCGCGATAAACAACACTTGAAAAAATATTTTCAGTTTTGTTTATTCCCCATGCAAAAACAGGCAAATCGTCAACGCTTATATTGAGTTCCATATTAGTTGTGAATTGCGGTTTCAATCCCGGATTGCCCGTTTCGTAAAAGAACTGGTCAACATATCTCACCGAAGGATTAAGGTTCTCGTATCCAGGCCGAGCAATTGTTCTGCGGTATATTGCATAAGCTCTTACCTCGAAACCTGCAACGGTCACAACTGGTCGGCTTAAATAAAGATATGGAAACCAGTCGGCTCTGCGAACCACAAAACTGGTATCCATAGGAATCTTCTGCAGCCCTTCCATAAAGGTATGTTCCATTCGGATACCGCTCTTAAGCAAAATCCGCCACAACAATTCACGAGATACCTGTATATATAAGGAACTTATATGTTCACGATACCTGTAACGTCCTGTGCGTGAAAGATCTTCATTTCTGATATCTCCGGAAGTGATATAATAACGGGTATTGCTAAAATAATTCTGATATGTTCCGCTATAACCTGCTTCAAACTTTATTTCATAAGGAAGACGATAAGCAAAATCCGATTGTAACTGCAGAAAATGCCTCTGTTGTTCATTTTGTCCGTCACCCAGAATTACTGAAGTTGATGGTACAAGAAAGGATGTGCTATAATTCTGGGAATTGTAGCTACGATTGTATCCATATGAAAATCTTGTATCAATTTCCGAGCCGGCTGTATCTATTCTGTAGAGAGCTCCAAATTCCTGTCTCAGATTTATAAAAGAAGATTTGTTGTTGATATTATTAACTGTTTCTGAAACTTTTATGCCTTCTGCTGTCTTTATTATGTTGCTGTTAACTGATGATGAGCGAGGAAGGCTTCCGTTAAGGCGTCCGTCATAATTCAGGCTCATTTTTTTGCCGGCGTCAAAACCTACACCGTACCCAATATAACCCTGTTGTGCCTGTCGACGTGTTTCTGACGACTGGTACAGTGTTGTATCGGGTCGGAGCAGCCTTGTTGAATTGAGTTCTTCGAGCATGTCATTATGACTCAATTCCATGTTAAGATAACCCGTGCTGTATTCTCCGCTGTTGTTAATGCTGAACCCTGCAAAACGGTTACCGAAACGTCCCTGGTTCATTCCTGTCCTGATACTTCCGAAACGGCCGATTTTCATCCCCTTCTTCAAAATTATATTTACAATGCCGCCGGAACTTGATGCAGAATATTTTGCCGATGGTGTCCGCATAACCTCTATTCTTAGAACACTTCCGGGAGGAAGGCTTCGCAGGAGAGTCATTATATCCTGACCGCTCATTTTCTGCTCCCTGCCATTTATAAGAATCATGGCCGGGGTAGCACTGCTGAGATATATTCCACCGTCCTGGTCAACTATCAACCCCGGGGTACTTTCGAGTACTTCAAGGGTGTTTGTGCTTATTGAAGCTACCGACTCAATATCAATTATCATTTTGTCTTCTTCCTGCTTTATCATGGGGCGCCGGGCCGATACCACAATCTCACTTATGGCAAAACTTTCTTCGCTCAATACAAAAACATATTCATTCCTCCCCGACTTAACAGTAATAACAGTATCAAGGGGCTGAAAACCAACAAATGTTATTTTTAAACCATACTTTCCGGGATTAAGGTTGCTGACCGAAACAATACCGGCATTATCAGCAGCTTGAATTATTTTCTCCATAGAGGGCAAAACCAACTGTACCACCGCGCCCGGCAGTGGTTCTTTCTCTCCATCCTGAATCTTTATTATAAGATCCTGTCCGAAGCTTACAAGCTCCATGCCAAAAGCAATAAAAACAGATATCAAAACTTTGTCCCGCATCCTGTATAGCCAGGTTTTTAAAAACGCAAAATAAAAATAAAGTTCTTTGGAAAAACTAAATAAGCTACCTTAACTCGATATAAAATATTTTTAGCCCCTGGCAGAAGTTATTCAAAATACTTTTCTGTCTATTTCTGATCATTAATGATATCTCCTGCAGAATGGCCTGAAAATTCATTGTTTTCCACTTTTACGGGAAGGCTGTTGGCAGAAAGATAAATAGCGGCAATTTGTTTATTATTACCCGTGTTGCGTATAACATTATTCTCTATTACAACATCTTCTGCTTTGCTGTAAATACCAATACCGTAGCCTTTTTCCCGTGTTCCGTTATTCTCAATAATATTGTTTCTGAATACACTTCTGTGTGGCGCATTAAGGTCCGTTTCACCGCGAAGGCTTATTCCGTCAGACCCGTTTTCATATATGTGATTGCCTGAAAAAAGCATATCTGTATCCTTATGTCCGGTTGAAATACCATTCCTGCCGTTTCTATAAAATATGTTGTCCCTTACTATACCGTTTCTTACCCGCCAGCATACAAAAAGTCCGTAACCTCCGTTATCATGACTCCTGTTTCCTTCGATAACCGTATAAGGGGAACCTGTTCCGGGATGGAGACCGCTGTTGGTACATCCATATACCTCACATTTCCTTACAGTTACATGCTCGGTAATCTGCCAGCTGATACCGTCGCTATTGAAATTTTTCACTGTCACATTTTCGATAACAGCGTTACGGACTTTATGCAGATATATGCCACCCGCACGGCATCCATCTATCATATCATTACTGCCTGCACTTCCGTCAACAACCAGGTCTGCAATCTTTATATTTTCAGCCTCAACAGCTGATATCACCGAACATGCATTCGATACAGTACCTTTTTTGTCAGAACGGTAATCTCTTACTAAAAATTCATCAATAAAAAGTGTATTTCCCTTTATAGCTGTAATTTTAGCAGTAGTAAGATCCCAACCGTACCTCTGGTCTTCATCAAATATTGCTACACCCATTCCTGGTTTAAATCCTGAAGCATCCTGTACAGTTACCTGAAGTTCCCCATAATCAGCATCCACAGCAAAAGGAGAGCTGTAGCCTTTACATTTTTTCAGAATGGTCTTTTCACCCGAACCCTTTAATGTTATATTGCTGTAGAGCCGCACGGGAGCAATAACTTCAAACTCGCCTTGTAATAGTATGACTGTTCCCCTGCCACCTTCTACTCTTATTGCATCAATAGCTGTCTGAATTGCCTCGGAAGTAAATCCTTTCAGATCAGCACCGGCACCACCCACTGTAATAATCCTTTCAGGCTTAAAAGGAGCTATTATACTTCTTATTGTGGATGAATCTATGCTTCTGTTCTGAACTTCTTTAAGTACTTCAACCTGTTTCCCTGAATAATAATCGGTTCCCCGGTTGCTTATGCAGCCAGCAAAAAACACAAACATGAAAATAATAACTATGTTTCTCATAATCAAGTCTTTTAATTTTTTGACAATCTGTAATATATAAAATCAGATACTTAAAAAACCTGTTTTAATCCTGTTGAATGTCGTTACATTCGGGCCTTCTTAATTTTCATGCAAAAGGAATAAGAACATTTTTCACAAAGCCTGTATAAATACCTTCAATATTACTAACTTCCTTTGCCAGTTTCAGAATATAGCCTTTTATTTCTTCTGGAGTAGACATCGCATTTAAATTTACATGAATTGCGAAAATTAAAAGTATAAAAAATTCTTTACTTTTTCTGTTTGCCTAATATTAAAGAGTCTGCTTTATATTAATCAGCAGCACAGAAAACTTCTTTATATTACCTGTTTTTATTGAATGTATTTTATTAAAACTTTAATAGTACCTCCCTTCCTAATTTATTTCAAAGATTATTTATTCGGCCAGCTTTTATAACTTAGTATAAATAATTCATCTGCTATGTACCGTAATCTATTCCGTTTCGCTGTAATGACAGTAACTATTCTGGCAGCTAATCTTATTACCTCAACACTGAATAATTACCTGATTACATTCAGGCATCACGTTCGGCCTGTTACATTTACCATAATTGGTATGATTGTGACTGTGCTGATTTTCTACCCTCTTTTTGTGAAGCTCGAAGAATGGGTTGAAAATATTTCAACTGATATCTTAAAGCGTGGCCGCAGTATGACTGGGAAATATTTAGGACTCATCTTCTCATTTTTTGTCTGCCTAATCGTTCTGGCATGGTTTTATGCAAAGATGTGGTATCGAATCGACCTTCTGAAAATACTTATCAGGGGAGACCTGGGACGGTATGTATAGATATACAGGGATGAGGGATGAGGAATGAGTTTTAAAAATTGAATAATTAAGTTTACTTTAGCAGGTAAGGTGCAGGATAAGATTTGTATCTGGATCATTTATGTGTTTTATTGCTTCAGGTGTGGTCATTAAATGAAGTTCAACTCCTTTTTTCCTTGCTTTTTTAAAAACTTCATTCATCACTGGAAGACTTGAACTGTGCCCTGTACCTACTATGAGATGCCTGCATTTCCATGGTATCTTTTCATCAGAGGAAAGTGGTGTATGCCCGAATTTGTCGCGGTATTTCTTCGATTTTGACTTTTTTCTTTTCCTTATAACTCCATTGTCAATAACAACATCTTCCTCATAAACCTTTCCGTCAATCGTTATGGAGCCGAATTCAAGTCTGTCAACTTTCATAAAAAATATTTCCCCCTGCTGGTTCAGTAAGGCAAAATTACTAAATGACAATAAAATAAATACGCATCAGGAATAAAAGATCAGCTAATTATTAGTAAATTAGCTTATAAAGTATCCTATGTATACTTTGAAACAACTGATTACAACAGGCCTACTCTTCTTCAGTATTGCTGTTAAAATCCTTTCACAGGATCTCGACAGTGCAATGAAATTTTTCGACGGGGCAAAATATGAAAAGGCAGCTGAAGAGTTTGAAAAGGTTTTACCTCTACTTGAAAAGATTTATGGTGAAAACGACACAAGTTATTATACAATTTTCCTTATGTATGCTGCTTTTTCAAATGAAAAATGCAATCAATTCGAAAAAGCTGAAAATTATTATCTTAAAATCAGAGAAATATATCGGAATCTCAAAGACACCTCTGCATATCTATACGTTACAGCTACCAGCAATCTTGCTGAACTGTTTAGAATAACCGGGAAATTCAAGTCTGCTGAAGCTATATTTAAAGAGGCTATTATTCTTAACTCAAAAATTTACGGAATTGAATCTCTTCAGTACATGAATATGTTAAACAACCTTGCATTATTCTATAGAGAAACAGGAAGATATAAAGAAGCGGAAGAATTCTTCATCAGAGCTATCGATATATGCAGAAAACTTTTCAGCGAGGATCATCCCCGTTATATGATTCTTACGGGAAACCTTGCAGCTCTTTATCACAAGATGGGAAATTACGTAAAAGCAGAACCACTTTATTTTAAGGTTCTGCAGTTTGCACGCAATTATTACGAATCGGGTTCACCTGAAATAGTTGAAATCCTCAATAATCTTGGTGCATTCTATGAAGATACCGGTAATTATGAAAAAGCTCTTGAATTATACACCGAATCACTTAATATTAGGGCAAAAACTTTCGGCTCAGGGCATCCTGAATATGCTATTGCGGCAAATAACCTGGCACAACTATACTTCAAAACAGGCTTTTTCGAAAAAGCAGAACAACTATACTACAAGGCTCTGGAAATATATGGAAACACCTACGGTGAAAATCACATGCTTTATGCTTCAGCATTGAATAATCTTGGGGTTTTATATCATAATTCCGGTAATTTCAGCAAAGCTGAAAAAATCTATTCCGAAGCACTTAAGATAAGAAAGAATATCCTTGGGGAAAAACATCCTGATTATGCGAACACTCTGGGCAACCTGGCCCTTCTGTATCATGAACTCGGCAATTATGAAAGAGCTGAAACATTATATTATCAGGCATTGAAGGTAAGAGAAGAAACTACCGGAGAATCACATCCCGACTATTCTGTGACATTGAATAACCTTGCCCTTCTATATTGTGACATGTCTAATTTTTCAAAAGCAACTGTATTGTTTCAAAAGGCGGCAGAAATCAGAGAAAATATATCGGGCAAATACCACCCTGCTTATGCTGTTGTGCTCAATAATCTCGCTCTTACATATGCCTGTAGCGGCAATTACGACAGAGCTGAAAAAACATTATCGGAAGTAATCGAAATTTACGAAAAAAGCTCTGGGAACATCCATCCCGATTACGCAACTGCACTCAGTAACCTGGCTGATATTTTTTGGAGCAAGGGAAATTATGAGCAATCTGCCAGACTCTATTTGCAGGCACTTGATATTTTTACAGAAACCGCCGGGCAAATGCATCCTGGAAGAACTTCTGTACTCAACAATCTTGCTCTTCTTTATCATGAAACCGGCAATATCAATGAGGCAAGTAAATATTACCATCTTGCCAAAGAAGTATATATGAAGCAAATCCGCCAGCAATTCGGCTTTCTTTCCAGCTCTGAAAAAGAAAAATATATTACTTCCATTCAGCATTTCTTTAAAACTTACCAGAATTTCATTTTTAAAGCTTTAAATGAAAGTCCATTCCTTGCAACAGAAGCTTATGACATAGAATTAGCCTGGAAAAGCCTGATTCTGCATGCAGATAAACAGATGCGAATGGCAGTTCTAGAAAGCGGAGATTCAGGTATAATAAAAAAATTTGACTCCTGGTTAGCTGCTAAAGCATCTCTTGCACGTCAATATTCATTGCCTTTGTCAAAAAGAAATACAGATGTACAACTACTTGAAGAGCAAGCAGAAAACCTTGAAAAAGAACTAACTCGTTTTTTTTCAGATAAAGGTATTCTGAGAAGCATCAGGGATGTGAAATGGCAGGATATCCGAAGATGTCTTCAACCTGATGAGGCTGCAATAGAATATACTTATTTCCCATGGTATAACGGCAGGAAATGGACTGATAGCATTTATTATTGTGCGATTGTCGTAAGAAACAATTTTTCTTACCCAATTTTTATTCTTCTCTTTGAGGAAAAACAGCTTGATTCACTCCTTGTTAAAGCTAAAGGTTCGGACGAAAGTTACATTGATGACCTTTATGCCTGGAACGATTATTACAACCCGGGCACACCGGGCAAAGGCAAGCAGATATTTGAACTTTTATGGAAACCCGTTGAAAAATATCTCGAAGGAGTAAAAAGAATTTATTATTCTCCAACCGGCAGACTTCACCAGCTTTCATTTTCAGCTATACCTGTCACAGAAAATGAAATTCTTTCCGACATTTATGATCTACATCAAATGATCTCTACAGCAGAAATCACGGAAAATATACCCGACAAACCTTCCGGTAACATAGTGCTTTATGGGGGGATAAATTATGGGCAACAGCCTCCAGTAGAGATGAATTCAGGGCATGAAAAAAGAGGAAACTATCTTATGTTCCTTGACGGCACTTTAACTGAAATTCAGAAAATTAAGAAAATTGCAGAAGATAAAGGTTTTAAAACAATAGTTTTTTCAGGCGACAATGCCACCGAACCCTCACTCAGAAATCTTTCTATAAAAGAGCGGCCCGGAATCTTCCATTTTGCAACACATGGTTTCTTTCTGCAAAAGGCCGACTCATCAATAACGAACTTAAGACATACTGTTCGGGGCTACTACGGGTCTCTACAAACGCATAATATTTCTGAGAATCCACTTATGCGATCAGGCCTGGCTCTTACAGGTGCAAACATGGCATGGGGGAGTGGAGAAATTTTTCCCGATTCTGACGATGGTATTCTTACAGCTTATGAAGTATCAAATCTTTATTTCCCTGGTACAATACTTGCAGTTCTGTCAGCTTGTGAAACAGGCCTGGGTGAAATCAAAGGCAGCGAAGGGGTCTATGGGCTGCAAAGGTCATTTAAAATAGCCGGTGTAAATTACATTATTATGAGTTTATGGAAAGTGCCTGATTACCAAACATCTGAACTTATGACACTTTTCTATTCAGAATGGTTTTCAGGCAAATCTGTAAAGGATGCTTTTTCTATAGCCCAAAGCTCTTTGAGAAAACGTTATCCACGAATGCCTTTTATGTGGGCGGGATTTGTAATAGTCAGATAGAAGTAAATTAAAAGATTTTCATAATAAAGATTATTTAAAATAATTCGTAATTTGATAATCAAAATTCATACTCTATGAGATCCCGTAAAAAATTCCTGAGCCGCCGACAGTTTATTTCAGCAACTGCCGGTGCACTTGCTGCACCTTACATTATAAGCTGTTCTTCAAAACCAAAAAGGACAGATAACAAGCTCCATCATGCCTGTATAGGAGTAGGAGGAATGGGCTGGCAGGACCTCCAAAGGTTTCTGGAAGATCCAAATGTGAAAATAGTTGCAATCTGTGATGTGGATACAACATTTCTGAAAAAGGCATCCGAAGCAGTACCTGAAGCCCGTGTATATACCGACTGGCGTGAGCTTCTTAAAAAGGAATGTGATAATATCGATTCAGTGAATGTTACCGTGCCTGACCATAACCACTTCCCGATTGCCTACAACTTCATAAAAAAGGGGAAACATGTCTATTTACAAAAACCAATGTGTCACGACGTTGCTGAAGTAAGGATACTGACTGAAGCTGCAATTAAAGCTGGCGTGGTAACACAACTAGGTACGCAGTACGCTTCGCTAAAAGGTGATCGAACTGCAGTGAGGCTTCTCAAAGATAAAGCCATCGGAAAAATCAAACATGCTTATCTCTGTTCAAACCGTCCCGGTGCAATAGAAAATTACCGGCTTGCAGGTCCTCGACCAGAAAAAGGTACAGAACCTCCAGCAAACTTAAATTGGGACTTATGGATTGGTACTGCTCCTGAAAGACCTTATGCACCCGACATATATCACCCCGTAAAATGGAGAGCATGGCAGGATTTCGGAACAGGATGGTCGGGTGATATCGGATGCCATATTTTTGATGCCGTATGGAAAGGATTGTCAATGAAACAACCTCTGTCGGTTATTGCTGAAGTTCAGAAATCATGGAAAGAATCCCCTGCCAGAAGGGCTGATAACTGGCCTCAGGGTGACCATATTACATGGATATTCCCTGGCAATGAATATACAGAATCTGATACACTAACCGTAGAATGGTTCGACGGAGAGTTTTATCCACCCGAAGAAATAAGAGCTCTTTTCCCGGGTGAATATCCAGCTGAATCAGCCATGCTTATTGGAACAGAAGGGGCTCTTCTGATACCCCACGGAAGAATGCCTGTGCTCCTGCCTGAAGATAAGTTTAAAGATTATAAAATGCCTGTTTTTGAGTCGGGTAATCACTACAACAGCTTTGTCATTGCCAGCCTTGGAGGACCTCCTACTGAATCACATTTCGCTCAGACAGGACCAATGACTGAAGCTATACTGCTGGGTACGATAGCAATACGTGTACCTGATATCCTGCTTGAATGGGATCCAGTAAAAATGAGATTCCCTAATTATCCCGATGCAAATAAGTTTCTCCGCCGCAGGTATAGAAAAGGTTGGAATACCGGCGGTTTCTAAAATGCTGGAAAAACAAATTAGATCAGAAAATGAAACCGTTTATTTGAAATTCACGGTTTCCTGTATGCTTTTCCTTGGTGATGCCGCTGAAACAGCATCGACATTCTTGTCAATGTGACCTATTCTAAGTACCATTATAGCACGGTACCCTGAGGGTATACCAAGCACCTCCTTTTTAGAAGTATTAATACTCTCCACAGGTCCGGCATAAATATGTGCTCCAAGGCCAAGGCTCTGTGCAGCAATATACATATTCTGGGTTGCCAGGCCACAGTCATATTCAGCCCACCTGGCATCCTCCCTTCCGGAAATAATTATTAGAATGTTACCCTCTGTAATGTTTGGCATAAGTTCTTTCAGAAGAGCCTGATCCTTCACAACAGTAAACCACCATGGTTGAAGGTTACGTGCACTTGGAGCTTTAATACCACACTTAAGTATCAACTCTATGTCACTGTCAGAAACAGTCCCTGGAGCAAACATTCTGACTGAATAGCCCGATAGTATAACTTCAGTAGCACTTTTAACGGCTTGCTGGCCATTTAAAGCTGAAGCAAAAGAAATTATTATAAAAAAAATTAAACTGATTAACCGGTTTTTCATAGCTGTACTTATTTATCTTCACAAATTTAAATTTTTTCTCCATAAATAATTTAAAATAACTTTTTCTCAAATTGATTTAATAAATTGCACACTCAAAAAAATTTTTTTATTATGCCCAAAAGAACTGATATTGAGAAGGTTTTGATTATTGGCTCTGGTCCAATCGTAATTGGACAGGCATGTGAGTTTGACTATTCAGGTACCCAGGCATGCAAAGCACTAAGGTCACTCGGTTATAAAATAGTACTTGTCAACTCCAATCCGGCCACAATAATGACTGACCCTGAAATGGCCGACGTCACTTATATCGAACCTTTGAATGAATACGCTCTTACAGAAATAATTAAAAAAGAAAGGCCCGATGCACTTCTTCCAAACCTTGGAGGACAGACAGGGTTAAACCTTTCTTCACAACTTGCAAAAAGCGGTGTGCTCGACAAATACAACGTAAAGGTTATTGGCGTAAATATCAATGCAATCGAGAGGGGCGAAGACCGTATCGCATTCAAGGAGACAATGAAGAAGTTGGGCATAGAAGTGCCCAGAAGCAAGGCTGTAAATTCTGTAAAAGCAGCGGAAGACGTGGCAGCCGAACTTGGATACCCCGTTGTTATAAGGCCAGCCTATACTCTCGGAGGAACTGGAGGAGGTCTTGTTTACAATGTCGAAGAGCTAAGAAACGTTGCAGGCAGAGGTCTTGCTGCAAGTATGGTTCACCAGATATTGATAGAAGAGTCGGTGCTTGGATGGGAAGAGCTTGAACTTGAGGTAGTAAGAGACTCAAAAAATCAGATGATTACAGTATGTTTTATTGAAAACGTCGACGCAATGGGAGTTCATACCGGAGATTCATTTTGTACAGCTCCCATGCTAACTATACCACCTGAACTGCAAAAAAAGCTTCAGAAATATTCGTATCAAATAGTAGAAGCTATTGAAGTTATTGGAGGAACAAATATCCAGTTTGCACACGATCCAAAAACAGGAAGGGTTGTAGTAATAGAAATAAATCCACGCACCTCACGCTCCTCTGCTCTAGCTTCAAAAGCAACAGGTTTTCCTATCGCTTTTGTGTCAGCGTTACTGGCCTGTGGAATAACACTCGATGAACTACCTTACTGGAAAGAAGGAACTCTCGACAAATACACCCCTTCAGGCGACTATGTGGTAGTTAAGTTTGCAAGATGGGCATTTGAAAAATTTGAAGGGCTTGAAGACAAACTTGGTACCCAGATGCAGGCAGTAGGCGAAGTTATGAGTATAGGAAAAACATATAAGGAGGCCCTTCAGAAAGCAATAAGGTCGCTTGAAATTGGAAGATATGGACTCGGTTTTGCCAAAGATTTTAACTCAAAATCGCTTGATGAACTGATGGCTCTTCTTAAACACCCATCAAGCGAAAGACAGTTTATTATGTATGAAGCCTTGAGAAAAGGAGCAGATATTGAAGAATTGTACAAAAGAACACATATTAAACCCTGGTTTATACAACAGATGAAAGAGCTTGTTGAGGAAGAGGAGAAAATTCTGTCATACAAAGGCAAAACACTTCCCGACGAGCTACTTGTTCAGGCAAAAAAAGATGGCTTCTCCGATAAGTATCTCTCTTTCCTGCTGAATATCCCTGAAAAAGAGATAAGGGAGAGGCGAATATCGCTGGGAGTAAAACAGGCATGGGAAGCAATTCCGGTAAGCGGAGTTGAAAATGCTGCATATTATTATTCCACATATAATGCTCCCGACACTGTAAAAGTAAGTAACAAAAAAAAGATTATGGTCCTTGGCGGAGGTCCAAACAGAATTGGCCAGGGAATAGAATTTGACTACTGTTGTGTTCATGCAGCCTTTGCAATACGTGATGCAGGATACGAATCAATTATGGTAAACTGCAACCCTGAAACAGTATCTACCGATTATGACACTTCTGACAAACTTTACTTTGAACCACTTACACTTGAGGATGTCCTGAGTATATACAATAAAGAAAAACCAGAAGGTGTAATTGTCCAGTTTGGCGGTCAAACTCCTCTTAACCTTGCAAATGATCTTGCTGAAGCTGGAGTAAAAATCCTCGGAACTTCCCCCGATACCATCGACCTTGCCGAAGACAGGGACCGTTTCCGCAAAATCATAAAAAAACTGGGTATACCCCAACCAGAATCGGGAATGGCCAGTAACCTCGAGGAAGCTATTGCAGTGGCTGAAAAAATAGGATACCCTGTAATGATTAGACCTTCCTACGTTCTGGGCGGCCGTGCAATGAAGATTATCCTCGACAGAGAAATGCTTGAACAATACGTGAACGAAGCTGTAGGTGTTACACCCGACCGGCCTCTTCTCATCGATCTTTTTCTAGAAGATGCTATCGAATGCGAAGCCGATGCCCTCTCCGACGGAACTGAATCTTTTGTTCCGGTTATTATGCAGCATATAGAATATGCCGGTATCCATTCGGGCGACTCAGCCTGCGTAATACCACCAGTAATTATCCCGAAAGAACATAAGCAAACTATATACGATTATACCAGAAAAATTGCGAAAGAATTGAATGTTATTGGTTTGCTTAATATCCAATATGCAATCTACGATAATGTAGTATATATCCTTGAAGCAAATCCTAGAGCTTCACGTACTGTACCGCTGGTATCAAAAGTATGTAACATTAAAATGGCATGGATTGCCACCCAGATAATGCTTGGCAAAAAACTCTCTGAATTCAATCTGAAGAATAAGAATCTTAAACATTACGGAGTAAAGGAAGCTGTTTTTCCTTTTAATATGTTCCCGACAATTGATCCTCTGCTTGGACCAGAAATGAAATCAACGGGTGAAGTACTGGGACTGGCAGATACTTACGGAATGGCATTTTTCAAATCACAGGAAGCAACTCAATCCCCCCTCCCCATCAAAGGTACAGTGCTAATAACCATTGCCGACCGGGATAAAGAAAAAATTCTACCTGCAGCAAAAAATTTCAGAGATCTGGGATTTACTATATTAGCAACAAGAGGCACTAAGAATTTTCTTGAAAGCCATGGTATTCCTGCTAAACTGGTCCTGAAAGTACACGAAGGAAGACCTAATATCGTTGACGCAATCAAGAACGGAGAAATAGATCTGCTTGTAAATACTCCAGCAGGACGTCTTAGTGAATATGATGACTCATACATCCGCAAAAATGCAATCCGATATAAAATTCCTTATATAACGACTACATCGGCCGCCCTTTCAGCAACTAACGGTATAAGAGAAAGACAAAACGGGCAATATAAAGTCAAATCGCTGCAGGAGTACCACTCTGAAATAGAAGACTGAAAAAACCTCAGCTCATACTCAAACTTTTACCCTGATTGAGGTATCCCGGTTTGTTGCATACTCTGGTTAATAGATTCCTGTACATCTTTTTTATTTTGGCATCCATCTTCATATAGAAAAAAGCAAAAATAGTGCTGAAAAATAAGTAAATTACTGCCATCTAAAATACCCTTGAAAAATGAAAAAGATCGTTCTGGCTGCATTGATTACTTTTCTCTGCAGTTATTCTCTTTCAGCAGGATACAGGGCGGGAGTGGCAAAAAAAATAATAACCCCTGAGACACCTGTACAACTTTCAGGTTATGCCAGTACAAGCCGGGCACAACCTGTAGGCGAAGTCCTTCACGACCTTTGGGCTAAAGCACTTGTTTTATCAGAAGAC
This sequence comes from Bacteroidota bacterium, assembly GCA_029552825.1. GTDB lineage: Bacteria > Bacteroidota > Bacteroidia > Bacteroidales > VadinHA17 > LD21. The sequence continues at coordinate 25,006 of JAKPDL010000204.1, forward strand.
AATAAAGAAGGGTCAATGATAATTATTGTAACAATGGATGTTATTGGACTTTCACATGAATTGTCGGAATCAATAATTGAGAGAGTAACATCACAATACAAAATAGATCGCTCACAGCTTCTCATCAATGCTTCACATACTCATTCAGGCCCAGTAATATGGCCCTCGCTTATGAATATGTTCGACCTGAGTAAAGAAGATATCCAGTCTCTTGTAAAATACAACAAACGTTTAACCGAAGACGTCCTGGAACTAATCGGCATGGCCATCTCTGACCTCAGGCCGGTTAAAATATCAATTGCGCACAGCTCAGCCAAATTTGCTGTAAACAGAAGGGAAAAAACTGACAGGGGAGTGGTTATCGGAGTAAATAAGAACGGCCCGGTGGATTATGATGTACCTGTTCTTAAAATCGAAACATATGATAGTAGGTTATTTGCTGTTTTATTCGGTTATGCATGCCATAACACAACTCTCGATATAAACCAGATTAACGGTGATTATGCTGGATTTGCACAAATTGAAATTGAAAAAAATAACCCTGGAACTGTTGCCATGTTTTTATCAGGTTGTGGAGCCGACCAGAATCCTTATCCCCGCCGTTCAGTTGAAGCAGCAATTCAACATGGGAAAGACCTGGCAGAAGCTGTTCAACATGCACTCAAAGGCGATTTTAAACCTGTTGGAACTCCTCTAAGAACCTTTTTTACAACCTGTGAACTTGAGTTTGCACCTTTTGTACCTGAGCAATTCAGAGAAGAAATGCTTGGAAATGACCGTTTTAGATTCAAAAGAGGAAAATTCATTCTTGAAGCAATGGATAAAGGATACAACGTACAAACTATTAGATATCCTGTTCAGGCTGTTCGTTTCGGGAATGATTTTACAATTATTGCCCTTGCAGGAGAAGTCGTGGTCGATTACTCACTGAAAACAAAAAAATTATACCCTGATGAAGATATTTTTGTAGCAGGTTATTGCACCGAGGTACAATGTTACATCCCAACAGCAGAAATACTGAAGGAAGGCGGTTACGAACCGGTAACCAGTATGATTTATTATGGATTGCCAGGGCCTTTTTCTGAAAATGTTGAAAATAAAATTTTTACTGCAATAAACCTTGCTATGAAAAAAACTGGTGCAAAAGCCTACGCCAGAAAAAAATTAAACTTACTACTGAATAATCTTTGAACTTTGTCCTTTCTTCCTTGAATCAGATAAAACTGTAACACTTTATAATACTGTTAAAAATTGTGAAAAGCTTAAATCTGTTTATTCTTTATTTTATACTTTTATCTTCAAATAAAAATAACCTTAAAACACTACACTATGAAAAAAACATCAGGTGGCGGCCTTAACCGCCGGGAATTTCTTGGTCTGTCGGCTCTTGGGTTAACCGGCTTGACGATATTGCCAAGCTATGTTATTGACGGAATGCGTATACCTCCAAGCGACCGGATACTGATGGGCACAATCGGCCTTGGCCGTCAGTCTCTCTCTGATTTCAGGGGATTTGCAGGCTATCCAGGTCTTCAGATTGTAGCATGCTGCGATGTTGACACGAATAAGCAACTTCGATATAAGAGGACTATTGAAGAGTGGCAGAAGTCCAAGGGACTTGCCCCAAGATGCGATGTCTACGAGCAGTATGAAAGGCTTCTTGAAAGAAAAGATATTGATGTGGTTGAGATTGTTTCCCCCGACCACTGGCATGCTCTTATGACGATACATGCATGTCAGGCCGGAAAGGATGTATATGTTCAGAAGCCTCTTTCCTACACAATTAAAGAGGCACTGGTGATGACCAGGGTGGCAAATGATACAGGCCGGGTGGTTCAGGTAGGAAGCCAGCAGCGTTCAAGCCCTGAATTCCAGAAAGCTATTGAACTTGTAAGAGCCGGAGCAATTGGGCACATTGAAAAAATATATGCAAAAGTAGGTGACCCGCCAAAACCATTTGACCTGCCGGAACAGCCAATTCCCGGAACAATTAACTGGAATCTGTGGCTGGGACCGCTTAACGATGAAAAGATTGTTTACCATCCAGATCTTGCACCTCCTATTTCACTCGACCCACCTGTTAATGAATCGATATGGGGTGCATGGCGCTGGTACCGCGAAACAGGTAATGGATATACAGCCGACTGGGGGGCTCATATGTTCGACATAGCACAGGCAGCAATAGGTATGGATGGATCAGGGCCCTATGAGGTAATTCCTAAAGGCTACAACGGACAACCATACCTCACATTCAAATACCTCACCGGGGTGGTAATGACTGAACAACCCTATCTTGAAGACAATCCCACTGCACAGGGTATTAAATTTATCGGAACTAAAGGCTGGATAGAAGTAGCACGTGGATACATAGCATGCTCCGATTCATCACTTATCCCACCTGAAATTGCCGGAAGAAGACCTCAACCAAGAACAGCACAGGCAGGAGGTCAGCAGGGTCAAAGGCAGACACAACAGGCACAGGGACAACAACAGAGGCAACAACAGCAGCAGGCACGTCCCGCTCCGACACAGGAAGGACTGAGATTCGAAATCAGTTCTCCGCATATGACAAACTTCCTCGATTGTGTCAAATCAAGAAAGAAACCCATCGCCTCAATTGAAGTAGGATGCAGTACAGCTATAACCTGCTGCCTGGGTAATATCGCAACCGAACTGGGACGACCAGTAAAATGGGATCCTGCAACACTGACTTTCGTCAACGACCCTGAAGCAGAAAACCACAGACTGATGCATTACCAGTACAGAAGACCATATAAACTGTGCTGAAATATTACCCTGCTTTAAATAGATTTCCCGAAATAAAAAAGATAAACCTGCAGAAAAATTCTCTGCAGGTTTTTTCTTAAAATTTCGCACTCTGTTATCTTCCTCCAGGTATGATATTCTAAAATACAACTGTTGTCATTCCCTCTGATTTCCTTAGTTCAATCTCCCTCGAGGAACCGTTTACTGTAACTCTGTATTTACCATAGAAAGCTTTTGTTGAGAAAGATCCATCCCGGCCTATTTTACCCGTAATATTTGTCCACCACTCCCTGAAAATCAGATTTCTGTAAGCTTCGGCTGCAGGAGTGGGAGTCCAGTCGCGCCTGTACAGTGAAGAAACCGGTATCCAGTTTGCCCCTTCCCAGAAACCCCACATAAGAATCCCCTCAACGGCAGGATATGCAAAACAAATACGGTAATAATCCACAAGCTCTTTTGCTTTAAGTTCTTCTTCTTCAGGTGTCAAAGTATTTATTTTTTCCCGGTAATATTTTGAACGCTGACCTGGCATGTTGAATTCGGTAATTCTTATGGGCAAACCAAAAATTGCCAGCGAATCAAGAGCTCTTTGCAGCTGATTCCTGTCAAATGTTTCGGCATGCAGATGCCCCTGAACTCCTATTCCTGAAAAAGGAACCCCTTGCCTCAGCAGTAATCTAATATGAGACATGTAATCAACCAGCTTAACACCGGTAAGAATGTCATAATCATTCAGCCAGAGCTTTGCATCAGGGTCACCATTGTGAACCCATTGAGCCATTAGTTTCGTGATTTCAGGGCCAAGACGTTCCTCGTAATAATTACCATGTATCATTTCATTATTCAAATCATATTCAGCAAACCGTCCTTTATACTTTGCTGCAATTGTTTCAGCCCTGTTTTTTATCACTTGCTTCAGTTCATCATCTTTCAGTTCCTTAACCCATGGCTGTATGAACTGGGGAATGCCCCAGAAAAGGTTATGACCCCGTAAAGGAATTCCGTTAGCTTCGCACCATCCCAGTATCATATCAACTACCGTGTAATTCACATCCCCTCTGCGTGGTTCCATATTTGCCCATTTTAAAGCATTTTCTGTTACTGCAGCATTAAAATTCTCAAGAAACTTCTCCTTGTATATTCTTTTGGTTTCCTCACTCCACGAATTACCTGCCAGACCGTTGCTGATAGCACATCCAAACCAGAACTCATGTCTCAATTGTTCAATTTTAACACTACTACCTGGCTTTGCTTTAACAACAATTATACCTTGCCGGTATTTCGCTATTGAATCATTAATTCCGGGGAACTGGGCTTTACATTCCCCGCCTGAAACTGATAACGCCAGAATAAAAACAGCAATCAGAATTTCTTTTAATGCAGATGTAATATTTATTTTCATTTTTCAAAAATAAATCAACAGTATCTGTTTTTCTTTTTGATCTTCTAAACATTTAAGAATTCAAGCTCTCAAATAGTTTTCACACCCTGCAATCAAATAGATCTATTTTTATGCAAGATATAACTATTTATAGACATACCTGTAAAATGTTCTTGAAACGGTCATTTATATTAAAACGTCCTGCGGGCTATTTTAATTTTTGTTATTAAATTATTGATTCAGTTTAATTATTATTATAACTTTATCATTGCTTCCAGTAGCGTTCTTTATGGCAAAAACGGAAGTTTATGAAAAAATCCACTTTCATATCAGTTTTCTGTTTTGTATTCATTACCAGCACTAATATTTCTTTTCCCCAGTTTGACAGAAGAGCTGAAGAGCTGATGGTTCTTTTAAAATCAGGCAAACAAAGAAACCTTATCTCTGTGGCAAGGCGTGTCGACTCAGTAAATTATAGAGATGAGAAGGATAGAACACTTTTAATGTATGCTTCGGGATTAGGTAATACTGAACTTTGCAAAATTCTTGTTGAAAAAGGCGCTGATGTAAATTTAACAACACGTGATGGTGTTACTGCACTTATGTTTGCAGCATCTTATGGTCATGCACTTACTGCAAAGTTTCTTGTTGAAAACGGAGCGCGATTAGATATAAGATCCGAAAATGGCTTCACTGCTCTTGCGATTGCTTCAAAAAACGGACATGCAGAAGTAGTAAAAACACTCCTTGACAATGGAGATTCTCCTGATACTAGAATAACAGAAGGATACACTTCTTTAATGATTGCTGCAGAAAACGGATTTCAGGAAATTACAAAATTACTTCTTGAAAAAGGTGCAAATCCTGACCTGCGTACAACAGACGGATACACTGCATTGATCCTTGCTTCCCAGAACGGAAATATTGGCGTTGTAAAAACCCTTATTGATTATAAGGCCAACCTCGATTTACAGACAGACGATGGTATTACTGCCCTGATTATGGCAACACGATATGGATACTCTGACATTGTTAAACTTCTGGCTTATGCAGGAGCAAATCCGAATCTCCAGTGCGCTGATGGAGAAACCGCACTATTTGTAGCAGCAATGAATGGGTATACCGAAATAGTTAAGACCCTGCTTGAGAAAGGAGCAGATGTGTGTCTGCCTTGCAACGATAGCGCAACACCTCTTTTTATTGCATCTCTTAAAGGTTATACTGAAATAGCCTCAATGATAATTGAAAATGAAAAAGCCAGAGGAGTTTCCTGCGTGGATGAAATTAAGACATTAATGATGACTACCAATGATGAAATGGCAGAGAAGGTTAAATCAATACTGGAAAAAAGGACAAAAAGCAAAACTGAATTCGCAAAGGGAATTGGTGCAAAAGTTTATACAACATCAAACGGCCATATAGAAGTAGTTGAATTCATGCTCGATAAAGAGCCTGATCCTGAAATAGAAAAAAGCGGAAAAAGACGAACATCACTCATGCGGGCTAGCCAGAGCGGAACTGTTGAACTGGTAAAAATGATCATAAAGGATAATATCAAAAAAAATTATCCTTTTGATGAAAAATATTCTGCCCTGATAGTTGCTTGCATGAACGGCCATTCAGAAATAATAAAAATGCTGCTTGATAAAGGTTCTGATGTAAATTACAGATTATCCGACGGAACAACAGCACTTATATACGCAGTCCAGAACGGTAATTCAGAAATAGTCAATATGCTTCTTCAAAGTGGAGCAGATATTAACAACATTTGCAGGGATGGCTCTACAGCACTTATTCATGCTTCATTAAAAGGAAAAACCGAAGTTGTTAAACTCCTCCTAGAAAGAGGTGCCCGTCATGATCTGAAACGAAACGATGGTTCAACAGCCCTGACAATTGCCTCAGGTGAGGGTTTCAGAGATATAGTATCACTGTTACTGGATAAAGGTGCCGACCCAGAAGTTAGAGAAAGGAACGGATATACACCTTTTATGCTCGCTGTTAAAAACGGATATACTGACATTGTAAAGCTCTTCCTGGACAGAATATCCAATCCTGATTCTCATACAAATGACGGAGTTACACCTTTAATGCAGGCTTGCATAGGAGGATACACTGAAATTGCCCGAATGCTTCTTGGAAAGGGTTCTGAGATTAATGCCCGCACACCCGACGGATACACTCCCCTTATGCTGGCAGCACTTAACGGTCATATTGAAACAGTCAAATTTCTGATCGACAGAGGTGCAGAAATAAACCAGCAGATGACAAAAGGAACTACTGCCCTAATGCTTGCTGCAAGCAATATGCACCTCGATGTTGTCAGACTGCTCCTTGATAAAGGTGCAAAACCCGACATTAAAGACAATGACGGTAAAACAGCAATCGACTATACCGAATCTTTCGCAATTAAAAATCTTATAAAGAAATACACGAAATAAGAAAGGGAAAGTGTTTCAACCTTCCCTTTTCTCCTTGTAGTCCTACCAGGAATCGAACCTGGATTTAAGGTTTAGGAAACCTCCGTTCTATCCATTGAACTATAGGACCATTTTCGGGATGACAAAATTATTATTTTTTTTAAATTGTTGCAAATTGACCCTGATTCAAATAAATAGTTGTGCAACTTTTTTTCTGTAAAATCATTTAAGCCACGATTAATTTTTTGACACTTAGAGAAGTATCCGAAGGAAGAGGAGCATGCTCCTCTTCCTTCGGAGCGTTTTCTTTTTCCCATATCCAGAGAGGTTCCAT
>JAKPDL010000212.1 GCA_029552825.1 Bacteroidota bacterium
GAGCGAAAACCTTTTTCTTCATCTGGAATAAGAACACCGTCATCATTGTACTTATAATGGTAAACAGCCTCTTTGGTATAGTAGTCAACGAACGTCAACAGCTTCTTACGACCCATGGTGTATTGTTCTATCGTGTACTTCCGGATGACAGCATCAAGTTCTGTATGGTCACTGTCTGCCCAAAGAGGAATAACCTCTTCTGGAGCACAATGCATGAATCTGAGTGTTCCTTCCTCATCATATTATACATGAATCCAGCCTATACCCTTAACGATGGAATCACGACCAACATTCTTAATGAGCTTGAAAAATTCCTTTCCGAAATATTCCTGGACGAGTTTGAACATCTCTTCTGCTCTAGCATCGTCTTCCTTATTTGCACTTAATGTAAAAGGCTTGCCGAGCATATATGCAATCTTTTGCCGAGTAAGCTTCTTCATAAAATTGTGACACAGCTTGTTATTTGAAAGAACTTTTGATTCCATGAGAACAGGATTGTTTTGAGCGTCTTTGCCGATGACATATCTCTTCTTCTGCAGGATATCATTTTCGTTCTTATAATATCTCCAAGCGATGTCCATATATTTTCTGAATTCACTATTTTCAAATTCAGAAATGACCGACGTTAGAAAGGCGGTCTGTTCTCTTCCTTGAGGAGAATCATCTGCAATTTGTTTTGAGATAATCTCCGTTTGAGTCTGTCCAATCCAGAACATTATTCACCCCTCCTGCAATTCAGTTTTTGCTCGATGACATCAACACGCTGATGAAGCGCCTTGTAACTTGATGTAAGCTCCGCTACGCTAACAAGCATAGTTCTATATTCATTTTCTCTTTTTTCATCGACAATATCCAGTTTTAGGTTCAGTCTGTCGAAGGAGCATTTCATTTCATCTATCTGACGAGAAATATTTTTAATATCAGTTTGAAGAGCTCCTGATTCTTGTCCTTTCTGTGTTGCCTCTTTTTTTCTCCCTAAAAAGAAGGCTGCAATGCTACATGCAGATACAACAAGACCAATCAGCATTACCAGCAATGAAATATCTATAGTCGTCATACCCCTATTCTCCTTCTACTCTATGGTAATATTATAGTAAACACTCCTCGGTTAGTAAAGAGTTTCTGAAAAAATATTTCTTAAAAACTAAAATTATTTTGTCCGATTTTTTCGCACGCATACCGAAGGGCGTCCATTAAATGGTTGTAATCATCTACCGGTTGATTGAGAACTCTTCCGTCCTTATCCTTGTCCCAGACATAGTTATTTAGCTCTATAATAGTATTTGTGCATCTCGGATGGACATAGATGCGATAATCTTGAAGTTTCTGAATACCA
>JAKPDL010000214.1 GCA_029552825.1 Bacteroidota bacterium
AAAATCTCTTCCGAGGAAATTCAGTCATACTATTATTTAGGCAGCTGTGATGAGGAAATGTAATTATCCGGGTTTGTTTACATCAACGTGTTTAAGATATATATAACTATCGCCAAATAACCTGATCCTTCCGTATAATGGCAATGAATAGCCCTCGGGCGCTTTTGCCATTTGCTGCAGAATGTTGCTCCGTGCACCTAATTTTTTTCCAATGGAATCATAAAAGTAACCATATATGCTGTTGTGGTAATTGACAAGCACTACAGTGGTTGAAGGCTGTTCGTCAAGGCGCAAAGGATCACGGATTGTAATTGTGGTGTTATTAAATGTTGCCTGGTAATAATTCTGTGAAAGAGGCTTGAGACCTGATACATCACTGGTATTCAGTAATAGATAACTATCAAAAAGAACAACAAACCACATCCCATTACGTTTGAAGGTAATCCATTTGTATGTGCAATTGTGTACGTCATCTTCCACAAATTTATTTGTGGAAGTAAGCTCATCATATAAAGCTTTCTTCTGAGTCAGATCAGGGAAATGCTTCATCTGCTCTTCCTGCAGTTCAAGAATCTTTGAATGAATGTAGTACAGCGCAGATAACTGGATCTCAGTATTTGTAACCTTTTGATATGAATCAATGAGAGCTTTTAATTTAAGACAGTAGTTGTATCCGCCTAACGATGTGAAATGAGAATATACTTTCAATAGCAGATTGATTTCGTTTTCAAGCTGGGAAAAACATTCCTTAACTGAAATGTGTTCCTTTTCAAGTTTTAAGATAAGCTTTTCAATCTTCTTGTGGATTTCGTTAATATATTGGATATTGTTTTCTACGTATGTTCTATATGCTAAAAGTTCATTGTGTGAAGTGTTGCTATCCATACTGGTCTATGTGTTTTTAGATTTTTTCTGCATTTCCTCGTACTTCTGTTTAAACAGTTGTCCAAAAGCTGAAGAACCCTGCGTGGTACTGGAAGCAATGAATTTTTCGTACGACTGGCGCTCTTCAATTTCCTGCGCTTTTTTTTCTGAAGCAATGCATTTTCTGTCATCGGGATTAACTGTAGTCACTACAACCTTGATGGTTGACCCTACCTGATATGACTTTGTTATATCGGCATTACGGTCAATTACGCATTGCTCTTTAGGAACAAATGCACGCACCTGGTTTGGCAGCACAACAACAAGCCCTTTAGCAGTGATCTCTTCAATGGTTGCAGCTTGTATAGAATCGCGCAGTGATTCACTTGCGGTAAGCCAGGGATTTTCTTCACTGGTAATAAGTTCCAGTGTAATTTTTTTACTGCTGTGATCAATATCAATAATTTTTACCTGGACACTATCGCCCTCATTACATACTTCATGTGGGTCATGTAACTTTTTAACATAACTCATGCGTGAAAGTGGTATAAACCCTTCAAGGCCGGCATCAAGTTCGACAAATGCACCATTTTTTATTATTTTGGCGATAGTTCCTGTATAAGTATTCCCAACCTGGTAGTGGTTGATGTAATGCCAGGGTTCAGGCAATGTTTGCTTAATACTTAATGTTATTTTGACTTTATTCCAGTCTAAATCAAGTATCTTTGCAGTGATGGTTTGACCTGCTTCATACTGATTCATGTTTGGTTTGCGGCTGTGCGATAACTCACTTTTTGGCACAAAGGCGTCAAGTGAATGTAGCGATACTAAAAGGCCAGCATCAAGTACCTGAACTATAGTAGCCTGAACTGTGTCGCCACTATGTAATTGCTGTTTCAGCTTTTCTATGGTTTCTTCTTTGATTTTATCAAGCAATGACCTTCGCGACAGAATGATGTTTTTACCCTGCTGCTCATAGCGCATAATGGCAAAGTCAAAGCTTTTATTCAGGTAACTATTGCTTTCCTGAATCTTTGTATCAATTTGCGATAGTGGACAAAATGCCTGAATACCACCAACGGAAACAATAAAGCCGCCATTGGTTGTTTGTTTGATAGTTCCATGTACAGGTAACTGGTTTTTGTACGCAATATACAGAAGATCAGGTGAAACCACCCCTTTGCCAATTCGTGATGTCAGTACTATTTCACCGCGTTTGATAGCTGCAACATACGCGGTAATGGTATCACCAACCTTTATGGTACGGTTGCCTTTGTCATCAGTGAATTCTTGTGTGTCAATGACAGCCTCACTTTTGGATTGAATATCAACAAAAATGCTCTCACCGGTGATGAGAATGACTTTACCTGTAACGGTATCGCCAACTTCAAAATTATCAGATTTGATGAACGATTGTTCCAGTAATTCAGAAAAGTTTTCTTCATTGAAATTTGTTTGTGACATGAATGTAACCTGTTGCATTAGTAAATATCAGTGATGCTATGTACAATATTTAATGAAGCAAAAATTGTCAATATTGT
>JAKPDL010000007.1 GCA_029552825.1 Bacteroidota bacterium
CAAATCCAGTGGAGCCAGGCGAGGGTGGGGGTGGGATAAGCCTTGTATCAGGCAGTTCCTCTATACTGAGATAACCCCTTGAAATCTTCTGTGACTCTTTAGCTTTTTGTTCTCCTGCATATCCAGGCAGCACTAAAAGCATCAAAAAAATAATTGTTACAGCCCAGATTTTCAAAGAAGCGTGTCTATTCATCTGCCTCCCCTTAAAATTATTCATTAGTATATGCATATTTTAATCCCCCTTAAGGCTCTTTAATAAGCGCTCTTTTAACCCTATCAATTTGAGCTGTACCTTTTTTTCTTTCGATTCCACATACCATACAACAGCCCCTTAATTTGTGTCAACATCAAGGGCAATAATATGCTGTTATAACAAAAACATCTATATTGCCAGCCTCGAGTTTTTTATACCCTTTATTCCCTGACACTCACGTATTTTTCTGAAGATATCTACCTTCGTAGGTTAACTGGAAGATTGTATCTGTAAGCCAGCGTCTAAAACCTTCATTATCACTAAACTGTTTGAATAGCTCTGTATCATCTTTGATTATGTTGGTCATCACCCTCAATAAGGCCCTGTCGTGTTCTATGCGGGCATTTTGTCTGTCAGAATACTTAATCGCATTTTGATAGGCCGTGTCCGCCGAAACACGAGCCGGGATATCCTCTGTGATTAACTTACGAACCCTGTCCGTATCCGTCCATGATATATTGCCGTACTGTTCATTGAAGGTTTTAATAATATTCGAAAGCCTGTCAGTTAATGTCTCTGGTTTATGGACACCCCCTACAGCAGGTATGGGCATTATTTCTCCTTCTTCATCTTCAAGCTGGATCCTCATCCTGGATTTTTTCTCAACCCTGTAACTTTCCATGTCGATTGCTTCAAGTATACCTTTAGATAAGTCTTCTTCTTTTGGGGCAGGCAGTTTAGGAACGAGAAAATTCAGAAAAATTGACAAAATCTCCCAGTCCCGTTTTTTATACGGCAGAATCTGTGAAAGAAACGCATATACCCGAATAAATGCCTTTGCATTGCCCTTAAAGTTTACCTGACCGTCTTCGTCAAGTTTATCCAGATATTCAGAAACGCAGGAATCAAGTATGGGGTCTAATTTTTCTCTATCTACACCATCAAGATAGAGTTTTACGAAACCTTCAACCTCCTGCCATGTATAAACCCCGGCAGAATCAAGTTCGGCTTTCAAATCATGCAGTTTATTTGGGTCTGTCTCCTCTGAAAGTATGGTCGTCCTATAGTAGGGTTCAAAGGCAGTTTTTATTGTTTCAGGGTCGTTTACAAAATCAAGAATAAATGTATCGTGTTTTTTTGGATGGGAGCGGTTAAGCCTTGATAAAGTCTGAACAGCCTTTATATCTGAAAGTGGTTTATCTACATACATGGTATGAAGCAGTTCCTCATCATAGCCTGTCTGAAATTTATCTGCACAGATCAAAAATCTATAAGGATCTTCTTTGAATTTATCAGCTATTTGATTAGATGGAAAGCCGTTTAAAGAAAACTCTGAAACCTTCTTACCTTCAAACTCATGCTCTCCCGAAAATGCCACTATTGCCCTGTAAGGGCTATTTCGTTCTTTGAGATAACTATCAATTGCATAAAAATATCTAATTGCCTGTTTTATGCCTGAAGTTATTATCATTGCCCTTGCCTGTCCGCCAATTTTCCCAGCACCTGCAACATACTGATGAAAGTGGTCAACCATAATCTCTGCTTTTTGCCTTATTGCATAATCGTGATTTTCCACATATTTGAGCAGTTTTTTCTGTGCTTTTTTTACATCAAACTCAGGGTCATCCTCTATCTTTTTCATCAGCTTGTAATAACTCTTAACTGGTGTATAATTTGCCAGAACATCAAGGATAAACCCTTCTTGAATTGCCTGTTTCATTGTATATGAATGAAAGGGCCTATGTTTTACCTTTCCATCTGGTTGCGGAAGTGGGTCGCCAAAGAGTTCTAAGGTTTTGTTCTTTGGTGTTGCGGTAAAGGCAAAATAGCTTGCATTAGGTAGAAGTTTCTTTGTCTCAATAATTTTGTTAATTTTATCCTCAAAGGTATCATCTTCTTCATAATCTGCGGCACCGGCAAGCACCTGATGCATCTTTGCAGTTGTCCTTCCGCCCTGACTGGAATGGGCTTCATCAATAATAATGGCAAATCGTCGTTTAGTATGTTCAGTTCCTATTTCATCAAGGATAAAAGGGAACTTCTGTAAGGTCGTTATGATGATTTTTTTTCCACTTTCTATAAACTCTCTTAGATTGGTGGAGCGTTCTGCATGGCCCACGGTGGATTTAACCTGTGCGAACTGTTTGATTGTAGCCTGAATCTGGGTATCAAGAATACGCCTGTCTGTTACCACAATAATCGAATCAAAGACATCAATACCGTCTTTTTTAACGCCTATAAGTTGATAGGCAAGCCATGCTATTGAGTTTGATTTTCCGCTCCCCGCAGAGTGCTGAATAAGATAGCGTTTACCAACACCATCTCTTTTTACTGCAGAGAGAAGTTTTCTAACAACATCGAGCTGATGATAGCGGGGAAATATCTGTTTTCTCTTCTTTTTTCCTGTTTTCTGGTCTTTCATTTCTATAATCTGTGCATAATTTTCAATAATATCTGTAAGGCTTTCTCTTGTAAGAATCTCCCTCCAGAGATATTCGGTTTTAATTCCATCGGGGTTGGGAGGATTTCCAGCCCCGTCATTGTATCCCTTATTAAACGGGAGAAACCATGACTCTTTTCCTTGTAAATGGGTACAAAACCTCACCTCTTGGTCGTCCACAGCAAAATGGGCAATACACCTTCCAAATTCAAAAAGCTTTTCCCTCGGGTCTCTGTCTCGCATATACTGAGAGATGGCATCATGAACCGTTTGTTTGGTAAGGCTGTTTTTAAGCTCAAATGTAAAAACTGGCAAACCGTTTATAAACAGCACTATATCAAGCGCCCTTTGAGTTTCCTCCCTTGAATATTTTAACTGCCTTGTAACACTAAAACGATTCAATTCATAAAGTTTTTTTGCAGTTTCATTACCTGGCGATGGGGTACCATAAAAGAGGTTGATGTCGTAAGGACCATGTTTTATGCCATTTCTTAATATGTCTATCACCCCGCGTTTGCTTATCTCCCCCTGAAGCCTCGCAAGAAACTGTCTTCTTGTAGGGCTGTCGTTTTTTATATCAACTGCATCAGCAATCTCAGGCTGGGTATCCTGTAAAAAAGTAGAAAGCTGAAAAAGATCAACGCAGTATTCCCTGTCATAATATGAAGGATTTCCAGCAACCCAGCCGCTTCCACCATAAGCATAATTAGGTTCTGCAATAATCATGTCAGAAATATGGCTATAAGGTTCACAATCAGAACCGGTGAGTGTTCTGCAGATGAGCCTTTCAAGACCGGCTTCGGAGGTATCACTTACGGGCATAATTCCTCCCAATTTTAAAAACTCTCTTATTCATCAGTCTCTTCTTCTGATAAAGCATCTATTTCAGATGCCTCTTTTTCTTCTGTTTCCCCTTCAATGGGCTCCATTTCTTCTTCAGGTTCTTCCGGCAGTTTTTCTGCCACATCTCTCACATCAAGTTTACCAGTAACAACATCGGCAATAAGCCTTGTGCGAAA
>JAKPDL010000031.1 GCA_029552825.1 Bacteroidota bacterium
CGCTCATTCGGGTTAAGCTCAATTAATAAAAGCCCACAACAGAGCGATGTTGAACTTGTGCCACGTTATCAGGATGCTCAACAGCAGAAAGGTGACTATCAGGGATTTTATACCAATCCGTCGGCTGCTATGTCACAGGGACAACAGCAAGAAATTACACAGTTTATCTATGATTCCAAACAGCAAAGACAAAAATTTGACCTTTCAAGTGATTCAACATTTGGTAACAAATGCCTGCAATATGAAACCATAACAGAAAATGGTCAAGAAATCAAAAAATGCACCATGTGGAGTCTATCAAAAGACATCTTAACAAGAGATTATACCGACTGTGAAAAAGTAATGATACCTCAATATGAACAATCTCAACTTCAAACCTGCACTACTGAGGTAAAAGTAGACACCCACGAATGCACAATAAACCATCTCTTACAAGTTAATACAACACAAGTAACAGGCCCTTGTTCAGATGCTCAGATAACATCTGAACCAAATCAGATATTCGCTTCCTGTAAGGATAATGCAGAATTATACAGGGTAAATATGGGGACTTACTGTAGATTCGGCGGTGATTACTCCAATGTAAGGCCTGCCATGTGTGCAGGAGGTCACTGCACCATCTGTTTTGACCAGTGTCCAATTGCATATACTATAAACAGTGAAAATGATTTGCCTGCTAATTCAGAATTTCTCGGTGAGGGTATTGCAAACATATGGGTTTATGGTGGCCCCGGCAACAGAACAGGATGCGGATACCTTTACAAATACTATAAAGTTTTAAACCCATCTACCCTTGAAAAGGTCTTTTTAATACCAAACTCGAATTGCAGTGAACAGAATATACAGAATTGGACAGAACAATGTTCTGTAAAGGATTATATTGTATGCAAAGCCGATGGAACTGATTGCGTTGCTTTAATTGAAAACGGAGAGGAGACAGGCAATACATTTCAGCCAGAATGTAAATCAACAGAAAGTGCCATAGATGGCATATACACTACAACATGCCAGAATATCTGCAATTCAAATTATGCGACCTGCACTCCTTCATGTGTAAGATATTCTAACTGTTCAAATTGTATACCTACAAATGAACAGTGTAACATAAGTGTTTGTGAGACCTGCCAAAATTACTACTGTGATATGAGCGGTGAATTTCCTTCCTGCTATTATAATAATTGTAGTAACTGTCAAAGCACCAACTGCGGTATTACCACTGCGTTATCTTGTTCATCCTGCACTGGCAGCTACAATGACCAGCAGTGTATGGATGCTTGTTTTGCAACCTATTGCCCTGAATACTGCACAACCGAAATATCACCCTATGGTTATTTTGTATGCCCATCTTCTAATCAAATAACAGTAAACGAAAGAACAGTAACATCTACACCATCGGAAATAGTCAATACTGAACAACAAGTATATTTTCAGGGTAAATATTTTACTATTACAAGAAAAAGACAACTCGGTGGCTCAGGGGTAAAAGAAACTCCCAATGAATGGTATTCCAGAATAACTTTTGCCTGTGAAGATAAAACAAATAGCTGTGCTACCCTTGAACAGCAGGGATGTGTATTTGTAAGCAGTGCATGTAACAACCAGAACTGCACAGAATATCTTAACACCTACAGATGTGGAGAAGATAAGGTAACAGGTTATCAGGTAAGTTACCTGTGTAATGGCGAATTAAAATGTATTGGAACTGAGTGTGGAGAGGTCTCATATCAAACAAGCAATACTTTTTCTTCTGCTGTAAACGCCAGTGAAATACTCAACATGGCAAGGGTAGATTCAAAAAAGGGTGCTAACATAGAAATCTTCCCGGGGACTGCAATGCAGTGTATGTCATCCCCTGAAAACTGCTGTAGACCTATTGTAAGTGGTGGAATTACTATAGGCGATATGGTCAAAGCGGGTCGTTCAATATATGAAATCTATAGCGTAGCCTCACAGGGCTTTGAGGCAGTAGGCTATCAGTGGGCAAGCACTGTTGTTGAATATGCTCACAGTTTTGCAACAAAAGTGGGTCTTACAAATGCAACATCTTACTGCGCCTCTTATGGCTCTGAGATGCTTGTTACAACATCAGTGGAAACACCTCTCGGCTATACAGCAACCATATCATCTACCCTTGACAGTGGCATGACAGTTTCTACTACTGCAACAATGCCATCAGGGGCGTTAGCAACAGTGGGAACGGTAGTAGCCGTTGTCGGTGCTATTGTTGCTGCATATATGCTATATGAAACCCTTTATAACATGGCTTTTTCCTGTTCTAACAGCGATTATGAAACTGGTGTAAAGATAGGATACAGACTCTGCCATTATGTAGACTCAATAAGAAGAAAAAAATATATGTTTTTTACCATAAGAACCAATAGATACTGTTGCTTCAACAGCATCCTTGCAAGGATTATACATGAACAGGGGCGTCCACAGTTGGGTATTCCTTGGCGGGTAGGAGATGCAGAAGGTTATCCAAATTGCAGAGGCTTTACACCACAGGAATTATCATCCCTTGATTTTTCTCAGATTGATTTAAGAGAATACCTGCAATATGTATCAAGGAAAACAAACTTGACAGATACAGAAATAAGTAATATACAACAGAGTATTAAAGATAAATATAGAAATGCAATGGAGGGAAACTAAAATGAAAAAAATAGCAATTTTAATTTTATGTTCTTTTCTATTTGCATGTGCATCAAATAAAGCAGTAGTAAAATCTGAAAGAGCAGAACCATCATATAAACATGCTGCTACAGGAACTTTTGGGGCGTTGGCAACAATAGGCAGCATTATAATTGATACCGTTACTTTGAACCCTGCGGGGCTTGCAAGGTCTATATTTTTTACAGCACCACTTGTAAAAAGTGATCTTGAACAGGTAAATACCAATGTAGAAATAGTTGAAATAGAAAATCATAATTTTTAAATCAATATTCCTATCTGTTTAAAATTATTAAATAAAAAAATCAGCAATTCTTCTTTTGTGATTTCGGACTAGTCTTATTTCATATTAAAAAATTAATACATATTAAAAGTAATATAACAATAAGGAGATATAGCTATGAGAAGGACAATCCAAAAAATCTTTTTAATCGCACTTATGGCAGGTATTCTTACAGGTATAGCTTCTGGCTACCTTTCTGCTTACTTTATTCTGAAATCCAAAACTCCTAAATTTATGACCGTTGACGTCAAAGGCATAGTTGAACAGAAAAAATATGAACTCTCTCGTAGGTTGACAGAAAAACAAGAAGACCCTGCCAAACTCGAAAAAGAATTTGCAGCCTTTCTTGCCAAACTTGACAGCATTCTCGGAGCTTATTTTTCAGAAAAAAACACAATCTATATCAGAAAAGAGGCCCTCATTGACGGTGCTTACAAAGATTTAACAGAGGAGGTAAAGAAA
>JAKPDL010000055.1 GCA_029552825.1 Bacteroidota bacterium
GCCCTGATCATGCTGACGAATTTACGGTAGTCTGTTATATCGTCAAATTCAGAAGCAATGCTGGGTGCTACCAGCGCTGCAGTTTTGCGTGGTGAAGCCAGCAGCTCTTTTACCTCCTGGCGTGAATCGCGGAACTCAACAGCTTTTGCCGAGCAACTAATATAACACAACCCGCAGCCAATACACTTGTCCGGAAGAATGTACGGATGCTTTCTCTGAGGCTTTACCTCGATGGCATTCACAGGACAAACCCTTACGCATGCATAGGAATTCCTGCATTTTTCTTCGTTAATATATAAAACCGGTGAGGAGTTATGCATTTTAATGGAGTTTTATTTAATGTTCTGTAGTTCACGGTCGAGTATTGCTTCGGCCTCAGCGGCATTAATGCCTTTTATAATTTTACCGTTTATTACCAGATTGGGCCCTTCACTGCAATACCCCATACACCTTGAACCCTTGAAAACTACCTTATCATCAATATGATTCTTTTTAAGATACTCCTGAATTATTTTTACCAGATTCTTGTTTCCGCGTGAAAAGCAACTGCTTCCCAGACAAATCTGAATCTCAAACCTGCTTTCCGGCATTGTTTTGTTTATTTGTGAACAATACAACCAAAGATAATCATAATTTTAAAGCACTCATAATTTTATCTTATATTGTTTGCTGAAAAATTATTAATAATTTTCATTCAAGGATTAAATTAAAAATCAAATACCAGATTTGAATAAAATTTTAAATAATTAATAAACAGTATTAAATTCGATTTATTTTAATCTTATTGTTAATAAAATAACAATGTTTTTTAATTAACAATAATTTATTATTTTTGTTCAGAAGATTTATCACTGATGAAAAAGAACGAAAAGGCAACCGATGCCATTATCAGCAGGTATAAAGCTGGCAGAAGGGATGATCTTATTCCGCTTCTTCAGGAAATTCAGGAAGAAACAGGTTACCTATCGGAAGAAGCAATAAGAAAAGTGGGAAAATTGATGGGGCTGAGTACCACAAAAATATACGGACTGGCAACTTTCTATGACCAGTTCAGGTTTACACCCCGTGGCAAATATCATCTTGTAGTGTGTAACGGAACTTCATGTTATCTGAATGGTGCAGGTGCAATAGTGGGAAAGATTAAGGAAGAGCTTGGCATTGAGCCAGGTGAAACAACACGCGACGGCAAATTCAGTTATGAGCTGTCGAGCTGCATGGGAGGATGTATGCATGGCCCGATCCTTGTTGTCAATGGAAAATACAATCTGAAGTTAAAGCCCGAGCATGTACAATCAATAATTGATATGCTCAGGAAAGAATCTGAAAAACTGTAAAATGCCCGACAGAGATGGAGAATATTAAGAAATTCCTGATTGACAGAGTCTTGCTTTTTGAACATGAGATACTTCCGGATGAGACCGAAAAAGTTCTCAAAAAAATACGCAGGGAAAAGTATGAACATCCGGTAATATATATCTCTTCGGGAACAGGAAGTGTTATATCGGGCGCAGAGAGTACTTACATAGCAGCCAAATCTTATTTTTCTTCAAGAAACTCTGAGGCACAGATAATTAATACAGGTTGTTCGGGACCTTTAAATTTCGAACCTTTTATCTGTATCCAGCTTCCGGGAAAGAATAAACTATTTTTCAGGAACATAACAGAAGAAAAAGTTGAACCACTGCTCGATGGAGTTTTTCACAATGACATTCCTGAAGAAGATATTGTTGGACAGAAGGGGTCAAAAGATTACGGGATGTGGCCAGGAATACCGTTTATTGATGAGATTACCTTTTTTGCAGGGCAGAAAAGAATAGTTCTGGGCAACTGTGGCTGCTACGACCCTGAAAGTATTGAGGAATATATTGCGAGGGGCGGTTACCGCACATTCATTAAAACCATCAGGAATTATACTCATTCAGAAGTTTGTGATATAATTGAGAGGAGCGGTTTAAGAGGTCGCAGTGGCGGAGGCTATCTGACAGGTGCAAAATGGAAAAGCGCTCTCAATACCAGTGCTTCTTCCAGATATCTTATCTGCAATGCAAAAGAGAGTGACCCCGGGGCTTTTGTCGCAACGACAATTCTCGAAAGCGATCCTCACCGACTGATAGAAGGTATAGCTATTGCAGCATATGCCATCGATGCTACCACAGCAATCATCTATCTCAAAGCGGGCACAGGCATTGCGCGTAAACGTATTACGAAAGCTCTTGAACAGGCAAGAGAATACGGAATAACGGGTCATAACATTTTTTCAAGTGGCTTTAACCTTGATATCCAGATACGAACTGATCCGGGTGCCTTTGTTTGCGGTGAAGAAACCGCTCTTATTGCCAGCCTTGAAGGGAAAAGAGGTATGCCGAGGTTGAAACCCCCATACCCGGCTAACTATGGACTGGCAGGTAAACCAACAGTCATAAATAATGTTGAGACCCTGATGAATGTAGCTCTTATAATGGAAAATGGACCCGATTGGTTCAGAAGCATTGGCACTGAAAAAAGCAAGGGAACAAAAATCTTCTCTGTATCGGGCAAGGGAAGATATACTGGAGTAGTTGAGGTTGAAATGGGTACGACAATTAGATATATTGTAGAGAAAATTGCTGACGGAATCAGGGATGGTGTTAAATTCAAGGCCGTTGAAATAGGAGGTGCCTCGGGGTATTTTGTTGATGAAGCCTCGCTCGATACAGTGATAGATTATGAAGTGATGAAGGAGAAAGGTATTGGCATGGGAGCAGGAGGATTTGTCATAATAGATACCTCAACATGCATTGTGGATTTTGTTAAGTATTACATGGAATTTATTCATAATGAAAGTTGCGGTAAATGTATACCTTGCAGGGAAGGCACAGCCAGAATGTTTGAAATTCTTGAGAGTGTCATAAGAAAGCCTGAAAGAGAAGATTCATTTACCACACTCGAACGCTTCAAGGGTGTAATGCAGCTTGAATCTATTGCATCGGTGATGAAAGATGCTTCACTGTGCGGGCTCGGTCAGACAGCACCTAACCCGTTCCTCAGCGCCCTTGAAAAATTCCGAGATGAATTCGAAGAACATATCTTCGACAGAAAGTGCAGGGCAAATGTATGCAGGGGATTAAGAACATTTGTAATTGATGTTGAAAAATGCACTGGCTGTACGGTTTGTGCCACCAGATGTCCTCAGAATGCTATTTACGGAACCAGGCTGCAGCCATTCTTTATAGTTGAGGAAAAATGCTCTGGCTGTGGCATCTGTTATGAAGTTTGCAAATTCGGAGCAGTGATAATAAAATAAGAAGGGATATGTTGTTCTCAATAACGGTAAATAACAGGAAGATAACAGCAGAAAAGGGCGAGACAATTCTTTCGGCTCTTAACAGAAACGGTATAAACATTCCCACCCTCTGCAGGATGAAGGATTTTACTCCTACAGGCGCATGCAGGCTATGTGTGGTGGAGGTAGAAGGCAGGGAAAACCTGGTTACAGCCTGTTCCGAACCTGTAGAAGAATGGATGAACATCAGAACACATTCCCCGCGGGTGATTAAAGCCCGAAAGACAATAGTGGAACTGCTTCTCTCAAAACATCCCGATGAATGCCTCTTCTGTATAAATAATCTTGACTGTGAACTTCAGCGACTTGCTGCTGAGCTTAATATAAGAGAAAGGAGAATAAAGGGCAGGAAGATTAAACCCGGCATTGACCAGTCAGGTCACTCCATAGTGAAAGAGCTTTCGAAATGTGTTCTGTGCGGCCGGTGCGTCAGGGTTTGTGAAGAATTAGTCACGGTGTCCACACTCGACTTTATAAACAGAGGACAGAAAACACGTGTCGGGACATCAATGAATCAGGATCTTAATTTTACGAGTTGCATAAACTGCGGACAGTGCGTGAATGTGTGTCCTACCGGAGCCCTCCATGTGAAACAGAATATTACTGAGGTTCAGGAATACCTCAGCAACCATGATTATCTGAAAGTAGTGCAATACTCACCAATGGTTCCTTTGGCTGTTGCTGAAGAACTCGGCATCAAGGCACCAAAAGATATTGACAGGATACTTAATGGGATACTGAAAAAGATAGGATTCAACAAGGTCTTTCTTACAGGAACCGGAACCGACATAATGATAGAAGCGCTGGCAGAAGAAATACTTAAAAGAACAGATGCGACTGACCAAAGCCCTCTGTTCGTTTCAGCCTGCCCGGCCTGGGTAAAATATGCGGAACAGTCATTGCATGATGAACTGGAAAACCTTTCAAAACTTAAGCCCCCCCAACAGATTACCGGATCCCTTATAAAGACAATTCTTTCAAAACAATTGGGCATCAAACCACAACAGATATATTCCGTGTCGGTTACGCCGTGTACGGCGATGAAGTTCGAAGCACGCCGCGATTCAATGATGACAAAGGGAATTTGTGATGTTGATTCCGTTTTGACTGTCAGAGAATTGGTGAAACTGATCAGACTGTACGGAATAGATGTTTCAGGTACTGAAGGCGAAGCTGCTGACGAACCGCTCAACGTCCGGAGCGCTCTGTCGGTTCTTGCGGAGGTTTCCGGAGGAATTACCGAGAGCATAGTCAGGAAAATATTCTTCAGACTCACTGGCAAGGATGCCGATAGGAAGATGTTCCGTAACATCAGAAGCGGTGGCTCTTTCAGGGAAGCAGAATTTGCTCCCGGCGGCAGGAAAATTGCAGTTGCAGTTGTAGATGGACTCTCAGGCCTGCCACGTCTTTATCAGTCAATTGCATCGGGCAGGAAGTATCACATTGTTGAGGTAATGGTTTGCCCGGGTGGCTGTGTGAATGGTGCCGGACTGCAGGTGTGTATGTCGAAAGAAGATCTTAAAAACCGCGTCAAACAGATTTACCAGACTGAAGAGTCCGATATCCTTCAGATTGAGACGTTTTCCAGACATCTGGCAGATTTCCGTGGAAAATATCTTGATAAAGATGAACTATTGAAGGATAAAAAAATTCTGCACACTTATTTCAGTAAAAGAGATGTTCTGTTGTAATGTTTTACTAAAGAAAAGATCATGCTTGTTTATACCATAAAAGAACTCTGCCGTACATGTTACACCTGTGTCAGGGAGTGCCCTGCAAAAGCTATCAGGATAGCGGGAGGACAGGCCGAAGTTATTGCCGACAGGTGTATAGCTTGCGGTAACTGTACCAAAGTGTGCAGCCAGGGAGCAAAGGTGTTTCTTAAGACTACCGACAGGGTAGAAGCTCTTCTTAAGAAAAACGACAGAACAGCAGCAATAGTGGCTCCAAGCTTCCCTGCTGAGTTTTCTGAAATAAACGATCACAGAGTACTTGTTGGGATGATCAGGGCACTCGGTTTTAGCATTGTTGCAGAAGTGTCATTCGGAGCCGACCTTGTGGCCCAACGTTTCAGAAAACTTATTGAAGAAGGAAACAAATATTATATAACATCCGACTGTCCATCCATTGTTAACTACGTAAGATATTACCACCCATCACTTGTTGACCGGCTGGCCCCAATCGTTTCACCTATGGTTGCCGCCTCAAAAGTAATAAGAAGAAAGTATGGCAGTGATTTAAAGGTAGTATTTATTGGCCCATGTATAGCAAAGAAAGCTGAGAATTCAGAGATTGATGAAGCAATAACTTTTGTCGAGCTCAGGGAACTGTTTGAGCAGAAAGGTATTAATCAGGAGAATACCATGCCTTCAGATTTTGATCCACCTGAAGGTGGACGAGGAGCTATTTTCCCTGTAACAAGGGGACTTCTTCAAACTGCCGATATCGACGATGATGCTGTAAATGGGAATATTATTGCAGCCGAAGGAAGAATTGACTTTCAGAGTGCTCTGAAAGAACTTGAGGCAGGGCTTGTACAGGATTGCCATATGGAACTGCTTTGCTGTGAGGGTTGTATCATGGGTCCTGGTTTGTCGAAAAATGGAAGCCAGTATAACCGCCGTTCACTTGTTGCAGGTTATGCCCGCAAGAAGATGATGAAACTGGACCGTCAGGAATGGCTGAGAAATCTTGAAGAGTTTTCATCACTCGACCTTTCAGCAAAGTTCTACCCTGAAGATCACCGCGTTATCTCGGCAGAGGAGGAGATTGATGTAAGTGATATATTGGCATCAATGGGCAAGATAACTGAGAAAGACCACCTTAACTGCGGTGCATGCGGATATGAAACATGCGTTGAACATGCAATTGCCATAAAAAAAGGACTGGCAGAGTCGGAGATGTGTCTGCCATGGACTATCGAAAAGCTTCATAAATCGGTAAAAGAACTGGAACTTTCAAACGAAAAACTTAGTACAATGCGCCAGGCATTGAAACAGTCTGAAAAACTGGCACATATGGGACAACTCTCTGCAGGTATAGCACATGAACTGAATAATCCGCTCGGAGTGGTGATAATGTACAGTAACATTCTTCTTGAAGAGTGCGCACCCGACGACCCTGTAAGAGAAGACCTCAAGCTTATCGCAGAACAGGCAGCAAGATGTAAGAAAATTGTTTCCGGACTGCTTAATTTTGCACGCAAAAACCAGGTCAGTCATCAGGAAGTGGATGTGAGGGATATTGTCGACCATAGCCTTGAGAGTCTTATAATTCCAGAAAATATTAAGGTCATAATAGAAGATAAAATGACCCAGCCTCAGGCTATGCTCGATCCTGAACAGATGACCCAGGTAATAACAAACCTTGTGAAGAATGCTGTTGATGCTATGCCTTCGGGAGGAGAAATTAGGATAAAACTCGAAGATTTACCTGAAGAAATTATGATAACCGTAAGCGACACAGGAACTGGAATAAAGGAAGAGTTCAGATCAAAGATTTTTGAACCTTTCTTTACTACCAAGGGCATAGGGCAGGGAACGGGTCTTGGCCTTGCAACTGCTTATGGTATTGTAAAGATGCACAAGGGACAGATTACCCTTCAGTCGAACGATGACCCTGCAAAAGGACCTACGGGTACAAGTTTCAGAATAGTGCTTCCAAGAAAAAAAGAATAATTATAAAAAACATGAATAAAGGTGATTACACAGTACTGGTAGCAGATGATGACCCCGATTATCTTTTTCAGACCGTAAAGGCTCTTGAAAAAGCTGGTTACAGGGTCGATGGCGTGGAGAGTCAGGCCGAAGCCGAAGCATATATAGCAACGCATAAACCTGATATTGCAATATTTGACCTGATGATGGAGAATGACGACAGCGGCTTTATCCTGTGCTACAAGCTTAAGAAGCGATACCCGGATGTGCCGGTAATAATTGCCACAGGAGTTGCACGGGAGACAGGCTTTATCTTTAGCCTCGATACCCGCAACGAAAAGGAATGGATAAAAGCCGATTCTTATCTTGAAAAGGGCCTGCGGCCTGAACAGCTCGACAATGAAATAATGAAACTTTTAAATCTGTAATATGGCAATTCTTAAAGTACTGGTTGTGGACGATGAACCCGGAATAAGGTCGGGAGTTGCGAGAATACTGAATAATTTCAGAGTAACCTATCCGTTTATGGATGAGGATTATACATTCGAAGTCATTGAGGCAGCAACAGGAGAAGAAGGTATTTCCATTATTGAAAAAACACACCCCGACATTATTCTTCTAGATAATAAACTGCCCGGAATTCAGGGTGTGGATGTGCTGGATTATATCCGCAACAACAACCTTGATATTGTAGTAGCAATGATAACGTCGTATGCTTCTCTCGACGTCGCGGTAAAAGCCACTCACAGCGGAGCCACCGATTTCATACCCAAACCATTCACCCCGCAGGAGCTTAAATCGAGTATGGAACATATCACAAAACAATTATACCTTAAAAGAATAACTCACCGGCTCAACGAGGAAGGGAAGAAAGTCAGATACCAGTTCCTCTCAGTCCTGTCGCATGAACTGAAAGCACCCCTTAATGCAATTGAAGGCTACCTGGTGATGATGAAGGAAAAACAGCTTGGCGATAAAATAGATGATTATGCAGTACCAATAGAGAGAGCCCTGAGAAGGATTCAGGGAATGAGAACGCTTATTATGGATCTGCTCGATTTTACAAAGATAAAACTTCAAAGAAGGGAAGACAGATTGCAACCTGTCGACCTTGCAGAGATAGCATCCGATTCAATAGCAACCGTTAGGCCTTACGCCATACAGAAAGAGGTTGAGATTAAACTGGATAAAAAATCCGATGCAACAGTTCTGGCAGATCCTGGTGACATGGCAATAATTTTCAATAACCTGATTTCCAATGCTGTAAAATATAATGTCGAGGGCGGGAAGGTTGAAATAATTCTGGATAGTACAGATGACGAGGTGATAGCAGTGTTCGCAGATACAGGCATCGGAATAAGACCTGAAGATAAGGACAACCTTTTTACTGAGTTTGTCAGAATCAAGAGGGAAGAAATAAAAGATGCAACTGGCAGCGGGCTGGGACTTTCAATAGTAAAAAAAGTAACAGATCTTTATAAAGGCACTATAAGCGTTGAAAGTGAGATAGGCAAAGGAAGTATATTTACAGTGAGATTACCAAAAAATAAATCTGGATTCAATGATGCAAAACATGAAATTACCGGGAAAAACAGTTGAGAGGCTCAGCGAGTACAGAAGAATTCTGCTGAATCTGCTTGCTGAAAAGAAGAATTATATCTATTCGTACGAACTGGCAGCACTGCTTCACATTACCGCTGTTCAGGTAAGGCGCGACCTTATGCTGATAGGCTATTCTAGCGGGGCAAGGAAAGGTTACGACATAAGGGAACTGGTCGAAACAATAGGAAGAATAATAGACAGTGAGGAAGGACTTAATGTTGCAATAGTGGGTATGGGCAACCTCGGGAGAGCAGTTGCTTCTTATTTCAGAGGGAAACGCTCCAAACTGAACCTAGTAGCTTCATTTGACAACGACCCGCAGAAAATCAATAAGGTGATCTCAGGTGTGAAATGTTTCGATATCAAAACGATGGAACAAACTATAAGAGATCTGAACATTTCAATAGCAATCCTTACTGTTCCTCCCGATGCAGCAAAAAATACTTGCGATGAGATTGTCAGATACGGTATACGTGGAATCCTCAATTTTACAACAGTGTCCCTTAAGGTTCCGCCTGATGTTTACCTTGAAGAGTACGATATGATAACATCAATTGAAAAAGTTGCCTATTTTGTTAAGGAAAATCTGAAAACCCAGGGTTAAGAGATGAAAGTTTTCAGAGGCTTTGAAGGTGTCGGTAGATTCAATAACCCGGTTGTCACAACCGGTTCGTTCGACGGTGTACATATCGGACATAAAGCAATAATCAACCGGCTCAAGCGCCATGCAAGCATCATAAAAGGTGAAACATTGCTTATTACATTCTACCCGCACCCGCGAAAAGTACTTTACCCGGAAACTGAAGGGAAAAACCTCCGGCTCATTACAACACTTGAAGAGAAAATCTATCTTCTTGAAAAGACAGGGCTCGACAATGTAATTATTGTAGAATTTACTCCTGAGTTTGCAAAAACCACCTGTGAAGAGTTCGTAAAAAAATATCTGGTTGATACAATTGGTGCAAGAGTTGTTGTTGTGGGTTTCAACCACTACTTCGGCTGGCACAGACAGGGTGATTTCCATTTTTTGCAGGAACTGGGCAGGAAATATGGATTTGAAGCAGAAGAGATACCTGAACAGGAGATAGAACATGAAGCAGTAAGTTCCACACGTGTCAGAAAAGCTATTAGCGAAGGTTATATACAACGCGCTAATGCTTATCTCGAAAGCTTCTATATGATTACGGGACAATTGACTGAAACAAAAGAATTTGAATTAACAGGTCATAATTTCTTCAGGATGCATATTTATGATAAGGAAGACAAACTTGTCCCTCCTCCCGGAATTTATGCAACAAGCATTGAGAAGGAAAAGAGAAAAGTCAGAGGTCTGGTTCTTATAACAGGAAAACAGGAAACCGAAAAAGAAATCTATTTTCATCCACTCGATAATTCAATAAACTTTGTATTAGAAAAAACGAGGATACTTTTTCATAAGAGAATTACTGAGGAGATTGAAGTTAAGGACCAGAAAATCCTCATTAATTCACTTGGCAGGGCAATCAGGGAAACAGAAGAGCTTATTTATTGAATTTTGTATATTTAACCTGTGCTATTTTTCATTTTTTCGAATGTTTTATTGGCCGTTTGCTAATTTGTTTTTCATTCTCATGTGTCCTTTTCAAAGGGTTCAATTGGTCATGGCTTTTTTATTTCAGATAGTCAGCGTATTTGAATGGAACATCATGTACAGCATTTACCATTAACTTCAATTATATGATTAATGAAAAGCTAATAAACCCTGAAAGCATTGTTGTTGTTGGAGGCTCGGAAGATATTACCAAGGCAGGTGGGAAAGTTCTGAGAAATTTAAAGGATGGAAGGTTTAGGGGAAATCTTTTTGTAGTGAATCCCAGAGCAGACTCAGTTCAGGGTCTTGTTTCGTATCGTGATATATCGCTTATTCCCCGGTGCGATCTTGCCATTATAGCAATACCTTCGAAGTTTTGCCTGCAGGCAGTCGAGACTCTTGCACTGGAGAAAGATGTCAGGGCTTTCATTATTCTTTCCGCTGGCTTCGGGGAGGAGAGTGAGGAAGGGAAGGTGCTCGAAAAGAAGATAGCATATATTGTGAGTTCGGTGGGCGGGACACTGCTGGGTCCCAACTGTATCGGACTCCTGAATATGAACTACAGCGGAGTATTCACCACACCAGTTCCTGAGCTCAGGACTGACGGAGTGGAACTTATCTCGGGTTCCGGTGCCATGGCGGTCTTTATTATGGAGATGGCAATGCCTCACGGAGTACCGTTTGCAGGAGTATGGTCGGTGGGCAACAGTGCCCAGACAGGGATTGAAGATATACTTGAATACTTAGATTATTCATACATAGAAGGAAAGAGCTCGAAAGTCAAGCTTCTTTATATTGAGAACATTAATAATCCTCTGAAGTTTCTAAAACATGCTTCTTCTCTGGTGAGAAAAGGATGTAGAATTGCTGCATTGAAAGCAGGTGTTTCGGAAGCAGGGATGAGGGCAGCCTCTTCGCATACCGGTGCGATGGCAAGCTCCGATATGGCTTATGATGCACTCATGAAAAAAGCCGGAATAATCAGATGCCACAGCAGAACCGAACTGGTTGCTGTAGCCTCAGTTCTGCTGAACAAAATACCAGATGGGAAGCGTGTAGGAATAATAACCCATGCCGGAGGACCAGCAGTAATCCTTACAGATATACTTTCGAAATCAGGTATTGAAATTCCCTCACTTTCCGGCCCTGCTGCCGAGAGGTTAAAAGAGAATCTTTTTCCTGGATCTTCTGTGGCAAACCCTGTTGATTTCCTTGCAACTGGCACAGCACAACAACTCGAAATGATAATAGATGCTTGTGAAAACGAGTTCAGCAACATCGATGCCATGGCTGTCATATTCGGCAGTCCTGGACTATTTCCGGTAAATGAGGCTTATGATGTGCTTCACAAGAAAATGCGATCATGTAAAAAGCCTATATATGCCATACTTCCTTCAGGCATCAATGCAAGAAAGGAGATGGATGAATTCGTTGCGAGAGGGAACATATATTTTTCTGATGAGGCAATCTTTGGTAATGCCTTTGCATCGGTAATGAACCGTCCTGTGCCTGAAATGGATAAAGAAACGGTTTACAGTGTCGACAGAAAAAAGATACGTGAAATTATTGATTCATCGCCTGCTGGTTATCTCGATCAGACAGTTGTTGATGAGCTGCTACTTGCAGCAGGCATAGAAACTGCACCTTCACGGTATGTGACCGGGGCTGAAGAGGTTGAAGATGCTTTGAAACATATCGGTTTTCCTGTAGTTATGAAAGCTGTCGGACCCCTTCACAAGAGCGATGCTGGAGGAGTGGTGCTTAACATCACCGATTCAGAAACTGCATTAAAAGTATTCAACCGTCTGATTGCCATTGAAGGATGCAAAAAGGTGCTTGTTCAGAAGTATATTTCTGGTGAAGAACTTTTTGCAGGGCTGACCTTTGAAAGAAACTTCGGGCATCTGCTGCTTGCAGGCCCTGGAGGTATTTTTGTTGAGGTGATTAAAGATATCTCCTATGCCCTTGTTCCAGTGTCGGAACAGGTGGCATTAAATATGATTAAGTCAATGAAGGGCTATCCTCTCTTCAAAGGAATAAGGGGAAAAGAGGGTGTTGACGAAAGGAAGTTTGTTGAAGTACTTTGCAGGCTCTCGAAGCTTGCTGAAGCAGCTCCTGAAATCTGCGAACTTGACCTGAACCCTCTGATTGGAACTAAAAATTTCGTTATAGCAGTTGACGCACGAATAAAAATTGAAAAAAATTACTGAAATATGATATCCGGATTCCACAAATAAAAAAAACCGTGACAGGTGGTTAATATTTTTTAATAAATATGTAAAATGCTGATAATTAATTAAAAACTGATAAATAGCAGATTTGGAAATTAATAAAGTTTATAATTTTAAGCTTCCAACCTGTGAAAATTTATGAAATTACACAACGACAAAAAAGCTGAAATTCCCCTCGCACCTGAGTATTTAAGGGAGAAGCTGAGAGAGCACGAAATAGATGATCCTGCAACTGCAAGCATAAGGGAAGTAATCAGACTTGTTAACAAGATTGAGAGAGAAACAGGCATCAGTTATATCAGAATGGAGATTGGGGAGCCAGGGCTGCTTCCGCCGGAGATTGGTATAGATGCTGAAATTGATGCATTAAAAAAAGGTGTCGGTGCCCTCTATCCCAACATTGATGG
Source organism: Bacteroidota bacterium (assembly GCA_029552825.1). GTDB lineage: Bacteria > Bacteroidota > Bacteroidia > Bacteroidales > VadinHA17 > LD21. The sequence continues at coordinate 12,789 of JAKPDL010000055.1, forward strand.
AATCAGACCTTTGAAAGAAGAGACATCAAGATTTCTCAAGCTATTTCTTAATATAGATGTAAGTCCCGAAGGCTGCATTCCCACGGTGGGCTCTCTTATGGGCAGCATGCTCTGTTTCCTGGTTGCAAACCGCAACGACCACACTAAAGAAGGTACCCTCTTTCTCGATCCAGGCTTTCCTGTTCATAAACAACAGGTTAAAATGCTGGGTCACGACTATTATTCTTTTGATGTGTATAATTACAGAGGCAAGAAGCTGAAGGACAAGCTGGAATCTTATCTGGTGGGAGGAAAAATATCATCAATACTCTATTCCAATCCAAACAATCCTACCTGGATCTGTTTAACCGAGGAAGAATTGCAGATTATCGGTGAACTTTCCGATAAGTATGATGTTATAGTAATTGAAGACCTGGCATATTTTGGTATGGATTTCAGAAAAGACTACACTGTCCCGGGCATACCACCTTATCAGCCTACAGTTGCACACTATACAAAGGATTATATAATCCTCATCTCAAGTTCTAAAATGTTCAGTTATGCTGGCCAGAGGATAGGACTTATGGCAGTTTCCGACCATCTTTTCAACAGGAGATACCCCGATTTGCTCAGATATTTTAAATCTGATAACTTTGGACAGGCACTCATTTACGGAGCACTATACGGATTAACTGCTGGTGTGACACATTCTGTACAATATGGTCTGGCAGCCCTGCTTAAGGCGGTCAACGACGGAAAGTACAAATATGTTGAAGATGTAAAGATTTATGGCGAAAAAGCAAAGATCATGAAGCAGCTTTTTCTTTCGAACGGGTTTAAAATTGTTTACGATAAAGATATTGACGAGCCCATAGCCGATGGCTTTTATTTTACAGTATCATATCCAGGTATGTCTGGCAGCAGTCTCCTTGAGGAACTCTTGCGTTACGGAATGAGTGCCATATCTCTGAGAATTACCGACAGTGAGCGCACTGAAGGATTGAGAATTTGTGTTTCTATGGTTCATAAAAACCAGTTTGACGAACTTAAGAATAGGCTTGAAAAATTTCATATGGATCACCCTGTAAATAATTAAATTACAGTAATAATGGCAAAGATTAAAGGTAGCATTGTGATTGAAGTGGAAAGGTGCAAGGGATGCGAACTTTGTGTGGTGACGTGTCCTACAGGCACAATAGCCCTTGCCACGGAGGTTAACAGCAAGGGCTATTATTATGCTTATCCGGCTAATCCGGATACATGTAACGG
>JAKPDL010000058.1 GCA_029552825.1 Bacteroidota bacterium
CCGATGCTCCTTTAAGACCTTCTGCAGTAGCCTGTACACGTATTTTCCCCGGTTCCTTGCCAGGTTTAATAACTGCGATGCATCTTCCCTCGTAGGTCTTCTTGCGTGGCTGCTGAAAGCTCGACATGTCTCTCGGGTCACCGCTGCCAACACCTGCCACCTTTCCGTTACCATTAACCTCAAAGTTTACCATAATACTATCGGCATCAGGCACCACAAAACCATTACTGTCAACTATTTCTGCTGTCACATACGAAAGGTCATTCTTTCCCGCTCTTATAACCGTTCTGTCGGCTGTCAGTCTGATTGCTGCCGGTCTGCCAGTAGTTTTAAGTCTCTCCGAAGCAGTCTCCCTGCCATTGTCGAAGCAGCGTGCAACAAGGGTACCGGGTTCATAAGGAACCTCAAAAGTTGCAGTTATCGATTTGGTCTGGTCAACCTCCTGCTCACCCACTATTTTGCCGTTTAGTTCGAGTCTTACTTTTTGAGAACGGGTATAAACATGAACCTGAAACTTCTGGCCTTCCCTGCCAGCCCAGTTCCAGCTTTTAACCTCATCGGGGAAACCCCAGCGGCTTGTCACTTCGGTTTTTCCTTCTGGTATCGGTCGGTGTACAAACATTTCCACTTTACTCTTACCCCAAACAACATACTGGTAGTATGAAGGTACTTTTCTGTGGAGTGTCAGGTCGAGGTCGCCCTGGTAATTTGTAAACACCGGCCATGTTTCCCGCCTGAAAAACCCACCTCCCGGCATGCCCTGAGGTGCCCCGGGTATCCCGGGTGTTCCCTGTGCAGCCTGTTGAGTACCTGCCGGTACACCTCCCGGAGCCCTGCCCGTAGCGCCCACCTGTACTCCCTGCTGAAAACCAGCCCCGGGTCCACTGGCAGGAGCACCCTGCACCTGAACTTCCTGCCCTGCATCCCTGAGCTGTGGCATACCTACTCCGGCCTCTCCTATATTATCTATTGCAGTCCATACAAAATATCCTATCACATACGGATGTTTCATCATAATCTCATAGTTTTCCAGGGCAAGTGGCGGATTAGTCTCTGTGCCTACCATAACCCTTTCAGGATATCTTTCATGGTCTTCCTCATACCTCTGATACATATAATTATAACCAATTACATCCAGCAGTGCCATGTGCTCGGGAATTTCATGCCACCTGCTGCCCTGACCCCTGCGCCATCCGAAATCGTTGAAAGCTTCAGTAACAGCCCGGGTGGGGTCAAGACGTCGTATCTCACCCGTTAAATTACGTGCAATCCTTAAACCCGTAGTATCATACGTCTCACGTATCTCATTACCGATACTCCATATAACTACCGAAGGATGATTCCTGTCGCGCTTAACCCACGACTCAACATCTCTCTGCCACCACTCCTTGAAATACTGATGATAATCTTTCTCCCTCTTTGGAGTCTCCCACATGTCGAATATTTCATCAATAACAAGCATCCCGATCCTGTCGCAGGCATTCAGCAACTCTGTCGATGGAGGGTTATGGCTTGTTCGGATTGCATTGAATCCCGTCTTTTTAAGAATCGCTATTTTCCTCTCCTCAGCCCGGTCGATGGCAACTGCTCCAAGCGGACCATTGTCATGATGAAAACACCCGCCAATCATTTTTACAGTTTTTCCATTTACAGTTAACCCTTTTACAGCATCAATCTTAATAATCCTGATGCCGAAAGGTGCCTCACATTCATCAATCACTTCACCATCAACTGACATAACACTGACTCTTGCTCTGTAGAGATTTGGTTCGTCCAACGACCAGAGCAAAGGCTTTTTAACATTTAGCTTATGTATGACTTTTGTTATGCCTGGAGTCAGTGTGACATCACTGCTGCTAATTTTACCTGCACTTTTCCCTTTCTTATCGAAAAGTTCAGATTGTACCGTTATGCTTTTTTCGTTTTGCCCGTCATTAACAAGTGTTACAGCAACATCTACCTGAGCAGAGTTCGGGTTAACCTCCGGTGTTGTTACAAATATTCCACCTGCTATGTCTATATGAACGGGATCAACGGGGATTATCCATACATGACGATAAATTCCAGAACCTGAATACCATCGTGAATTGAGTCCTTCATTCCTCACACGTACTGCTACAACATTCTCTTTTCCCGGTTCATTCAGATAAGGTGTAATATCGAAATGAAAAGGTGTATAACCATAAGGATGAAATCCGAGGTGATTTCCATTCAGCCATACGTCGGCGTTCATATAAACCCCGTCGAATTCAAGAAACACACGCTTATTCCTGTATTCTTCCGTAGTCTTGAATTTCTTTCTGTACCAGCCGGTGCCTCCCACGGTATATCCTGAAGCCATTCTGTCGACAGCATTTTTATCAAACGGACCTATAATATCAACTCCGTTCTGTCCGGGCAGGTCTTCAATGCTCCAGTCGTGGGGAAGGTCAAGCAACCGCCATGATGAATCATCGTATTCAGGGTTTTCTGCTCCGGCTAAAGAATCCCTTATGAACCTCCATTCTTCGTCAAAGCATATCCGCCGGTCGTTGATGGTAAATTCTGCACGCCTGTAACAGGAAACTGTTACGAATAAAGCTAAAAAAGTGATAATTAGAGCTATGCAGTGGTTGCCGGCTTTAATCTTTTCCTTCATTTTGGATAATTCTTAGAATTTCAACATTTAATCTCATTCATTCTATTTAAAAATTCTTGGTGCAAAGTCATACAACGCTCTGCGCCATGTAAGCCATTCGTGCGCTGTGCCCTGGGATTCATGAAAAACAATATTTTTAATGCCATATGCCTTTAGAGCTTCAACCTGTTCTTTAGGGCTGCGTTCTTCCGTACCGGTACTGATGAACAGAAGCTTAAACTGTTTATTAAAAGCCTCAGGGTCTTTGAAAATTCCATTGAAAGCTGTCTGGATTTGCTGAGTCATGCCTGGAGCCTGACCTCCGCCTGCTGCTGTCCTGTTACCAAATCCACCCATAAAGAAACCGCTGAAAGTTCCTAACCAGGCAAATTTGTCAGGGTTATTGAAAACAGTCATTGTGGTTTGCATGCCGCCTCTGCTCAGGCCAGCCATTGCACGGTTAAGTCGGTCAGTTTTGGTGCGGAACGTCTTATCTATGAAAGGGATCAATTCTTTGACGTATATCTGTGTAATATCATTTGTGGAAGCCCTCCTCACATCTGGATTTGTCTTGAAATCACCACAATCCATTACCACAATCATTGGAACCGCCTTACCCGATGCTATCAGCCCATCCATAATGTTTGCAATATGCCCCTGATTAACCCATCCGTCTTCATCCTCTCCCCATCCATGAAGCAGATAGAGCACCGGGTACCTCTTCTGAGGATTATTTTCATATTCAGCAGGAACGTATACATTGCAATGGCGTTCCAGCCCATTAATATCCGACCAGTAATACATTGAACGAATATGTCCGTGAGGAATATTTTTATTGAACCTGTAATAATCACCCTCTGGCCCTTCAGGAATTTCAATTCCTGACGACTCCCAGTTGCTGCCGAAGAATGCTTTTGTATTCCTGTCCATAACAGGAACACTGTCGATCCAGATGGAATAATAATGGAAACCCACAACCTGTGGGTCAGATTTGCAGGTCCAGACTCCTTTCTCATCTTTTACCATATTATATCTTTTGCCTGCAAGATCAACCTGCACAATTCTGGCACCTGGTGCGACAACACGGAAAAGTGCCTCACGGGTTTGGGCATTAACTGCAGGATATTGCGACAGGAATGTATTACATTCAGAAGGTTTAAACCCTTCTGGAAGCGGTGCTGGTTGCTGACCTCCCTGTAAACCAGGGACCTGTGCTAGAGCTGTCCAGCAATTGACAGCTACAATCAAGAAAAAAATTATTTTTTTCATACTCATTTGTAATTAGTTAGCTTTAAGGGTTCTATGTTAACTTCGAAAAATATTATTATAAGCTTCTAATCAATAATTAAACAAACTAAACTGTAAGATATTAAACTTCTGCCAAAAAGGAATCAAATAAGTTGTTTTTAACATTATTTAATCATTACATTTAAGACATAATCTCAGAAATCAGATCTATCACAAGTTAATCAATTACCTGTGGAAGTTGACTGATGGATGGAAAAACAGCTGAACCTGCACAACGTTACAAGTGCAGTAAAAAGAAGTTCAAGAAAAAATAGAATCTGGCAAAAACCTGACAGGTTATATGCCCTTCTCAAAAATAATATACATAATGGCGGCTAATGAGGCTCCGATAAGTGGTCCCACTATTGGCACCCATGAATACCGCCAGTCGCTGTCGCGTTTTTTAGGTATAGGAAGAAGAAAATGCATTATTCGTGGACCAAGGTCACGTGCAGGATTGATGGCATAACCTGTAGGGCCACCAAGAGAAAGGCCTATTCCCAGCACTACTATTGCTACTGGTAAAGCATTCAAAGCCCCGAGACCCACTTCAGGCTGTGCCATATACAGAACCGCAAGTGCCAGAACATAGGTGCCTATAATCTCTGTTATCAGATTATAACCATAGCTTCTTATGTTTGGACCGGTGCAGAACACTGCCAGCTTTGCATCGCCATCGTCGGTAGCATCGAAATGCTTTTTATATGCCAGCCATGCAAGGCCTGCTCCAAACATGGCGCCCAGAAGTTGCGCAGAAATATAAATGGGCACCATAGAGATGGAAAACTTTTTCGCTATGACAAGTGCAAGTGTAACAGCTGGATTTAGATGGGCTCCGCTGGTACCAGCGGCAATCAATACACCGGTAAATACACCCACTGCCCACCCAAAAGATATAACTATCCAGCCGCTGTTGTGTCCTTTCGTGTTTTTCAGAAGTACGTTTGATACCACGCCACTCCCGAAAACAATAATCATTGCTGTTCCGAAGAATTCTGCAAAAAACTGGTTCATTGCTTTTAAGATTTGTTGAAAATTAAACTTTAAATTTTGTTTTCATATCTTCTTTTCTCCAGGGGCTGTCTAAAAAGCCTCTTTTTTTTTCACCTCTGAATCTCCGCCTTTACAACCGCAAAATTGAACAGGACCTGAGAGGCGACTTATTAATAAATAATATTTTAGCTTTTATGTTTTAAATATACTCACCTAATAAACAATTTTTAGAAAGCTCTGAAAAGAAAAGTAATTCATAATTTTATTGTTCCGAGCGTTGTAATTTCAACTCTGCAAACCTGCCCAATATTTAACGCTCTTTACTGCACGCTCCCATCCTGCAGTAAGTCTTGCAGCTGTTTCCGCATCTATGCCTGGCAGGAATGCATGGTCTATCTGCCACTGTTTTTTCAGTTCTTCAGTACTGCTCCAGAAGCCAGTTGCCAGACCAGCCAGATATGCAGCTCCAAGAGCAGTTGTTTCGGTAATGACAGGTCTTACAACCTTAGCCTGAAGAATATCTGCCTGAAACTGCATCAGAAGGTTATTTACAGTGGCACCGCCGTCGACCCTCAACTCGCTTATTTTTATGCCCGAATCTTTCTCCATAGCTTTAAGCACTTCAAGTGTCTGGTATGCTATGCTGTCGAGTGCGGCACGGGCAATATGTGCCGAAGTTGTTCCACGGGTTATGCCGGTTATTGTACCCCTGGCATGCTGCTCCCAGTGAGGTGCTCCCAGGCCGGCGAATGCAGGAACAAAGTATACTCCATCGCTTGAGCTAACACTGCCGGCAAGCTTTTCAACCTCAGCTGAAGTTTTAATTATACCAAGTCCATCGCGCAGCCATTGAACAACAGCTCCGGCAATGAAAATACTTCCTTCAAGTGCATACTGAATAACATTACCGATTTTCCAACCTATAGTCGTTAACAGCATGTTTTTCGACATAACCGGCCTGTCGCCAATATTCATCATCATAAAACATCCTGTTCCGTATGTGTTTTTGACCATACCCGGTTCAACACACATCTGTCCGAAGAGTGCAGCTTGCTGATCGCCTGCTATGCCAGAAATGACTACTGGTTCTCCTAATGGCACAACAGCTTCACCATATACTTCACCCGACGGTTTCACTTCAGGAAGAACACTTTCAGGAATATCAAACAGCCTGAGCAGATCACTATCCCACTCAAGTGTATTTATGTTAAAAAGCATTGTTCGTGATGCATTTGAAACATCAGTAATATGTAGTTTCCCGCCCGTGAGATTCCATACAAGCCATGTATCGACATTGCCAAATGCCAGCTTCCCTTCCGATGCCAGCCTTCGTGCACCGTCAACATTATCCAGTATCCATTTTACCTTTGTTGCCGAAAAGTATGCATCTATTACAAGTCCCGTTTTCTGACGAATCATTTCAGCATTTCCTTCCGCTTTCAGTCTGTCGCAGTATTCAGCAGTACGCCTGTCCTGCCAAACTATTGCATTATAAATTGGCTTTCCGGTTGTTCTGTCCCATACAATGGTTGTTTCACGCTGGTTTGTTATTCCGATTGCTGCAACATCTGATGCTTTTATTCCAGCTTTAACCATTGCCTCAATAGCAACATCCGACTGCGATGTCCAGATCTCAACCGGATTATGCTCTACCCACCCGGGTTTAGGGTAGAGCTGTGTAAATTCCTTCTGTGCTATTGCAACAGGTAATCCGTCGTGACCAAAAATAATCGCTCTTGAGCTTGTTGTCCCCTGGTCAAGTGCAAGAATGTATTTTTTCATAGGTATTAATTTTCATTATTCAGGTAAATATTTTTTCACCAGTTTTCTGAAACTTGCCACCTGTTCCTCTATCCATCTGCCGTCATGTCCCATCTCACCTGCCATAATCTCAGCCACAAGCGGGGCACACTTTTCAGCAGCTCTAGCATCAAAGATCAGGGCCCTTGTCCTGCGTGCAAGCATGTCTTCAAGAGTAACAGGCATCTCATTTCTGCAAATCCAGATTATTTCAGCTTTAGTATAAGGTAGTTTATCAGAGATTTTTTCAGCAGTGTCCGGGTTTTCTGCCATAATGTTTTCAATTTCACCGGCATTTTCTCCATAAATCCTCAATCTGTTATTCGCTATTTTTTCGGGTAAAGCTTCAACTTTAAGTGTTCTGGTGACACATTTTCTTTTCTCGAGCAACCCTTCAGAAATAGCACGGTCAATGGTTTCCTCTGCCATGCAGCGGTATGTGGTCCATTTCCCGCCGGTAATAGTTATCAATCCTGAAGATGATACTATTATCTTATGACGTCTTGATATCTCCTTTGTCGCATGAGGGTTATCAGGATCTGAAGCCAGAGGCCTGAGTCCGGCATAAACCGACAGAATATCCTTCTTTGCAGGAGCTTTTACCATGTAATTGCCTGCTGTACGAAGAACAAAATCAATTTCTTCTTTAAGTGCAACAGGCTCTTCGCTTATCTTCTCAAGAGGTGTATCCGTTGTTCCTGCAACTGTTTTTCCGTACCATGGTATAGCAAATAGCACGCGGCCATCTTCAGTCTTTGGTATCATAAGTGCGGAATCTCCCTGAAGAAAAGAGCCGTCAAGTACAAGGTGAATTCCCTGACTCGGCTTTATTATGCGGTGAGCATCAGGGCGGTCCATCCGCAATATATTGTCGGCAAAAACACCAGTAGCATTAATAACCAGAGAAGAAAATATCTCATACTTTCGGCCCGAAATTGTGTCTGTGGCTTTTACACCCTTTATCTTACCTTTCTCATCTTTCAGAAGAGCTGTAACTTCAAAATAATTAAGCACTGTACCACCATGCTTTGTGGTTGCTTTTGCCAGTGCAACGGCCATTCTTGAATCATCAAACTGACCGTCGTGGTAAACTATACCTCCTTTGAGCCCCTCCTGTTTAATGTTAGGCAATCGTTCAATCACTTTCTTACGTCCGATAAAATATGATTTTCCCAGACTCAATTTTCCAGAAAGAACATCATAAAACTTCAGCCCGATAGTATAAAACATAGCATCGAACCAGGAATATACTGGTATAATAAATTCCTGATTACCTGTTAGATGAGGTGCATTCCTGAGCATAATACCGCGTTCTCTCAGGGCCTCTATAACCAGAAGGATGTCCATCTGGGCCAGATACCTGACTCCACCGTGTACAAGTTTTGTGCTTCTTGAGGAGGTTCCAGAAGAAAAATCTGACTTTTCGAGCAGAAGTGTTTTATATCCTCTTGTGGTTGCATCGAGTGCCGTTCCAAGCCCGGTGGCACCACCACCAATAATTATTATGTCGAATTTACCGGGTATCTGATTGTGCAGTCTTTCTAACTGCTCAGCACGTGTCATATTTTAAATAATTGTGAAATAAACATACAAATAATTATTTTTTATTCAAATGAGAATTATTTAAAACTTCTGGAAAATATTCCAGAAAATTTTAATTCAAACTGTAAACGGTTTTAGAGAAAACTGTTTATTTTCTTTCAAAGAAAAAATGCGGATAAAATCATTTCAGTAAGGGTAGAATGTGCTCAATTTTACCATCGTTCGGGGACGGTTTGAGATTCAAGATTTTGCAAATAAGGTTATAGATATCAACATTGTCAAGTTCAGTAACAATAACACCCCTTTTAAAAGCAGGTCCTGCAGCATAAAATATTCCGTACATATCAGGATTCCTGTTGTCGTACCCGTGTGCTCCTCCTCTGAATTTACCAGTTAGCGGCCTTGTTGCAAGATACCATGAACTGTCGGCCACTGCCACTATTGCACTGATACGTTCACTTTTCCCGTAATTCCACCTCTCAGGCAGGGTTTCTTTTGCCCATGCTTTAACTCCTTTTGTTCTGTTAATCAATAACAAAACGCTGTCTTTCTTTCCTTCAGCCGGTTCGATAAAAACTACCGGATTACCTCCATAAGTGTTTTTTATCATGCGTGCAGGTACAATATCGCGAAGATTGATATACCTGTCGGACGATACCTCAGTCATCCCATGATCAGAAAGCACAATAAGGTTTATTTTGTCCCTGTGAGGAAGTGAAGAAAGCTTTTCCCGCAGCGTACCCAGAAGAGAGTCGAGCAGGCTTACAACTTCACCTGTTTCAGGAGAAACAGGACCGTAATCGTGACCTGTAGCATCAGGTTCATCAAAGTAAAGGGTTACAAGCTCAGGGCGTCTAGCAGGCGGATAACTCAGCCATTTTACAACAGTATCAATCCTTGCATTATAACTAATACTTTCGTCATATTTCTTCCAGTAGTAAGGATGCATCCCTCCAACTGGAGCTTCTGAGCCAACCCAGTAAAATGAAGCCGCAAGAGCACCCTGTTTCTGAGCTGTATTCCATATGGGTTCTCCATAATAAAAATCCGGGTTCTCTACAGCCGATCTGTCACCTATACGGTATAGACGCCCCAGATCAGGTGCAAAAAATGTGTTGTTAACTATACCATGATGGGCCGGATAAAGACCGGTGGCAATTGAATAATGATTCGGAAATGTATTTGTTGGAAATGAGGAAACAAGTCTTTTTGCCATTACACCCTCTTCAGCAATCTTTTTTAGGTTCGGCGTCGCATATATACTGTCATAGTCCCACCTGAAAGCATCAAGCGATACAAGAACCACATAACTGCTGTGAGGTTTACGCTGGTCACCCGTGAATGAAACTGAAAGAGTGAGGAAAATCAATATCAGCAACAGTGCAGCAGAAAATTTAATAGTGAGTTTCATAAAAGATTTATTCATCTAAAAAGTAATTAATGATAAGTAGTCAATTATAACCTATTTAAATGCAAGAAATGCCACGCCGGGTATTTCAGCCTTTGCGACAGGTCCTTCCGGTAAACCTGTCATTTGATTTATTTTGAATACTGAAATATATCCTGATTTCTGGTTTCCGACAAGCATGAACTTTCCTTCCGGATGAATAACAAAATTTCTAGGCCAGTCGCCACCACACGAAACACGTCCGGTAAGTTCAAGCTTACCACCCTCTCCGACCTTAAAAACGATTATTGTGTTTTCACCCCTGTTGGAACCATAAAGGAACTTTCCGTTTTTACTCAGAGCAATCTCGGCACAGTAATTATTTTCGATATAATCGTCAGAGATTGTTTTCACTGTTTGCAAAGCAGTAAGCGCTCCTGATTGCCTGTCGACACTGAAGACTGTAATTGTTGACCCGAGTTCATTTATAACATACATAACCGAACCGTCGTTATTAAATTCAAAATGACGGGGACCTGAACCCTGTGGCAAAGACGCTATTCCATCAGAAGTCTGAACCAGTTTGCTATTTATGGTATCAAGTGTATAGGTTACAATTCTGTCGAGCCCGAGGTCAGTTACATAAATATATTTACCAGCAGGGTCATGTTTTATCATATGGGCATGGGAACGGTCAGGCTCCTCTTTTACGTACAGAATTGTATCTGTAACAGCTTCGGGTATACCATTACTGCCTAGACGGATCACAACAACTGAACCATTTGGATAATTTGCTATAAGTATATGCCTTCCATCTGCTGAGAGGGATATATGACAGGGGCCTGCATAAGGAACGAGAATCTCGCTGAGCTTCTCCACTGGCCGGCCTGTTTCAGTATCGAGCTTCAGTGTTGTTAGTCCGCCCCCAAAGGCACCTTTGAATTCCATTACCTCATTAATAACATAGAGCAGGTCGTTATTGCGCCCAAAACAGAAAAATGATGGGCTCGGGCCAACATCTTCCTGCGATTTAAGTTTCAATGAACCATTGGAAGGATTAAAACTAAAGATATATAATCCTTTCTCGTCACCCTTTGTAAATCTTCCAGCATAAAGGAGCTCTTTCTTCTTGCAACCTGTTGAAAAAAGTATTAAGCCTGACAGGATAAAAAGAAACAGATAGTTCTTCATTTTTCTCTTTTTTAAATCTTGAATTTGTAAAAATAAGTTTTTGGCAAAGAAAATAAAAAAGGCCGGGAAAATCCGGCCTTCACTAGACTGTTTAAAAAATTCAAACTTCAAAGTTGTCGCATTCTCGGTATGCCTGAATAACTCTCAGCTCCCCTTCCTTTGTGCCCCTCTGGCTTATACCATGTTCCATGCAGAGAACTCCGTTATACTGCTTCTCATACAGATGTTTGAAGATATTCTTATAGTTTATTTCCCCTGTTGTCGGTTCATTGCGGCCCGGTGAGTCGCCAAGGTGAAAGGCTGCAATCTCACTCCATGCCATATCGATATTGGGAATAAGATTCCCTTCAGTAATCTGCTGATGATAAATATCATTGACTATTTTGCATGATGGTCTGTTAACGGCTCTGCAAATTGCATAAGCCTGTGGAATTCTCTGAAGGAAGAGTCCTGGGTGATTTATATAAGGATTCAGAGGTTCTAGCACAAGAGTAATTCCTTCTGGTTCAACTACATCGCAGCAATACCGGAGGTTGTCAATCACATTGGCTGTCTGGTAATCCATATGGAGCTTCATATCATACCTGCCGGGTACAACAAGAGCCATTTTTGCGCCTGTCCGTTTTGCCAGCTCCACTGCCTCCTTCATTTTTGCGATTAGTGCCTCACGGATTTCAGGTGAGTTGAGAACGAAATCCTGTTTTCCCGAGTCTGCCATCAGAACATACGGGCCAAAGTCCATCCCGAGGCGACGCAGTTCGTTCATAATTTTCTCCTGCAGTTCAGGAGCTCTTCTCATGAAATTATTGTCGAACACCGCCCTGAAGCCCATGTCGTGGCAGAACTTTATATTATCTATCGGATCTTCTCCGGCATTCTGACGGAACATACCCAGACTCGGGGCATATTTCAGCTTAAAAGGGGTTACTGCATCTGTTGCCTTTTTCTGTTTCTGGGCAGCAGGTGAACCAAGAACTGCAGGAGCAGCCAGCAATGCTGCTCCTGCAGTCGATGCCTTCATAATAAAATATCTCCTCGATCTTTTCATAGCCTTACAATCATTTTAACCCTTTACGAAGAGGTAGTTGTCTGAGCTTTTCTGGCTGCGGCTGCTCTTTCTTCTGCTCTTCTCCTTTCAGCTTCCGGATCATAAGCTTCCCCCGGAACTGGTACCTGCTTCGGAATATCTACTGGCCCGAATACCAGTACTTTCGGTCCGAGTTTCATATCGGAATTCATTACCTCATCCCATGTAACCTCTTTTCCGGTGTAGGACGAGATCCGTCCCATTATTGCGGTCATAGTAGATATGGCTGTATTTTCAAGTTCGTTGAAGGGCTGATTGGTACGGATAGCTTTAATCATGTCGATATGTTCCTGTACATAGGGATCTTTCAGTGCGCGCCTGTTGGGCTGCCCGTCTTCGCCGAGCGGGTACTGGTATTTCCATATTTCCTTTCCTTCAAGGTCGTAAATGGTATCTATACAGTTGGTTGAGCCTTTTGTCCCCTGTAGTCTTTCTGCAACAAGGTTCCAGCAGCCGTTTATCTGGCGACACATGCTATGGACGTGAACACCGTTTTCAAATACGAAGTCAACGCTGAAGTTATCCCACTGGTCGCCTGTTACTCTTCTGTGCCTTGCACCCATTCCACGGGCAGCTACCGGATGAGCACCCATGAACCAGTTCATCACATCAAGATTGTGAACGTGCTGTTCAACAATATGGTCGCCCGATAGCCAGCACCAGTTGACCCAGTCGCGGATCATCCATTCGAGTTCGGTCCATGTGGGCTGATTATCCCTGTGCCAGAGTTTGCCACCGTTCCAGTAAACATTTCCGCCAACCAGCTGACCAATTATACCTGCCTGTACCTGCTGGTAGTTGTGCACATAGTTGCGCTGATGACGGCGCTGTGTACCGGTCACAATAGTAAGACCAAGTTCTTTTGCCTTAAGCGCTGTTGCCATTACCTGGCGCGCTCCGACCGGATCGACACATACCGGCTTTTCAGCAAAAATATGCTTCCGTGCAGCTACTGCTGCTTCAAGATGCTCCGGACGGAAATAAGGTGGTGTGGCAAGAATCACAATATCAACATCTGAATCCAGGACTTTCTTGTAGGCATCGATACCTACAAAGCAGTTCTCTTCCGGCACTTCCTGACCTTTCTGCTTCAGTATTGCTGCTCTTGTCTCATCAACACGATCCTTAAACGTGTCGGCCAGGGCTGTAATCTGAAGGTTCGGACCCGCATTCAGAAAATTAATTGCAGCACCCCTGCCGCGACCACCGCACCCTATCACGCCTGCCTTGAGAACAGGCCCATCTGGCGCCTGGTCGAGCCATGCTGTTTCCGGAACTACTTTCCATTCCTTTTCCTTTCCCTTACATCCTGTAAGTATTGCGGGAGCAACTACTCCTGCAGCTCCTGCTGCTGCTGCTTTGCCAAGGAAATTCCTCCTTGAAATACCTGATTTTTTCATGCTGGTTGGGTTTTAAGATTAGTTATTACCTTTTGTTTAACTTATTGAACTGAATTACAACAATCTTTAACAAGTAAAAATATAAATAATCCAATAACTTCTGAAAGCAGTTAATAAATTTTAACAAAAAGTAACAATAAACAGACAGTATGCATTGAATATTTTAATCATCATCCTGCCTCTTCAGGCTTTGAAAATATTAACTTTGACAGTGAAATGAATCACCATCTGTCAAAAATATTACTCACGCCCTTAACTGCATTGCTTATTTACGGATGCTCAGGGAAGGAAGGAATACTGGAATTACCGGCAGAAAAGCTTCCTGAAATTGAACCTGACTATTCGGGTATTGTAATTCCTCCGAACATAGCACCTTTGAATTTTATCATCAAAGAAGAAGGCACATGCTTTTTTACAACCTTTTCAGTTGAAGGTAAGAAACCTTTTACAGTAAAATCCCGGAGGAATGTGATTATTATTCCGCAAAAAAAATGGAGAAACCTGCTGGAAGGAAGTGCCGGTAAAATAATGAACATCGACATTGCTGTTAAAGACAAGACGGGCATCCGGAAAAAATTTTCAACAATAACCAATCTTATTGCTGCCGAACCTGTTGACCCATATTTAACCTACAGAGTCATTTATCCGGGTTATGAAAGATGGAATGAGATTTCAATATGTCAGAGGGAACTCGCATCTTTCAAAGTAACGACACTGATAAATAATTATGCTGCCGAAGAAAATTGTGTTAACTGTCATTCTTTCAATAACGGAAAGAGTGATGACTTCCTTTTTCACATGAGAGGTTCTCTCGGCGGGACATTTTTCTATTCAGAGGGGAAACTTGTAAAGTACAACCTCAAAACTCCGGAAATGAAAAACGGTGCCGTTTATCCCCGCTGGCATCCCTCAGGAAGGTATGTGGCGTTTTCATCAAACAAAATAGTTCAGAGGTTCCATGTTCTTGAAAACAAGAGAATAGAAGTAAGCGATCTCGAATCTTCACTGGTACTTTTCGATAGACAGAAAAACGAAATAATGCCAATCCCTCTCGAAATGGACTCATTATCAATGGATACCTATCCTGAATGGTCGCCCGACGGAAGAATTCTCTATTTCTGCCGTGCTCCAAAAATTGGAGAAATGTATGATTATCAAAAAATAAGATACGACCTCTGGAAGGTGTCATTCAATCCTGATACAAGAGAATTTGGAAAAGAAGAAATCTTTTTCAGAGCATCTGATAAAGGAAAGAGCATTGCATTCCCAAGAATATCACCCGACGGAAAGTATATCATTGTAACAATGAGTAATTACGGCTGTTTCCCGATCTGGCATCCCGAAGCAGACCTTTATGCCATCGACGTTGAAACAGGAAATGCCAAACGGCTCAACCTGAACAGCAGCTCCTCAACCGACAGTTACCATTCATGGTCATCGAACGGCAAGTGGATTTTGTTTGCAACACGCCGCGACAACGGGTTAATGACCAAACCGTACATTGCATACTTCAACAACGACGGACAAACCTCGAAGCCGTTTGCCCTGCCGCAGAAGAATCCTGTGAGGGAACACTATAACACCAAAAGTTACAATCTGCCTGAATTTTCAATAATCAGGATTAATACCACACCCGGTAAAATCAGGAAGTTTTCAAGGCTTAAACCACTGGAAGTAAAATGGGCTGGAAACTGAAACCAATTACAGGAAAATTAAGCTATGCAAACCGGAAACAGTAGAACAGCAAGGCTTTTAAAATACTTTACTCACGGGATTTTCTTCATTATTATTTTTCTGTTTTTCCTTCTTTATGCTAGTCACATTTTTATTTATCAGGAAAAACATTCTCTCTTCATTTTATCAGTAGACTATCTGCACGATTTTCTTAAACAGCCAGGTTCCCTGCTGAAATATATTGCTGGTTTCATTGCTTCTTTTTATTATTATCCTGCCGCAGGTGCTGTGATAGCTTCTACCGTGATTTTCTCAACTGTCGTCTTACTGTCACAAATTACAAAGCTTCTTAAAGGCTCTGAAGACTTTGTAATTCCGTTCCTTTCGGGTATTCTTATGTTTTACCTCCAGACAAATTACCAGTACATGCTTTTCAACAATCTGGGTATACTCCTTCAGCTGGCTATGGCATACGTTTTCATAAGATACGGCAGAGGTTACTGGCCGGTAATAATATTGCCCTTATGGTACTTTATAAATGGTGGATTCGCGTGGATGTTATACGGTTTTTACGGAGCATGGTTAATAGTTACAGGTTTCAAAAAGAATCTTTTAAAAATGGTTCTATTGCTCGCTCTGGCAGCGGTAACTGTTTTCATTTCAGGTGAATTTCTTTTTTACCGCACATGGCTTGCCCTTTTAATCTATCCCTGGAGCCCGGGTTATGCCAGTGCTGATAATATAATCTTTACAATACTGGGAGGTCTGATTTGCCTAACTCCTTTTATTTGCTGGTTTAAGATACCTTATATTCCAGAATTTATAAATACCCCCAATCCTCAGAAGAAACAACATTTAAGATTATTAACGGCATTTTCTGGCATAAGCTTAATTATTGCAACACTCCTTACAACCGCTTTCCTCAGGTATGACAAGAAAACAGAAAATTATTTTCTGGCTGAAAAATTATTCTATGAAGGACGGTATGATGAACTGGTTAGGTTTAATCTTAAAAACCCGACAAAAAACATTATTACACTTTTTCTTAACAACATCGCTCTGTGCGAAACCGGGAGGCTGAATGAGATGCTTTTCAGTTTTCCTCAGAGCCCTGACGGAAGTACTCTGTTTCAAAAATGGGAAACTGATATAAAAAGTGAAATACTAAAACATGGTGGTAACTTCTATTATTCTATCGGGATGATAAATGAGGCTTACAGATGGGCATATGAGAATATGGTTTTAAAAGGCTACACTCCCGATAGATTGAGAATGATGATTAAATGCGAACTAATTAACGGAAACTATAAAAATGCAAAGATTTTTATCAACCTTCTGAAAAAAACCCTTTTTTACAGGAAAGAGGCTGCCGTATTAGAAAAAATGCTATTTAATGATGATGCAGTATCTTCCCATCCCGAGCTGGGAGCAAAGAAAAAAATCAGACCCGGGATTGATTTTTTCACCATCACTGATGACCCGGTTATAAATATTGAAAGAATTGTGGCTACCGATTCGATGTATATAAACAGGAATGCATGGGAATATAAGATGGCTTGGCATCTTCTGAATAAAGATCTGAAAGGAATAGCACAGGTGTGGCAAAAGCTCGATTTGTACGGATATAAAATAGCTCCGAAGCATCTTCAGGAAGCAGCACTTGCAATGAGGACTCTGCTTAAAATAGAACTATCTGCACAGGAAAAGTTAAAGATAACCGCAGATACAGAAAAGCGGTACGCACAATTTCTTCAGACATTTCAGCTTTCGGGTTATGATCTCGCAAAAGCTGAACCATTATTGAGAAAAAATTTCGGAAACACATTCTGGTATTACATGTTTTATAAATAATAAAAACCAAACCAAAGAAGGCCGGCTTAAATTGCCGGCCTTCTTGTTTGGACTGCGGTTTCCCGCGTTAATTCTATTGATATCCCGGGTTTTGAACAAGGCCGGGAGCCTTATTCATTTCTGTACGTGAAATCGGCAGCCAGTAGAAGGCATCCTTTGCCCACGACCTTGAATCAACAATGGTAGTTGATGATACATCGTAGAACCACTCCATATCACCATTAACATATTCTTTAATCTTCATCGGATACACATTCTTAATCACCTGAGGAGCTGTCATCCATCTGCGCATGTCGTAATACTGGTGGCCCTCGGCGAAGAATTCAATGTATCTTTCATGCCTTACCCACTGACGTGCAAGAGCCTGGTCGGTGGTATTACGGTCGCGGTCGGGCAGGCCGGCACGGTTACGAACCATATTGAGTGCATCAATACCATTCGCCATTTCAGCACCTCCGAGCTCTATGCATGCTTCAGCATAATTCAGGAGTACCTCAGCATAACGGAACTCAACCCATGTGTTGGTATTGTAATAGTACTGACCGACTGTAGCCGGATCCATAAATTTCTTAAGGTAATAGCCGTTCTTTGTTCCGTTCCAGCTTTCTATCAGACCCTGGCGTGTATCAATTCCGTATGCTTTAACTGTTCCGTCGAGATTGTAGAAATGACCCGTTTGCACTTTGTTATATGGGTCAAAGCCGGTAGCGTCGGAAGGACGCTGCTGCCAAGGAGCACCATGATAGAGAATAGTACCATAAAAGCGAGGTTCTCTTCCATAGTAAGGATTCAGGTATGGATTTGCAGCCAGTTCGGCAGCAGTAGCCTTGCGAAGGTTCTCGCCCAGCCCGATATCCCATACAAAAGGAGTACCGTCAGCCATTTCATATTCTCTTACAGCAGGCTCGGTTGGATCGTTGTTACCCCAGTTATGATAACCATTAGGTCCATACCAGATGTTAGCTCTGTTTACATTGCCTCCGGTAAGTGGGAACTGGATACCCCAGATGGTTTCATCATTCCATTTGCCCTTCTGGTTGAAGATGTTGAAATAATTGTCGGCATAGGCCTTTATATCTGCTTCAGTCATAGGTGATGGAGGATCATTTGTTGTACCGGCCAGTTTAAATGTGCCGTATGTTCCGTCCATTATGGCTTTTGCAGCATCTCTGGCTGCTTCCCAGCGCTGAGCCTGGGAGCCTGAGGTAAACGAAACAAGTGGGTTTGTTGGTTCATAGCCGCCGTTTACAAGCGGACTTGCGCAGAACAGCAGTACTCTCGACTTAAGGGCTGCTGCAGCTGCACGTGTTGCCCTGCCCTGCTCCATCGATGCAGGCAAAAGCTCTATTGCCTTGTCACAATCGGCAAGAACCTGATCAAGAGTCTCCTGAAGTGTCGATCTCTTTATGTCAAGAAAATCCTCGCCAAGTTTAAAAGCAGTGGTTCTTATAACCACTCCACCATAATTCATCAGGAGCCTTCCGTACATGTATGCCCTTATGAAGTAAGCTTCACCCTTCAGCCTTGTCTTAAGTGCGTCTTCACTCGTGGTTTTAGTCGGAACATTATCTATATTGTCCAGAATATAGTTCAGATTCTGGATGTTAGCATACAGATTATCCCAGTACATGAAACCACCATAACCTGTGTTGGCAAAGAACCCTAACTGGTCGGGGCTGAGGGTACCTTTAAGGTGTGTATAGTTCGAAGGACGGTGAATACATAGAGTTTGATCTGTTCCGGAAGAGAGAAGGTCTTCGCGGGCACCAAGTATACCGTTATTGGTATTACCGCCCATTCTGTCGTAGCATTTTCCAACGTATGCTTTAACGATGTTGATATCCTTAAATACTACCTGTTCATTAAATGTGCTAACCGGATCCTGGTCAAGGACATCCTCGCAGGCAGTTGCCAGAAACATCAACAATGCTATCGGGATTATGTAATTGAATACTTTTTTCATAGCTCAATATTTAAAAGATTTCTCAATAGTTTAGAAAGTAATATTTGCACCGAAAGCAAATGTCTTCATAAGAGGATATACTCCCTGGCCGCTGACTTCGGGATCAAACTTCTTTGTTGCCGAGTAAAGCAATGCAAGGTTGGTTCCCGAGAAATAGACACTGGCCCTGCTGATACCAATCCCTTTGAATATCTGTGAAGGTATGTTGTATGTAAGTACAACATTCTTCAGACGGCAGTAGGCTGTATTGTCGAGCCAGTAGGTGCTCATATTGACGGCATGTGCCCAGTAGAAGTCATTACGGTTGAATGCACGGGCAATATTGGTCTTCCTGTTGTCAGGAGTCCACCTGTTGTCGTAAGTCCACTTGAAGTAGTTACCTGCTTCGCCGCGTCTCTCATCGTAATGGTTGAACTTGTAGAATTTACCCTGTCCCTGTACCAGAACAGTCAGTTTGAAATTCTTCCATGTAGCATCCAGATTGACTCCATAGAATGTCTCAGGTACATCAACTTCGTCGATCAGGATTCTGTCATTGCCGTCAATCTTACCGTCGCCGGAAACATCTTCGAATATCACATCACCTGGTTTTGCATTTGCCCAGCGCGGATAATTGGCAACACCATTTACAGTATAGGTATCATCCTCGAAGATTCCGATAGCCTTATACATTAACCATGCATTATACGGGTGCCCTGTGAGCTGTTGCCACGGAACTGCCTTTGCAGGTTCATCCATGAACACTACTTCGTTATGGTTGTAGCTGAAGTTGCCTCCGAGATCAATTCTCAGGTCGGGTGTGATGTTTTTGTGAACACCTGCTTCAACTTCAAATCCCCTGTTATCCACTCTTGCAATGTTTTCCTGAGGAAGCGATAATCCGGTGAAAGCCGGCACAGAAGCATCCCTTGTTGCAAGAATATCCTTTCTTATATTATAGAAGTATTCAAAGTTCAGGTGCAGCAGGTCTCTGAGCCATTTTGATTCAAACCCTATATTTCTTGTTGTCTGTTTCTCCCAGGTAATATTCGGATTTGCTACTGTCGGAGGTCCAACTGCTGTTTCAATTGCAGCACTCGTACCAAACGACATACCCGATGAAAGTCCGAAAGAATTCATATACTGAAATGCCGAGCCCGGATCCATACCCATGCTTCCATACGATGCTTTCAGCTTGAAGTAGTTGATAAATGCAATATTATCCTTCCAGAACCCTTCTTCCGATGCTCTCCATCCAAGCAGGAATCCGGGGAAGTAACCCCAGCGGCTTGAAGGCGGGTATTTAAGTGAACCATCGGCTCTGAACACAACCTCAGCCAGGTATTTACCACGGAAATCGTAGCTTGCACGACCTATGTACGACTTACGTGCATATATCGACCTGCCACCTGTTGTATTCTTATCCTGGTCGGCACCTGCATCCATTGTTTGAATCAAGTCTGAAATATAGTATGTACGATAACCGTAAAGGTTGTTATAGTCATAAGTATACTGCTCAAAGCCTCCATACAGAGTTAAAGAATGATCTCCGAACTTCCTGGTGTAGTTTACACTAAGCAGTATTGTGTTGGTAATTGTCCTCGAATAGTCTTCATGGTTCTGCGGGTACGAAAGACCTCTTGGCGTCGGGATCAGGTTCATGTCGGTAATAAAGCCTGTGTTCGGATCACGTTTGGCTGAAGCCCAGTCGGGATAGTAAAGTATCCATGGTTTGAAGAACCTCTTCCGGTAGAAGTTGGTCAGGTCATAACTGTAACTCCCGTTAAGTGTCAGACCTTTCACAAAAGGTACCGTAATTGTACCGTTGAATGTTGTAAGCACTCTGTATGTTTTCTGGTCATCCTTGCCACCTTCAAAGGTTGAAGTAACAACCGGGTTGTCGCCGTATTCGATATCAGGTCCGGGTAATCCGTTCGGCCAGTATGCCCACGTTGTAGGAACCAGTCGTGTTGACTGACCAACGATGGCATCGGCACTTTTATAAGGATAGAGTCTGTTAATCTGGAACCCTGCCAGCTCTGTTCCAACCTTTAGCCAGCTTGTTATAGGCAGATCAAGTTTTGTACGCACATTAAACTGTTTGTACTTTGTCGATGATGCTTTATAGAATGCATCATCCAGTTTATAACCTGCTGAGAAATAGTAGGTCATTCCCCTGAAACCACCGTCAATTGAAAGGTTGTGGCGTGTTGTTCCCGTCCAGTTCTTAATCAGTTCCTTATACCAGTTGGTATTCGGGTGCTGCCATGGATCTTCTCCCGAACGGAAGAGTTCAATATCCTGGTCGGTATATGTTCTCGGTTTGCCCGTTGCCACCTGATATTCCGAAAGCATGGTTGCATATTCGGCTGCATCGCAAACTTCCGGGATCACAGTAGGAGTCATATACCCCTGATAGAACTGGTAGTTAAGTCTTGGGGCTCCTTCGCTTCCTTTCTTTGTGGTAATAAGAATCACACCGTTTGCTGCCTGAGCACCGTAAATTGCAGCAGATGCGTCTTTCAGAACAGAAAGTGTTTCAATGTCGTTCGGGTCAATCTCATTCATTGAGCGGCCCGGCACGCCATCGATAATCACGAGTGGTGCTGTAGCAGAAGTGTTTGAAGCCCTTGAGCCACCAAGTGTGCTTCGTCCGCGAATCAGAATACGGGTTGTATTCTGCCCAGGCTCATCGTTCATCTGTATGATTATTGAACCTGGCAGACGCCCGGAGAGAGCCTGTGCAACGGTAGGCGTTGGCAGCGACTGAATCTGAGCACCAGGCAGCGACGTTACAGATCCGATAACGTTTGCCTTTTTCTGGGTAGAATACCCTACAACAACAACCTCATCAAGGTCTGTTACAGTTGGCGACATGGCTACATCCAGTACCACTTTACCGGCAAGCGGCACTTCCTTGGTGTCGTATCCGATGAAGGAAAATACCAGGATGGCATTCCTGTCTGTTACATTGATAACATATTTCCCATCTGCATCGGTAATTGCACCAATTGTGGTCCCCTTAACCTGAATGTTCACTCCAGGCATCGGGTTGCCGGTTTCAGTGTCAGTAACCGTTCCGGTTATTCTTATCTGCTG
>JAKPDL010000065.1 GCA_029552825.1 Bacteroidota bacterium
CGGAATTGACCTTGATATTTATGTGTCGGAAAAAGATGCCACAGGGGACTGGGGTGTCCCTAAAAAACTTCCGGAAACAATAAACTCACCTTATAATGAAGATACTCCTTTTATAACAATCAGCGATACAATTCTCTATTTTGCATCTGAAGGTCATTCATCAATTGGTGGCTATGATATTTTCAGGAGCATAAAAAGAGGAGACAAATGGACAGAACCAGAAAATATCGGCTACCCGATAAACACACCTGACGATAACAGATTTTTTGTACCATTCAATAATGGTCTGAACGGTTACTATGCATTTGCAACCGATTATAAGAAAAAGGAGATATTTTATCTGGGTTTCGGTGTTCCTGCAATAGAATACAATTATATTATTTCTGGCAATGTAAAACTTGAAGATTCGATGCCTGTATCGGATGCTGACGGCAAAATATATCTTATAGATCTGAACACAGGAGATACACTGGTTGCAACAAACCCCGAAACTCTTTCAGGTAATTATTCAATTACAACAAATCCTGGACATTTCAGAATAGTTTTCACCGGCAACAAATACATTACCCAAACTGTTGATACTTTGCTGGATATTAATAATTCTTCTTATCTTATAACTCTGAATATAACCCTTCAAAGGGAAGAACCCGCAGTTTATGAAAAAGTGGATCTGTCAAATATACCTACAGTAACAAAAATTGATAGTGCAATTCTCGTAACAGATGTGAAAGTTGCAGATCTGGAAGATGCAGGAATAAAAGATTCGGATGTTCTTTATTACACGGTTCAAATTATGGCGTTGTATAATCCTGTAGATGTGAGTTATTTCAAAAACATCAGAAATGTCAGGGTTATGTATAATGATGTCGACAAATTCTATCGATATACAACAGGCCAATTCAAGACAAGAGAAGAGGCAATCGCCTGGAGAGCTGAACTAATAAGAAGAGGCTACCCAGAGGAGATTTTTGTGAAAAAAATCACAAAATAACGGAACTCCCGAATAACCTGTTATTCTTACTCCTATGATGACATGTGATGAAATCATTCTGCGTGCCGTTGAACCGGAAGATCTCGAGCTTCTTTACAGGTGGGAAAACAATATTGATTACTGGCTGATAAGTAACACTATCAAACCTTTTTCGAAGTATACCCTTAAAAAATATATTGAAAATTCACACAAGACAATTTTCGAAACCGGCCAGTTAAGGCTGATGATTGACACAAAGGAAAATAAAAAGACCATCGGGACAATAGATCTATTCGATTTTGATCCATTTCATCAGCGGGCTGGTGTTGGAATACTGATTGCCGATGAGAGCTCGAGACGTAAAGGATATGCATCTATGGCTTTAAAATGCCTGATCGATTATTGCTTTAATACACTTCAACTGCACCAGTTATATTGCAATATCCTCTCAAGCAACTGCGAAAGCATGGAGCTTTTCAAAAAACTAGGGTTTATTGAAACAGGAATTAAAAAAGATTGGATTAAAACCTCTAACGGTTACCTTGATGAACATCTTTTCCAGCTGATTAAAATATAATGCCGGTAACAGGTATGAACCCGCTCCGGCATTAACTCTCGCAATTTCTTTTACAAAGCTGCTGTTTTAATCCCTGATACTGTTCTTATTGTTTCCTTGACCTTGTATTTCTGTATTCTCCCTTGAAGTAGTTCAGATTCATTGCATCATATCTGGCACGCTGCACGTTGAATCTGGCAAGGAAATCCTCAAAGTCTTTCTTTGATGCCTGTGTCCATCCTACTTCACTTATGGCAAACATTCTCGGACATGCCATATATTCCAGATGCTCGGGAGTGGAAATATACTCAGTCCATACATTTCCCTGCACTCCAAGAATATGTTTATACTGTTCTTCCGTCAGTTCCTCAAATCTCGGATCAAACGAATAGACAGTTTCGAGTGGCAGGTACCCGCCTATTGCAAGCGGCTCATTATCGGGTTCAGTCTGATAATAATCGAGGTAGAAATAACGTGTGGGTGTCATAATCACATCATGATTCTGCTTTGCAGCTTCTATCCCACCTGCTACACCTCTCCACGACATTACAGTTGCCTCGGGGGCCAGGCCTCCTTCGAGTATTTCGTCCCAGCCTATGAGTTTCCTGCCTTTGGATACCAGAAACTTTTCTATTCTCCTGATAAAGTAACTCTGAAGTTCATTTTCATCCTTCAGTCCTTCCTGTTTAATTCTTTTCTGACAGAGAGGACACTTCTTCCATCGTGTTTTTGGGCACTCATCACCACCTATGTGTATATATTTGGACGGAAAAAGTTCCATAACTTCGGTAAGAACATCCTCCAGGAATTTGAAGGTTTCTTCTTTACCTGCGCAATAAACATCTTCAAATATTCCCCATTTTGTACCCACTTCAAATGGTCCTCCGGTACATGAAAGCTCCGGATATGAAGCAAGTGCTGCAAGGGAGTGACCCGGCATTTCAATTTCCGGAATCACTGTTATGAATTTCGATGCTGCATATTTGACTATCTCCCGCACCTCGTTCTGTGTATAAAAACCTCCGTAAGGCTTTCCATCAAAAACCTGAGGCTTTTTGCCTGCATGCCCCACTATGGTTTCTTTTCTGAATGCTCCTACCTCAGTGAGCTTTGGATATTTCTTAATTTCAATTCTCCATCCCTGGTCTTCGGTGAGGTGCCAGTGGAAATAGTTGAACTTGTGCATTGCAAGCAAATCAATGTACCTTTTTATCGTTTCGACAGGAAACATATGACGTCCGACGTCAAGATGCATACCCCTGTACACGAAACGGGGCTCATCTTTAATTTCACAACACGGCACAGAAAGAGTTACAGCCTGTCCGGAAAAGGGTTTTTCCACCTCAGGTGGCATCAGCTGCCTGATAGTCTGAACTGCATAAAACATGCCAACTGGACTCCCGGCCTTTACCACTATTTTCCCTTTACTTATCGTAAGAGTATATCCTTCGGGGTTTTTGACCGAAGTGTCAACTGCCATCAATACCGAACCATTCGGAACTTTGCTTCCCTCCTTTACCTGGAGTTCGTATCCTGTTGCATTCTTCACCATAGAAGCAAGAAAATCTGCCGAAAGCCTGGTTGATTCGTTCAAAGGAGAAAGAACTATGGTGCTTTTCTCCCTGAAAATAAACTTTCCGGGCATTTCACTGAGCGACAGCGGAGCAGGAATAATTGCATAGACGTTTTTCTCATTCTTTCCTCCGTTTCCGCCGCTACAACCCACAAGAAAAAATAACGGAATTATCAAAATTAAAACCAGATTCTTCATAAGCTGAAATTTTAATTGTTACACGAAATTAATAATAAACACCGGTTTGACTCTTCAAATATACAGTAAACTTAAATTATAAATGATATTTTTCCGCAGGTTCATATTCAAATAATTTCATTTCC
>JAKPDL010000066.1 GCA_029552825.1 Bacteroidota bacterium
AAGAATGAGCTTGATGATAATTATCTGGAAAAAGAAAAACAAAGGCAGCGGCGTCTCGAAAAAGAGATTATTGTCGCCATTGAGAATAAAAAGTCATGAGCAGCAAACAAATCTTAGAATCAATTATTAATGAATTTGCTCTGGAGAAGTTGGAGAGCTTTTTCCGGCAAAAGAATGATAGGCTGGAATTTCCAAAGGACTCGCTTCCAGTTCCAGAACAAGCTTCTGACTTTTCAGACGGCAGGCTGTTAGCTGAAGGGGACCTTGGAGACGGCAAACTTATCGTCTGTTCTTTTCTGGTCAATAAAGAGCTAACCGAGCGATCCGCCAAAAAAGCCCAGTATGCAGTTGGAAAGAAAATATTAAAAGAAAAATCAGCTGATGCCGGTATCTTTATTTTTTATGACCGGGGAGGAAACTTCCGCTTCAGCCTAATCTATACCAATTATCTCGGAAAACGCCGGGACTGGAGCAACTTCAGAAGGTTTACTTATTTTGTCAGCAAAGATCTGACCAATAAAACCTTTCTCGGACAGATAGGCGAGGGCGACCTGACGACGATCGAAAAGATAAAAGAAGCCTTTTCGGTCGAAAAAGTAACGAAGGAATTTTACAGCGAAATCGCCAACTGGTATTTCTGGGCAATCAAGAAGGTTAGCTTTCCTGCTGATGCGGAGAAAGAGGAAAATGGCAGGAACATCGCCGTTATCAGGCTGATAACAAGGATGATATTTGTCTGGTTTATGAAAGAAAAGGGGCTGGTTCCGCCGCAGCTTTTTAATAAAAGGCAAGCTCAAGATCTCCTAACAGATATCTCTCCCTCCGAATCAACTTATTACAAAGCTATTCTCCAGAATCTGTTTTTTGCCACCCTGAATACTAAAATTGACCATCGTAAGTTTCGCTTCCAGCGGACCTATCAGGGCCGAAACAATGACTATATGGATCACTCCGTTTATAGATACGAAAAATATTTTAAAGATAAAGATAAGGCAATTTCTTTGTTCAAGGATATCCCCTTCCTTAATGGTGGTCTTTTCGATTGCCTCGATAGAAGAGTTGTAGAAAATGGGAAAAATAAAGAGATCAGGATAGATGGGTTTTCAGATAAGGACATCGGCTTAAACGTTCCTAACATGCTTTTTTTCTCCGGTGAGAGGGAAGTCGATCTAAACAAAGATTACGGTACTCAAAACAAAAAATATAAAGTCGTAGGCCTGATCGATCTTCTTTCCTCCTATAACTTTACAATAGATGAAAATGTGCCTGATGACCAGGAAGTTGCGCTTGATCCAGAGCTTCTGGGCAAAGTGTTTGAGAATCTTCTGGCCAGCTATAATCCGGAGACAGCTACAACAGCCCGCAAGGCTACGGGCAGTTATTATACCCCCAGGGAAATTGTCGATTATATGGTTACTGAATCACTAAAACAATACTTCCAGACTAATCTGGATAGTATAGAAGCAATCGAAGAAAAGCTGGAAGGACTGTTCTCAACAGCTACAGACAAAAATGATAATCCATTCGATAATGAAACCACCAGAAATATCGTCGCTCTTATAGATAATTTACGGATTGTTGATCCCGCTGTTGGTTCGGGTGCCTTTCCCATGGGCGTCCTGAATAAGCTGGTATTTATTCTTTCCAAGCTCGACCCTGAAAATCGCCTCTGGAAAGAAGCGCAGCTCAAAGCGATTGACAGGGCCGTGACTGACCCCGTTCTCAAAAACAAATTAAAAGAGCAAACAGAAAGGCAATTTTTAGAAAAAAACTCAGATTATGGAAGAAAGTTATATTTGATTCAGAAATGCATTTATGGAGTTGATATCCAGCAAATTGCAGTGGAAGTGGCTAAATTGCGCTTCTTTATTTCACTTTTAGTGGATGAGAGAGTGGACAAAAACAAAGATAACTGGGGTATTGAGCCCTTGCCTAATCTTGATTTTAAAATCATGCAGGGAGATAGTTTAACCTCGCAGTTTATGGGTATAGATCTTGATGAAGAAGTTATTACCGCTGGAAATCCTTTATTTGCCGATGAAGTGAGTAGGTTAATCAATGATTTTCAAAATAAGAAAAACGAATTTCAGAATGAATCAGATAAACGCAAAAAAGATATCTTAATCCAGGAAATTAATGAACTCATTATAAAGATATTTGAAATAAAGCTAAGAACAAAAAAGAGCTCATATTTTGACAGGATTAAGATCATTGAAGAAACCTGGGCAAATTTCCCCAATGAGATGCAGCGGGCAGAAGCGATAGAAAGGGAGAAGAAGAAGCTGTATGAAAAAGAGGGATTTGACCTCGACCAGGCTGAAAAACAACTGAGGGAATATACACAGGGTCAAAAATCAAGGCCGTTCTTCCCTTGGAAGCTTTATTTCGCTGAAGTGTTCCAGGAAAAAGGCGGGTTTGACATAGTCATGGGCAATCCTCCCTATATTCAATTGCAGAAAGCTTATGATAGCGGGAGAAAATACGCTGACCTTTATAAAGATCAAGGCTACGAAACATTTGACCGCATGGGCGACATTTATTGTTTGTTTTATGAGAGGGGAATTAAGCTTCTGAGGCCTGGTGGCATTCTGACTTATATAAGCTCTAATAAATGGATGAGAGCTGGCTACGGTCAGAAACTTAGGCATTATTTATCTAAATACAATCCAAAGATCTTAATAGACCTGGGTCCCGGGGTGTTTGAAAGCTCTACTGTAGATACCAACATTCTTATAATCCAAAAAGCAAGGAATGCTAAGCAACTCTTAGCCACCACAGTTACTGAAAATAAAAAGGACCATGTTGATTTTGCTTCCATTTTGAAGAACAACGGAGTTGTATTAAG
>JAKPDL010000077.1 GCA_029552825.1 Bacteroidota bacterium
TTACAATGCAGTCACACTCGAGGAGGTGGCAAGAATGGCTTTCTATACAGTGCTTCTAGGAAATCAACAGGCTATTGACAGAGCTTTGCTTGATAAACATTTTCTGAGGAAACACGGCAAAGATGCGTATTACGGACAGGAAAAAGAATAAAAAAACAGAAAAGAATATGGCTGACAAATATGTAATAGGTCTCGATTACGGAACCGATTCGGTTCGCACTGTTGTAGTCAATGCGCTTAATGGCGAGATAGTTGGAACATCTGTATTTGAATACCCTCGATGGAAGAAGGGTTTATACTGCAATCCTGCCATCAATCAGTTCCGCCAGCACCCACTGGATTATATTGAGGGCATGGAGGTTTCTGTAAGGGAGGCGTTACGTGGACTTGGGCGGGATGTAATAGACAACATAGAAGGTATAACTGTTGACACTACAGGCTCAACACCTGTTGCTGTCGACAGGCAGGGAGTACCTCTTTCGCTTAAGAAAGAATTTAAGGAAGAGCCTGATGCAATGTTTATTCTCTGGAAGGACCACACAGCAGTTGATGAAGCAGCTGAGATAAACCGGCTTGCCAGAACATGGGGTGGTGAAGATTATACGAAATATGAAGGTGGAGTCTATTCATCGGAGTGGTTCTGGGCAAAGATTCTTCACGTGCTTCGCAGGAATGAAAAAGTCAGAAGAAATGCATGGTCGTGGGTTGAGCACTGCGACTGGATACCTGCGCTTCTTACTGGTGAGACTGACCCTCTTAAGATAAAAAGAAGCCGCTGTGCAGCAGGGCACAAGGCAATGTGGCACCCCGATTTCAACGGACTGCCCTCTGAAGAGTTTCTGGTAAGGCTTGATCCATTACTTGCCGGATTGAGGGAGAGGCTCTATAAAGAAACATATACCTGTGATGTGGTTGTGGGTACCCTTACAAGGGAATGGGCAGAGAGGCTGGGACTTTCGACACGGGTAAAGGTTGGAGCAGGAGCCTTCGATGCCCATCTGGGAGCTGTGGGAGGAGAGATTAAACCATACCAGCTGGTTAAAGTAATGGGCACTTCTACATGCGATATGCTCATCGTCCCGATGGAAGAGGCGCGCGATAAGCTTGTAAAAGGTATATGTGGGCAGGTTGATGGGTCAATAGTGCCGGGAATGCTCGGATTGGAGGCCGGGCAGTCGGCGTTCGGCGATGTATATGCCTGGTTCAGCCGCCTGCTGATGTGGCCTCTTGAAACGATTATTCCCCGGATGAGTTGGCTCGACGAAAAAACAATAGAGAGAATCAGAAATGAATCATCCGATAAAATTATTGCCGAACTGAGCCATCATGCTCTGACTCTTAATGATGAGGAAACAGCACTGCTGGCTCTCGACTGGCTCAATGGGCGACGTACTCCGTTTGCGAATCAGGAATTGAAAGGTGCCATTACAGGACTAACTCTTGGCTCTGACGCCCCGCGCATCTTCAAAGCACTCGTGGAGGCAACAGCCTTCGGCGCTAAAATGATAAACGACCGCTTCATCGAAGAAGGTATAAGAATAGAAGGAGTTATTGCTATTGGCGGAGTGGCAAAGAAAAACCCATATGTAATGCAGGTGGTGGCCGACGTCCTGAATGTGCCTATCAAAGTGGCACGTTCGGAACAAACTGTGGCACTTGGCTCAGCAATGGCTGCCTCGGTTGTAGCTGGCATACACCCCGATATCCCAACAGCACAAAAAGCCATGGGCGGCGGGTTTGAGAAAGAATATGTGCCCAACCCACATAAAGCTGATAAATACAGAATACTTTATGAGAAATATAAGAAACTGGGCACCTTCATTGAAAATGAGCTTACAGAGTGAAAACAAATAATAATAAAAATATTATATGCTATGGAAAGAAAAAAGATTTTAACCCTGGTAGTACTCTTTCTGGGATTCCTGACAACAGCTGTTTATCCGCAGAAAACAGGAAATGAAACCGTAAATCAGTTTGTGATAGTTGCAAATAATCCCGGTCCGGTAATATCAAAAGACATATATGGGCACTTTTCGGAACATCTAGGCACCTGTATTTATGGAGGTATATGGGTAGGACCCGATTCAAAAATTCCAAATACCTACGGTATAAGGAATGATGTTCTTTTTGCACTGCGTGAGATTAAGGTGCCAAATCTTCGCTGGCCCGGAGGATGTTTTGCCGATACTTACCACTGGCGCGATGGAATTGGTCCACAGTCAAAGAGAGCCTCTATAATAAACATCCACTGGGGCGGGGTGACCGAAGATAATTCCTTCGGAACACACGAGTTTATGAAGCTCACCGAACTGCTTGGATGCGATGCTTATATCAACGGGAATGTGGGTTCAGGAACAGTTCAGGAGATGGCAGAGTGGGTTGAATATCTCACAAGTGATGCTGAGAGTCCCATGACAAGACTCCGCAAGGAGAACGGCAGGGAAACACCATGGAAGGTCAGGTACTGGGCGATAGGCAACGAAAACTGGGGATGCGGCGGAAATATGACAGATGAATTTTATGCATCAGTCATGCGCCAGTATTCGACATACCTTAATAACTATGGAGGTAACCGTCTTTACAAAATAGCCTGCGGACCCTACGGCGACAATTTTCAGTGGACGGAAACTCTAATGAAAGATCCTTCCACCAGAAACATGTTCCAGGGTATATCCATTCATTACTATTCAGTGGTTGACGGATGGAACTATAAAGGCTCCGCTACCAATTTCGACGAGAGGGAATGGTTCGAAACTTTCCGCCTCAATTACGACATCGAAAGAATAATAATTGGCCATAAGAATATTATGGATCGCTACGACCCGAATAAAATAAAGGGGTTGATTGTTGATGAATGGGGAAACTGGTTTAATGTCGAACCCGGTACAAATCCTGGTTTTCTGTATCAGCAGAACACATTACGCGATGCCATTACAGCCGCAATACACCTGAATATTTTCAACCATCATGCTGACAGGGTTAAGATGGCTAACCTTGCACAGATGGTCAACGTTCTTCAGGCTGTAATTCTTACGAAGGATGACAAAATGGTACTGACCCCAACATATTATGTATTCAAGATGTTTAAAAACCATCAGGATGCAAGGCTCCTGAAAACTGACCTGAAATGCGAGAATTATACTTATGGAGATAAAAAGATTCCAGCCATTTCGGCATCAGCTTCGATGGGTAAAGACGGTACAATACTCATTACAATGGCAAACCTAAATCCCTCAAAGGATATAACAGTGACCTGCCCTGTAATAGGTGCAACAGTAAAAACTATTTCAGGTCAGGTATTAACTGCCCGTGAGATGAATGCGCATAATACTTTCGAGAATCCCGACAATGTTAAGCCAGCCGAATTCAAGGGTTATAAATACAGCAACGGCGTTCTTACAATAAACATGCCGGCAAAATCAGTGGTAGCACTTGAATTGAAATGATATGAAGAATCTTTTAAGGGTTTTGCTGGTCATTAATATTATCCTGGCAGCAACCGGATGCACAGGGCACAAAACTGGTGATTACCCTGTTAAGCCTGTCCCTTTTACTTCAGTGAAGCTTACTGATGATTTCTGGGCACCAAGGATAAAAAAGAATGCTGAAATCACAATCCCGATAGCATTTGGCTATTGTGAATCGACAGGCAGGATTAAGAATTTCGAAATTGCAGGAGGATTGGATACCGGAAAGTTCCAGACCCTTTATCCTTTTGATGATTCAGATGTCTTCAAAATCATTGAGGGTGCATCTTATTCGCTTCAGACTTTTCCCGATCCGAAGCTGGAGGCATATCTCGATACACTTATCTGGAAAATAGGCCTGGCACAGGAAGATGATGGGTATCTCTATACCAACCGCACCATAGCTGAGATGCACGGTGGTGAAGGATTACATGAATGGGCAAGTCCCCGGCGCTGGGAACTCGATTCAGTCCTGAGTCATGAACTCTACAACATCGGACATCTGTACGAAGCTGCCGTAGCCCATTACCAGGCAACCGGAAAGAGGACACTTCTTGATATTGCCATGAAATCGGCTGACCTGGTCGCGAAAGATTTTGGATACGACAGGCTTAAAGTTTATCCCGGTCACCAGGTTATCGAGATGGGACTGGCAAAGCTATACAGAATCACAGGTGATGAGAAATATCTCGATCTGGCAAAATTTTTCCTCGATATTCGGGGTCCAGAGGGGCAGGAATATAATCAGGCACACATTCTTCCTGTTGACCAGACGGAAGCAGTGGGACATGCGGTGAGGGCAACATATATGTACTCGGGAATGGCTGATATCGCAGCGCTTAAAAACGACAACCGGTATCTGAATGCGATAACGCGTATATGGGAGGATCTGGTTTATAGAAAAATGTATGTGACCGGTGGAATAGGAGCTTCGGGAGGAAATGAAGGGTTTGCAGGTCCTTATGTACTGCCTAACATGACAGCCTATTGTGAAACATGTGCTTCAATAGGTAATATATTCTTCAATCACAGACTCTTCCTCTTTCACGGCGATGCAAAATATTATGACATAATTGAAAAAACACTTTATAATTCAATGCTTTCGGGCGTCTCGCTTTCAGCCGACAGATTTTTTTATCCCAATCCGCTCGAATCTAAAGGACAGCATAAACGCCAGGCATGGTTCGGATGCGCTTGCTGCCCCTCTAATATTGCAAGGTTCATGCCTGCTATACCAGGCTATATCTATGCTGTTGCCGATAAGGATATCTATATAAATCTTTATGCTTCTAATAGAGCAAAAATTAATGCCGGAAAACAAAACATCGTTATTGTTCAGGACACACAATACCCATGGGAGGGTAGAGTGGAAATATCTGTAGAACCTGAAAAAGAGACAAATTTTACTTTGAGGTTAAGAATACCCGGGTGGGTAAGAAATGAGGCTATACCGGGACGATTATACAGATTTACAAACACTTCAGGTGAAAAATTCTCTTTGACAGTAAACGGTATAGTTGTAAAATATTCAATTGATAAAGGATATGCGGTTATAAAAAGAAAATGGAAGAAAGGAGACAGGGTTGTTGTAGATTTCCCCATGCCGGTTAGAGTGATATGTGCTGATGAAAGAGTAAAAGATGATGCAGGAAGAGTTGCTTTTCAGAGAGGACCTTTTGTCTATTGTGCTGAATGGCCCGATAACAACACAGGCAACGTGCGAAATCTTATCATTGATACAACCGCAGTTCTATCCACCATGTTCCGTAACGACCTGCTTGGAGGTGTGCAAATAATTACTGTTCAGGGGCGACAGGCAACAAAGCCGTCCGAGGGTGAAATAAGGTTTATGGAGCCTGAACCGGTCACTCTCATTCCTTATGCATACTGGAACAATCGTGGACCGGGGCAGATGATTGTATGGCTGCCTGTTAAATCTGAAGCAGCCGGATTTCTGAAAGATTGAGTTTCTCGTGAAAGGAAACTTCTTTGATTCGCCACAGGAAAATGTTATTTTTGTTGCGAAAAATAATGATATGCTGAAGAAATATATTGTTTGCTTGCCTGAAAAAGAGGGAACAGTAATAAATGAATGGGAACAATGTCTGAAACAACTGAAGGAATTTATTAAAGACGGATACCGGCCTGTAAAGTTTAATGTATTTATTGATGTTACAGAATATAATTCGTTTATAGAAATTCGAAGGCAGATAATAGATTCACTCCTTGATGCACTGGGCACCGAAAGCCCTGCTGTCAATGTAACTGTTCACCCTCCTGAACAACCGTTTAAAGTAGTTGTTGAGGCAATGTTTGCTGTTGGCAGAGGGGCTTCATACAAAACAAAATTGTTTAATGGATTACCATATGTAATTGTTGAACAATCACAATACAGGGAATTGTGGGCAGCCGGTGTAGGAGAAGAATTTCCTGAAAGTTTAAAACATGCTGCATATTTCGCTTTTGATAATGTTCTTGAAATTTTACAGCTTGAAGGAATGTCATTCGATAATGTTGTAAGGCAATGGAATTATATCGGAAACATTCTTGAAGTCAGGGACGAATATCAAAATTATCAGATATTCAACGATATAAGAAGTGAGTGTTACAGAAAATACCGGACTGTAAAACATTTTCCTTCGGCAACCGGAGTGGGTATGAAAATGCCGGGAGTATTTCTTGATATTTGTGCAGTTGATTCAGGAGAAGAATTGCTGATAATGCCTGTTAGTAATCCACTTCAGATTAATGCTTATGAATATGGTCAGCAGGTACTGAAAGGCTTACCGCTTAATGGTACAAAGCCCAAAAATCCACCTCAGTTTGAAAGAGCATTGCTGGTTGAAAACAGAAGCAATCTGATACTTTTTATTTCGGGAACGGCTTCTATAATTGGTCAGGAAACAATAGGGAAAGGGGATATAGCAAAGCAGGTAACAGTAACTATAAATAATATCAAAACGCTCAGCGAACCTGAGCGCATACGAAAGACATCTGGACGTAATTTTTCAGGTTCAGGCAGATATCTGTTGCTGAGGGTTTATATAAGGAGAAAGGAAGATTTTAGTATTGTTAAGGAAATAACAGAAAAGAGTTTTCCGGGTGTACCTGCAGTTTATATTCAGGCTGATATCTGCCGTGATGATTTGCTTACAGAAACTGAAGCAGTAATGGTTTTTGAGCCTGATAGCAAGGCAGGTAACTGAAATGTCTCATATAAGCACCTGTGAAAAATACCTGTAATTGACAGTTTATCGGGAGTTTTTAACATAAGATTTTATTTTTAAATTAGATTTCATAAAAAATATTTACCAATGAAAAAAGCAGTTGTTTTATCAGTTATGGCGATTATTGTGTTAACCCTGGCAGTATCATGCAATCAGAAAGGAAAGGGCAGGGCAGAAGTAACAAAAGAATTGCAGGGAACACATAAAGGAAAGGATGTATATCTTTTCACTCTTACCAATAAACAGGGCAACGTATTGAAGCTTTCGAGTTTCGGGGCCCGTATAGTATGGATTGAAGTGCCCGACAGGGAAGGGAAGAAGGATAACATTACCTTCGGGTTCGATACTTTCGAAGGTATGATAAATGGAGATCCGTATTTCGGCTCGGTAGTGGGCAGGTACGCCAACCGTATAGCTAAGGGAAAATTTACCCTCGACGGCGTGGAATATACCTTAACACTGAATAACGGGCCTAACAGTTTGCATGGCGGACCGGGAGGATGGCACAGTGTTGTGTGGGAGGGAGAGATAGTGAAAAATTCTCAATATCCGTCGGTTAAATTTACTTACCACAGTCCCGATATGGAAGAGGGTTACCCCGGTAACATGCATGTTGAGGCAACCTATACATGGACAGATAACAACGAAATAATTATTGATTACACGTGCACCACCGATAAAAAGACGGTTCTGAATATTACAAATCATGCATATTTCAACCTTCATGGTGCCGGAAACGGCGACATACTGGATCATGAACTTGTAATAAAGGCATCGAGGTTTGTTGCTGTTGATTCAACCCTGATACCAACTGGTGAGTTGCGTCAGGTGGCAGGTACGCCGTTTGATTTTACAACACCACATACTGTAGGTGAAAGAATTAATGAACCCTACGATCAGCTTATTCTGGGGAAGGGTTACGATCATACCTTTGTTCTTGACAACGTTGAAGAAGTTGATGCCACTGTTTATGATCCCCTTACAGGAAGGTTCATGGAAGTAATAACCGACCAGCCAGGGATACAGTTTTACTGTGGTAACTTCCTGAACGGCACCAGAATAGGTTATGGCGGGAAACCTTACACTTACAGGTCGGGTCTTTGCCTCGAAACGGGTCATTTTCCCGATAGCCCCAATCATCCAGATTTTCCTTCAACGGTACTTAATCCGGGTGAGACGTTTACTTCAAGAACTGTTTACAGGTTTTCAGTTAAATAATTTTCATTTTACCAGATTAGTTTTTAACCGCTAAGGACGCAAAGTTCACCCAAATTTTGGAAAGACTTTGCGTCCTTTGTAGTTAATTGATATCACTATTTTGAGAGTCCTGTCTGAATATGAAGAATAAAAAAAGGGACGCTGAATTCAGCGTCCCTTTTTATTTTATGTTGATAATCATCAACTATTTGCCGTATGCCGGGTCTTGCTGCAGTACACCTTTCTGGATGTCGAGCTGGTCCTGTGGCAATGGCCAGTAGTCGTCACGGTCAGGTTCGTAGACAGCACCTGTCATAAAGCCTCTTACCCTTATATCGCGGGCAACATAGGCATCAAGAACTGGTTTGATAATGCCCCAGCGTCTCAGGTCGAAGAAGCGGTGACCTTCTGTGGCAAACTCAAGTCTGATTTCTTCCCTGACTGCCAGGCGGGCATTTTCTTTAGTATCGAATGGATACTGGCCTGGCACATCAGGATAAGGTTCGACTTTGTAGTTTGCTGCAGGAGCATTCCAGTCGACTGCACCGGCTGCAAGATTAAGAAGGTCCTTATATTGGGTTACACGACCCTTTATTGGTGTTGTGCTCTTTGCCCTGTTCCTGATCATGTTCACCAGCTGACGTGCATAATCGAGCTGGCCATCTTCCACGGCGCACTCTGCCCTCCAGAGAATAATATGGCTCAGACGGTACAATCTGAAGTTGAGTCCGTTATAGAAGCCTGTACCATAGGAGTTAAGAGCCTGCTCTGATTGTGCCTGCATGAACTTCTTGGTCATGAACGGGCCGCCATTACTCGGGTTTCTTATCCAAGGCTCGCCCGGGTGTATGCCCCATCCCTTGAAATCGATTCCACGGCGTGCGATGGTATAGTCAACACGCGGGTCAAGTAGATGGTCGGTAGGAATGAACTCATCCGTTCCCTTAAATTTAATGTCATTTGCAAGTGAGTCACGGGCAGCCGGGTCAAGAACAGGCAGGCCGTTTGCATCAACCTGAAATGCCTCGAACAGGCTCTGAGAAGGCTGGTAGAATCCCCATCCTCCGCACGAAGCTGCACCTTTCTGGTGTTTTATTGCTCCTGCAAGAAGCATTCCAGTGTGACCCGTTGATGTAGTCGAACACTGTAGCTCGAATATTGACTCTGAATTGTTTTCGTGAGTCATGTCATAGTTCCAGCCGTATTCACTTACAAGGCTGAACTTGCCGCTGTTCAGGATGTCATCCAGCAGGGGCTTTGCAAGGTTATACTCTCCCTGGTACATATGCACCTGAGCTTTAATAGCTTCGGCAGCATATTTGTGGATGCGGCCATTCTCACCTTTAGGCCTTGTGGTGGGAAGAAGGTTGATAGCTTCCTGAAGGTCAGCCTCAATCTCATCCCAGCATGGTGAGTTGTTGGGTACTTCTTCAGGCTTTACATCTCCGAGTTCCTTCTGAGTTTTAATATATGGAATCTTTTCGAAGATTTTGTTTGCCTGGAAGTGGAACCATGCCCTCAGAGCTTTTGCTTCGCCTTCTATTTCTTTAGCCCTGGCCTCAGGAATAGGATTAGCGCCTGCCTGTGTTTTCCACAAGTATTCAAGAACAAGGTTACAGGAGGCAACGCCATTGTAGCAATCCCTCCATCTCTCGCGCATGTACGGGTTTGAAGGAAGACATTCCCATCTTTCGACATCATTAAATGGCGTCTGGTCGCCAGGTTCTGTGCCTTTATAGCAGTCGTCCGAAGCACCACTGCCATAAGTCCAATCTGTTCCCATTGCAGAACCGAATATTGACCTTCCCTTGGTTGCCTGATAAGCAGAGGTCAGAAGGTATTCAACACCTGTCGGGGATTCAAGAACAGAACCTATTGCTGTTCCGTAAGGCTCCTTAGTAAGAAACTCTTCACTGCATGAATAAATAAGCATCAGGCCTGTGACAAACAGTATGCTCAAAAATAAACTTACAATTCTTTTCATATCTTTCTTTATTAAAGATTTACAAATTACAAACCAAAGGAAATACCGAAAATAAACTGTTTCGGTGTAGGCCATGCACCTGAGTCAATTCCCATGTTGATTCCAACCGCGGAGATTTCAGGATCAAGTCCGGTATACTTCGTTAAAGTAAACAGGTTCGTACCCTGGAAGTAAACCTGCAGATTGCTGAGTTTGTTCTTCAGTAACCTGTTCAGGTCATATCCAACTCTTAATGACCTTAAACGCAAATATGAACCGTCCTCAACGAAGAATGTAGAAGGCTCCTGGTGACGGGAGTCATTTGAGTAAATAATAGGCATTGTTGCTTTTGAATTGTCACCGTTTAGGTACGGGCTTCCCCATGATTCATAGAGCCTTTTCTTCGACTTACCCGATGGGAACTGTGTAAAGTCAATGAAACGGCGTACATAGTTCACAATTTCATTTCCGTAGGAGGCATAGAAGTTTGCATTGACATATAATCCTTTATATTCAACGTCAAGTGTCAAGCCTGCTGTGAAATCAGGATGTGGTGAACCGATGTAGGTTCTGTCGTTCGAATCTATATATCCGTTCCCGTCAACATCCTTGTATTTGAAGCTTCCGGGTGCATTGTAATTTCCGGTTGCACCGAATGCTTTTGGCCATGCGTCAACCTCAGCCTGATCCAGGAAGATACCCTCGCATACCCATCCAAAGAATTCGGGGAATGCTCTGCCCGATTGTGTTCTTGTATATATCTTTTCACGGTAGGTACTGCCCTGGTAGAAGTCGGTGGCAACATCTGTGAGCCTTACAACTTCATTTTTATAGGTTGTAAACACCACGTCAGCACTGTACCTGAGGTCTCCGCCGAGAGCACTATTGGAATAGCCTAACTGGAGGTCAATACCGGTATTCTTCATTTCACCTATATTGATTGATGGTGAAGACACGTTACCAACAACAAGCGGAATCTGTTTCGGATAGAGCATGTCGCTTGTAGTTTTCTGCCACAAATCAAGATTAATTGTAAGGTTTTTCAGAATAGTAGCATCAATACCTATATTGGTTGTTGTTGACTTCTCCCATTTCACTTTGGTATTACCCAGTGATGACAGATAGAAACCGGTA
Source organism: Bacteroidota bacterium (assembly GCA_029552825.1). Classification (GTDB taxonomy): domain Bacteria; phylum Bacteroidota; class Bacteroidia; order Bacteroidales; family VadinHA17; genus LD21. Next base: position 10,989 of record JAKPDL010000077.1, read on the forward strand.
GTTCCGAGTGTTGTATTGGAGCCATCAAATGGATAAGCTCCGTAAACTGTTCCTGATGTTCCGGTAGTAAACTGAGTAAAGCTGTTGTAGTTACCCATACGGTCGTTACCAACAACACCGTAACCTACGCGGAGTTTAAGGTCGGTCAGCCAGCTTGATGTTGCAGCCATAAAGCTTTCCTGGGTGATTCTCCATCCGAGTGAGACAGCAGGGAAGATACCGTATTTCTTTTCCCCGAAGCGTGAAGAACCATCACGGCGTACAACACCCTCTAACAGATACTTGTCGGCAAATGAATAGTTGATACGTCCGAAAATTGAGAAGAGGCTGTTTTCACCGTAAGGAGCACCTGAGTTGGTAATGTCGCGCAGACCTGTATTCATCGTCATGTACTGTGTGGCATCGAATGAGAACAGGTTTCTTGATGCTGAGAAAGATATACCTTCAGTATCATAGGCTTCAGTACCTGCAATTACCTTAAGGTTATGCTGACCGAAGATAATAGAGTACTCGGCAGTGTTGGTCCATGTCCAGTTAACGCCTGTCCCTGCAGAATAGCCAAGGTAATCATATGTGCCTCTTTCTGCATGGGCAACCTCAACATAGTTAATATTGTTTGAGAAGTAGGAGTTGTAGTTAACACCTATACGCGACTGGATTGACAGACCTTTCAGAATATTAAACCTAATAAAGGCATTGCCACTGAGGTTAAGGCTCTTTGTATAATCCCACTGATTTTTGTCAAGCAGGAAGATAGGGTTCTGTGCATTACCGAGGTCTCCTGCCCTGGTACCTGCGTAAGTTTTCCCTGAGATATCAAATACCGGAATTATCGGTGGAATTCTGTAGCACCACGATACTATTGAGCTCTCGGAGTTATCATTGCCTGTATAACCGTAGTTATATGTATAATTACCTCCGATTGTTGTACCAAGGTCTATCCATTTGGCAGGGCTGGTGTTTACAGTTGTCCTGAAGTTAAGCCTGTTGTAGCCGGTGTATTTAAAGATACCGTCATCCTGGAGGTAACCGAGCAGGAATGCATAGGTTGTATTTTGTGTACCACCGGCAACATCAATCTGAAGATCTCTGTAAGTGCCGTTACGTGTTGCTTCCTTGAACCAGTCGGTACCTATCTTGTTTGCTTTTGTGATAAGATATGTATCGGTTCCGTCCTGCCATGAGAGTTTGTTATCGTAAAGGCTTGGGTCTGTTCCGGGGTCACCTTCTTTTGCACCGGCAGGGAAGATATAATCAGGGATTACAGGTGTAGGCCCGGTTCCATACTGTTTATGGTTTGGTGAAAGACCTGCATTTTTGAACTCCAGCCAGAGCATTTCACCGTATTCCTGGGTATTCAGAAGGTCATAGAATTTTGAACTGTGCGTGATACCCTGCATATAATTTACATTCAGTGAAACTTTCTGGTTCTTGCGGCCTGATTTTGTTGTTATCAGAACCACGCCGTTTGCAGCACGTGCACCGTAGATTGACATTGCTGCTGCGTCTTTCAGAATGGTTATTGACTCAACGTCGTTAGGTGCATAAGTGCCACCTGGTACGCCATCAACAACATAGAGCGGGCTGGCATCGTTAATGGTTGTCATACCACGTATTCTGATGTTGGCTCCGGCACCGGGGGTGTGGGCGTTGAGGATCATCACACCTGCAACCTTACCCTGCAGACGCTGTATTGCACTTGCAGATGTCTGCGTTGCCAGCGCTGTTGCATTAACAGTTGAAACAGCACCTGTAAGGGTCTTTCTTGCCTGTGTTGAATAACCTATCACAACTACTTCATCCAGAGCAGACACAGCTTCCACCAGTACAACATCAATAACACTCAGGTCGCCTACTGTTTTCTCCTGTGTGACAAAACCAACAAACGAGAAAGTCAATACAGAAGCAGGACCTGCAACATTGATCTGGTATCGTCCGTCTGCATCTGAGATGGTACCATTGGTTGTACCTTTTTCAATGATATTTACACCCGGCAGGGGATTCCCTGCAGCGTCAGTAATCCTGCCTGTGACCCTTTTCTGCTGCATAAAACTCCCTGCATAGTTTCCGTCATCAGCCGCTGATGAAGCGAAAACAGGCATGGCCATCGCAAGCAACATGAAAAGTGCCACAAGTTTTAAGGCAAAGTTAATCCCTAACATTGCCCTAAACCGGAAATTTCGCAGTACTTCTTTTGTCATACATCTATAGATTAAAAGATTACTATTTTAATTTTTTAAAAAAACTTAATTGCTCCTCCTTTAAAGGGGAGTGCTGAAAAGAAGATTAATTTTTTTTGGGAAAAATTGCGGCAAACAATGAATTCTTGTTTGCCATTGAAGTGCTTGGTTCGGTTTTCTTCATAGGCATCAGGGTTTTAAGGTTAGTAATAAGGGTCAATCAAAATCTCCATTATTTCTTATGGAGAGCACCCAAAATTAATAAAATTTTAATCAAAATAAAACAGTTAACAAATTTTAACACTTTATTAATAAAAGTGGAAATAGAACCAGTATGTATTTCCGAACTCTGACTCCATTTTGTCTTTTGTCAGCGCTGCTCTTTGTCGCAGTGCCGAATAGGTGGCTACATACCGGCTGAAACGTTCGGTTGTTGCATAGCTGACAGCTAATCCTTTCATGTCAGGCATTACCCTTTTGCTGTTATAATATATCATTACCGCTTCTTCTATATGTCGCGGGAGCTTTGTATAGCCCAGTTCTTTCATTTTTGGAATGTTCATCACTGCAGTTTCAACATCCTTGCTCAGAAGAAGCCATGCCATAAGGTATTCAAAAGCCCTCCTGTTCCCCGGATTTGATTCAACCAGCAGAGGAAGGTTTTCCTCAGGCGAATCGAGAAAGATAAAAAAGTTGTCATGCGGCATAATCTCTATCTTTTTACCCAGAACCGGATCGGTCTTTATGCTGGTGGTATCCACAGTAAACTTTTCGTAATCTTCAGCCCATCTTTTGTAAAATAGAGTTTTCTTCAGAATACCTATATATTTTTTAGCCATTCTTGAATTTCCATTTATTATATTCGTTTTAACCAGCATCTTGAGGTTATGAGGTCTGTAACCATACACAACAAGTTCCTCATAAGCCCAGCGGTGAGCTTCATTGATTAGCCCTATTGCATAGAATACATGGGAACCCCAGTTGAGATGCTCGTCGTCCCATGGTAAAAACAATGATTTTACCCCAAAATCCTGATGGCTGAAAAACATCCTCTCACATAACTGGTCAGTCTCAGTGAGAGATACATTGTAAAAGTACTGACCAATAAGATTTCTGGAAGGATACTTCTCATAATACGTTACAGCTTCGCTCCATTTTTCATCAAACACCAGCTTTTCAAGATTGATAACTCTTGCAACATCGGGATTGTACCTGGTTATCAGCATTATTCCTGCCAGAATATAGATAAATGCAGGAATTGCATACCGCAGAATTTTCAGAGCAGGCTTCATCGTTTTCCAAGAACCGGGAACATAACTGACGGCGGGATACAATATTACAAACCCGTTAAGAAAAACTGTTAAATATCTGTGTGTTGTATTGTTCACAGATGGCAGGGGATAAGTCAGAAGCTGTTTAAGAGGGATAAGAAATATCTTACTTTCAGAAACAATTAGCAAAACTCCGGTCAGAGCTGCAATCAGCAAAGTATAATATAATTTACGAATGCCTTTCGAATAGAACAGGGTATAAATAATATACAATCCAGCAAAAATAAATGCATAAGCTCCAGTTATATAATAAAATAACGGGTATATGATTAATGTTGCAACCTGTACTTTCCGGCTTTCGGACGATGAAGCAAAAAGAAAGTAGAGGAGAACCAGAAGATATCCCAGGTTATATGTCATTGTATGATAATAATGCGACTGCATTAGAAAGAGCGCTAATGATGGGATCAGCAGTAAAACAATAGAATATAAGTTTCCGGTTTTAAGCCTGCGGTTAACGAAATGGAGTACAACAGCAGGAAGGCTCAGTATTAATGACAGAATAATAGAACCTGTTAGTGTACTGAAATAGAATTGTGTAAAAAATTCTCCCGCTAATTCAAGCGGCCCTCCGGGTTTTACAAAGAACTTGCTTAAGAAATCAGGGAGATAGACGAAAAGATGTTGTTGTTCCTGAAAAAAAAGTATATAACTGCCGGCACTGATAAAGAAAACAAAAGAAGAGATGAAAAAGACTGCAATAAAAAGCCACACATCGAATTCGTTAAATTTGCCTGATATGCTTCTGCTTTTCTGCATTTTTCTGAAAATTTTTTCATTCATGGATAGGTCTTTCACCCGGATTTCTTTTCATTTCTGCTCTTTCTTTTTTCCATTCAGGCAGCGAATCAGCCAGGTTTTCAGCAATGGCCCTTACAGACTGGCTTTTTGAGGAAACCACGAAGTCGCGTGGGTCCACTTTTATCTTTCCGTTTACAGGCTGAGGAAGGTTGAACGATTCGAGCATGGTAATATACCTTTCGGGGTCCTTCTGCGGTAGAACAAAAGGTTTTCCCGTATTGCCCCGGCTGTCGAAATAGACATAGAATGGTCTGGAACTTCTTCCGTCGAGCCTTTTACTGCTGAATACAAGCCACCTGCCATTCGATGACCATTCATGCCAGCTCTCCGTTTCCTCACTGTTGATATCCATTTTTTTTAATTCTCCTGTCTGCAGGTTTAATATGTAAAGGTCGGCTTCACGATGCCATATGGGGAAAGTTCCGTGAGCGGCAAGTGTAAAAACAATAAAATTTCCATCGGGGGATACTCTCGGGAATGATACGCTTTTGCCTTCTGCTGCTGCATCATACACCATTTCAGTTTTTCCGTAAACACCAGTTTCGGGGTTAAAGGGCACTCTTACAAGGCTGTATTTTATGAGCTCCATTTTTTCAGGGTCACGCCATGGTTCTTCCACATTCTGGGGTGCCCTGCAGAAATACAGGTATCGCCCGTCATCCGACCAGCATGGAAAAGTCTCGAGATACTTTGTGGTGTCATCATCACGCACCATCGTAATACTGTTCTTCTCCATGTTGTAAATGATTAAATCAGAGACGAGGTCGAAGACTTCAATACTTTTTGAAGGGTTGGCATAAAAGGTCTGCCTTACCTGATTGGAAGAGAAAGCAATATATTTTCCTGATGGATGCCATGAAGGATATGTGGCACTACCAGGCATGGGGTCAATTTTAAGATCTTTCCTCTCGATTTTTCCGTCACTAACAACATAGGTTCCTCCTTTTGAGCCTCTTACATGTACCATAAACCTGTCGGGGCGGTTGTTGCAGAAAGAGTGGCAGTTAATGCAGTTCATGTCGAGAACCTGGTTCTCGATTATTGATTTTTCACTGAAGTTTTCGACACATCTCTGGACTATTCTAAGGTTTGACCAGCAATAATATCCCGGATAGATTAAACGGTACGCAAGATAAGAGTCAACAGGTTCAGGGGCCACATAAAAAGAAAAAGGTTGATATTCCTTTGTGATTTTGTCTTGTTCTCCGGATAAGAAGATTCTTACTGTTATTCTTCCGCCCATGCTGTTTCTGGTCAGCTTTCTCCATTTTTTCATCGGGAAACAGATTTTCCCGTTACCTGAACGGATTTTAATTTTATAATCTCCTTTTTCCGATTCAGCAACTACAAAAAACCGCCTGCCGTTCTCCCTGACAATGAAATTCAAAGGTGCAATGTTGGGAGGTATTGTGACATTTATATAGTCAGGTTCAATAACAGGGAGGCTGTTTATTTTCTGAAAGTTCTCATTTGTCATTGCTTCACATCCGGCAAGGAGCAATAATATAACCAGAAAAACCGGCTGAATAACTTTGTATTTAATATTAATAATGCCTGTCATGCTCTCTTTATCATTGTGCCGGAACGGAATCTGAGCTGTAAAGTTAAAATAATAATCAAACAGTTGACATTTATTTTTACCTACCAACATCCACAACGGCATGTGCGGGTGTCGTACTGATGGCAGAATGGGCATATTTTAGCCCAGAACCAGACTATGCTGAGCAAGGCATAGATTATGTAAATGACTGCCAGAGTAAAAGATAATTCCTTGATAATGATGAAACCGAGTATAAAAAGAATCAACGTCGGTACATTATCCAGTAAAATAAGCCATTGAGGGGTTTCTTCCGTATGGCAGTTATTTATGTTATTCCGCATTATGTGGTTGAATGTTTCAACGTGAAACTTTTATGCAGTAGAGTTTTGTCTGGTCCCGCACAAGCAATTTACCGCCGGCGAGGGCAAGTGCTGCCCAGTTTTGTGCGCTACCGTATCTGGCTGCCGTATCTTCGTTAGTTGCCGGAATACCTTCATTAAGAATCACGGTTTCAGCAACGGGCTTGAATTTTGTTGAATCAGGTTCAATAAGGTAAAGTTTGGTCATTCCGTCGGTACAGAGGAGTAGCCCGTCGGCGAGAATCATGCCGCCCTTGTCAAACAGAGGTTCTCTGCCGGTTTTCCATTTCACCTGCCCATTCATGCTCATGCACACCAATCCATCTTTTCTTTCGTTTGTCGAGTACTGGGCATAGAAGTATCCGTTATAAAGGATAGGAGCCTGGGTGTGAGCACCAAAATCTGGATTTTTATATAATTCAGTTACTTCGTAAGAACCGTCTGACTTTTTCTGTACTTTTATCATAGCGGAGCCTGCCTCGTAAGCACCTGTTATAAGTATCCTTCCTTCGCCGGCGTCAAGGGCGCATGGTACCGGTATCCTGCATGACCACCCCTTGTATTCCCAGAGTACTTTCCCGCTTCGTGGATCTATTCCTGCAACAACACTTGGAGTGGCCGATTCACCCCTGCCGGCTGAAGCACTTATCATAACAACGTGATTTTCGTTGCCTATTTTTACAATGACAGGGCTTACATACCCAGCTGGCCCTAAAGAAGGAGTCTTCCATTTTAAATTGCCTGTGAGTTTATCATAAGCCACAACTCCTGCCTGGGGAGCCTGGGATGCGATAATAAGAAGGTCTCCATGTACGAGCGGACACTGTGTAATTGCCCAGCGGGGAATCTGACCACCACCGAAATCCGTCCAGATGTTTTTGTTCCATAAAGGTTTGTTGGTATTTACATCTATGCAGTAAAGATGTCCATAAGGCCCGCATGTGTATATCCTGTTTCCATCTATTGCCGGTACACTCCGTGAACCGGGGAACTGCACAGATCCCGGAGCATCATAACTGAAACTCCAGAGCTCTTTTCCGCTGGCAAGGTCGAAGCACCTAAGCTTGTCGCCCACCTTATCGTCCCTGTCGAGAAGGTATACCTTGCCGTCCTTAACTACAGGCCCGCCAAAGCCGATGCCAACGTCAACACTCCACAATACTTCCGGCCCGGTTTTAGGCCATGAGCGTAAAATGCCCTTTTCGTTCGAGATGCCATTTCGGCCGGGCCCACGGTACTGTGGCCAGTCCTGGCAATAGAGATTCATTATCGAAGCTGAAAGAATAATCAACGAAATCAGAATTTTGAATTGTTTCATGGCATAAACTTTTAATTTTTGGCTATCAGATTTTTATTCTTTTAAAGGGCCCCTGCGCCCCGTCCGGTAAACATTACAGCAGGGATGCCTCTAAATTAATTTTTAATTACCAAGTTCAATTTTAATGTAATTAATTTTTTTACTTTTTCGATGAATCTTTTCATATTTCAGAACAATCCATGCCAACAGCATGGTACTTTTCATGTTAATTTTTAATATCTACATGCTTAGTATTTTTCTTTCGATATACTCCTTATTGAATGAATATACCACACTCACGTTCCATACAAAATCTTTATCTGCGTGTATAAACGTATTGAAAGGCAGACTCATCATTGATGACACCGTTAAAGGAAAATTCTTTCTGACAAGAGTAATCGCCGAAGTAAAATAGTATCCCTTCATTTCATCCATTTTGAGAAAATATATTTGAGGATTAAACCTTAAGAAATAATTTCCGGAAAGGCCAATATGTGAAAAATTAACCCTCAGAGCAAGAAAATTTGTATTTTTTATTGCGTCGTTTTCGAGACAAAATGCATATAGATAATAGATACCGGTGTTAATTGATTTTGTCAGATTATATGAAGGATAGAATTCGCCTGCGAGGTAGCGCCTTACGATAGTCAGTTTTTTTGGGTTACCGTCTGCTGTAAAAGATTCTGTTTTAAAAGCCAGTGCGGGATGTGTGCCGATGATTATTCGAAATCTCTCATTTTCAAGTAGTTTATAACGCCACCAGAAAATAAAAGTCCATGGCTTGCCTTCGCAGGCGAACCTGAGCTGAGGCTCAAAACTGAGTTTTCTTTTGCCTACCGACATATCAAATATAACTGCAGGTTTGCCAAGAGTAAGATTTGGTATCAGCGAAATTCCGTTATTGGTTAAACTTACCGCTCCGCCGAAATGACCTGCAATCAGTGTACTGTCAGTCTTCTGAGCAAAAGTGATAATATATGACGACATTGCCAGTAACGCAAACATTAAATATGAAATTTTGCCTTTCATCTTTCAAATTTTATCTGATAAGTTCAATTTGAGCCCGCAACCCAAAACTCCCATTCTTTCTTGAATGTTAAAATGCAAAATAATTACATCAGAAACAAAGATTACAAAATTCAAACAAATAATAACTTCCCGGTATTCGTTATTATGCCTTTCTTTTTCTTTTTGAGACTTCACCGGTTTATTTATCTCTCTTAAATTATTTATTTTGAAGGCTGAAAAAATTATTTTTTAATCCACTTATCGGAGATTTTATAAGGAATTTTAATTCATGAAAAAAAATTATTGAAGTTGGTTGAAAACAATATCCCGGAGAGAGAGATGAAGAGGGGTTTTAGGAGTCACTCTCTGATAAAGCTTCTGGTTGTGGGCATGATCAGTGCTGTTTTTGTGCTTTACCCCAATATTGCTTTTTTTTCATTTGAGAGAGACTATCTTGGGGAGGCCAAATATGCAGCATATTTGTTTTTCTTTATTTTCAGGTTCGTTTACTTTTCGCTTCTGATATGGGTACTTCTTGTTTACAATCTCAGAAAATTAAAAACACCTTTTTTAACCAAACGTCTCATTTATACCTTCTTTATCACAGCAGCGGGATATCTGGTCTATATTGTGTTTTCAATCCTGTTGAGTCCTAAGCCTGAGTGGTACTCAGGTCTGTTGCTGTTTCAGTTTTTTGTGATGTTCATATTCTGTGGTCTTATAGGGCATGTTTTTCATCTATATGAGGAGCAGCACAGAAAAGAGCAGGAAATTGAAAGGCTAAAACACGAAAACCTTCAAAGTCGTTATATTGCACTTGCCAATCAGATTAATCCGCACTTTTTCTTTAATTCACTGAACGGACTTGTTTCCGTGATCCGTAAAAAAAATGAAGAAAATGCCATTGAATATGTAAACAAACTATCCGATGTATTCAGGTACATTCTTCAAAGTGACAGGAAAGGACTGGTTTTGCTCGAGGATGAACTGGAATTCGTAAGGGCATTTCAGTATATGATGGAGGTAAGGTTTGCCAGTAAACTGGTATTCAGTATAAATGTAAGTGATGAAATGAAAGCTCTGAAACTGCCTGTACTTTCTCTCCTTCCTCTGATTGAAAATGTTGTTTTGCATAATACAATTGACAGCGAACACCATATGGAAGTGGATATTTACGTTAATTCTGAGAGAGAGCTGGTGGTCTCAAATCCTGTATATCCAAAACTATCGCCACCTGAGACTAACGGTACGGGTCTTAAAAACCTTGAAAATCGCTTTATTTTATTGATGAATAAGCATATAAGGGTAGAAAAAGATAACATAAGATTTACAGTTTATTTACCTCTGAAAAGTAAAAACGATGAGGATACTGATAGTTGAAGATGAGACAGCAGCTTATGAAAACCTGCTGAGTGTTATTAAAAAAATTGACCCTGAAATTGAAATTGCAGGTTGTGCAGAAAGTGTCAGGCAGACCATACGCTGGCTGAGAGCCAACCCAATACCTGACCTGATACTTATGGACATCCACCTGTCAGATGGTTCTGCTTTTTCTATTTTCGACAGTATAAATGTTGAATCGCCGGTGATTTTCATAACTGCCTATGACGATTATGCAATCGAAGCTTTTAAAGTCAACAGTATCGACTACATACTCAAACCCATTAAAGAAGAGGATTTAAGAAGGGCACTCGAGAAGTTTAAAAAGCTCACTCATCATGATATTCTTAAATATCTTGCGCAGATGACACAAATGGTTTCGCTTCCGGTGTATAAAGATAAATTATTGATTCCGGAAAAAGATAAACTGATTCCGGTTGATATCAACGAAATATCGTGCTTTTATTCTACTGAAAAGAATACCAGGGTGTTCCTGAAGAACGGTAAATCGTACCAGTGGAACAGATCACTCGAACAGATTGAAGAGGGACTCAACCCTGCTGATTTTATAAGAGCAAACAAGCAATATATTATCTCGAGAAGCAGTGTTAAGAGTATTACCGTATGGTTTGATAACCGTCTTCTTATCACTCTTGATACGGAAACACCTGAGAGAATTTATGTTAGTAAAAATAGAGCAGCTGAATTCAAGGCATGGATGATGCATGGGAAGAAATAGCAGATTATTGTTTCGTGATACTTCCTGATTTTTCACTTTTAAGGTAAATCTATGGTTGCGTATTAATTTTATTGCAATATTTGTGTTGAAGAAGTTGATATTTAACGGTTTAATAAAAACTTAAAAAAATTTGAAAATGAAACATTTAAAGAGCTATCTGGTAATCAGCCTGATTATTGCAGGTGTTATTAATGTTTGTGCCCAGGACTGGCCCCAGATTTTCGGGCCAAACAGGAACAACATATCTCCTCAGAAGGGTCTTCTCAGATCCTGGCCTGAAAAAGGACCCCAGCTTTTATGGAGTGTTGATGTAGGTCCGGGTTATGGTGGTCCTGTAGTAAAAGACGGGAAAGTCTATTTGCTCGACAGGGTAGACGACGCAAAAGAAATTATGAGATGCTTCGATCTGAACACCGGGAAGGAATTGTGGAAGTTCGAGTACGATGCCCCCGGAAAGGTTGACCACCCTGGCTCAAGATCGGTGCCTACTGCTGACGGTAATTATGTATATTCTGTCGGACACAATGGTGATCTTTATTGTTTTGATGTAAACACACATAAGCCTGTCTGGCAGAAAAACCTTATGAAGGATTTTGGCGGCACCAAACTGCCGGTATGGGCAATAACCCAGAGCCCACTCATTTATGGGGATCTGCTTATTGTGGCTTATTCAAAAGACCCGTACGCAGGATTGGTTGCATATAATAAACGTAACGGAAACATTGTCTGGCAGACAGATGCAATAGGCAATGAAACCTATGCAAGTCCGGCAATTGCAAAAATTGGAGGCGAAGATCATATCGTAATGGTATTTTCATCAACCAATACGTTTATGCACAGAAATATACCAACTTCGTCGGGTAAGATTATTGGTCTGAAACCCCAGACAGGAGCAATTCTCTGGGAGTACAATAACTGGACGAACGTTATTCAGATTCCTCTTGCACTTGACATTGGAGACGGGAGAATAATTGTTGTAGGCGGTTACGACCATGGTGTGGTCATGATTCAGGTTCAGAAATCTTCAGATGGAAAATACAATGTTAAAGAGTTGTTCTATCATACCAATTTCGGGGACCACACAAAACCTCCCATATTTTACAACAATCACTTTTATGCCCAGTATTCAACAAATAACAAGCGCGACGGATTGGTATGCATGGATATAAACGGGAATGTTTTGTGGAAGACCATGCGTGAACCACTGTTCGACAAAGGAAGCATGATTCTGGCCGACGGGCTTATTCTGGCTACCGACGGAAGGCAAACCCTGTACCTGATAGAGCCTGATCCGGCAGGTTTCAAACCCCTGGCATCAGCACAGTTGTTAGGTGAAGGGCAAAATTGGTCACCTATGGCCCTGGTTGATGGAAAACTGTTATTACGGGATCAAAGCAAAATGATCTGCGTAAAAGTTGCCAGGTAATTAATTTGAAGAGACATCCCCGAGCCAATTTTCGGCAGCAATCTCTGCTGAAGCGGAGATCCTTTTCAGGCTCTGTTGTGCCGGTTCATCAGGTAATAAACTCCTTCTCAATCACTTCGGAAGTTGAAAGATGCTGATTGATGCTTATACTACGAAAAAAGCAAGAAAAGGAGTATAAATTATTTGAAAATTTGATTTATATAACATGAATGATTTGTCAGTTTTGTTTAAAGAAAAATATTAATCTGATAATCAATAATTTATTCAGGTAATTAACCGGTAAATAGCAATCGGATTTAGTTTGGTGGTTAATGTGAATAGTTTTAAATAATGTCAAATGTCAGTCAGGACGAACATAAAACGGATTCTATTCTGCAATTGCAGAGGAGGAAGGGTGCCTGATGAAAAGCTCAATGAAATAAAATCGGAGCTTGACAGGATGCCTGCTGGAGTTATAATCCTTTCCGACCTTTGTGGAGTGTCAGTTGTAAAGAGAGAGCTAATGGCTGAGATCTTCAGATATCCTTCAGAATGGCTTATAATTGGATGTTATGCAAGGGCAATGAATCTTATCCTTGAGCAAATGACCGGTAAAAGTATTCTTCAAGGTAAAATTCAGTTTATTAACAGTGAAACGACATCCATGCCGGATATTAAGACTAAGTTGAATGAGTATTGTGCTGGAATGACAGTTGAGGATTCGGCAGAAATTACTGAAATTACTGATGACTCAGGCTGGCCATCATGGTACCCTGTTATAGACTATTCGCGTTGTACAAACTGTGGGCAGTGTGCTGAATTCTGCCTTTTCAGTGTATATGAGAAGAAATCTGAGAAGGTTAAAGTAATCTTCCCTCAAGGCTGTAAGAATCAGTGTGCAGCCTGTGCACGGATATGCCCCTCAACAGCAATTATTTTCCCGAAATACAAAAATGGAGGCGCCATTGGTGGTGCAGACTATTTTGACGAAAATGAAGAACTTATTAGACGGGAGGCAGATGTTAAAACATTCCTGGGAGATGATCTGGTGTTGGCTCTTCGCAAGAGACAATTGAAGATGAATTCTATCATCAGGGAAGAAGCTTCCAGAAAGGCAATTGAAGAAAGAGAAAAATTCCTTTTGAAAAATAAAGAAGACCAGGCATAAACATGTCAATACTTAAAAATCTTATTAAAACGGATAAGCGCTGTCTGAGGATATTCCTGATGAATATGGTTGTTAAAGGCATATTGGGGTTTATCAGGTTCCGCAAGAGAATTAAAAATGGTAGTATGTTTCCTGCTTTTCAGTTTATCTCTGTCACAAATAATTGCAATCTTCATTGCCAGGGATGCTGGGTGGAGGTAAACGGCCCTAAAATTAATATTGAGCCAGAAAAAATTGATGCTGTAATTAGGGCAGGCAAGAAATATGGTTCATATTTTTTCGGAATTCTTGGAGGAGAACCGCTTTTATACGATGGATTGTTTGATATATTCGAAAAACATCCTGATTGTTATTTTCAACTTTTTACAAACGGTACTCTTTTGACAAAGTCAACTGCTCAACGTTTGCGTAGAGCAGGTAATGTAACACCCCTTATAAGCCTTGAAGGAGATGAATATGTTGCTGACATAAGAAGAGGCGGGCACCGGATCTACAACCGCACCGTTGAGGCAATTGAAACATCTGTTTCTGAAGGACTCATAACCGGTGTTGCAATCAGTGTGTGCAAATCGAATTTTGAAATGGCTGTTTCTGATGAATTTGTCAATATGCTTCATGATTCAGGGGTAATATACCTCTGGTATTATATTTACAGGCCTTCAGGTAGTGATCCTCATTATGAACTGGCTCTGAATACCAGTGAAATAACAAAGCTGAGAAACTTTATTGTTGATGCCCGTACCCGGCTCCCGTTAATTCTGATTGATTCTTACTGGAACGAAAAAGGGATTCCTTTTTGCCCTGCTATTGCCGGACTGAGCCATCATATCAATCCATCAGGAGATATTGAACCCTGTCCGGTAATTCAGTTAAGTTGTGAAAATCTGCAATACGGTGAACCAGGGAGCTTGTATGAAAATTCTTTATTCTTAAGGGAATTCAAAGAGCAGCTCAGAGAGAAGACAAACGGTTGTATATTGATGGAGGACCCCGCCTGGCTGGTTCATTTTTCGGAGAATCATAAGGCTAAAAATACATCAAACCGTGAAAATTATCTTACCAGCCTGCTGAAAGCACCATCAATACCAAGCCATAGTTCATCACCATTAATTCCTGAGAAAAAACTATTGTATCGTATTGCAAAGAAAACAGCGTTTTTTGGTTTAGGAGCATATGGTTAATTGAAATGGAAAAGACTGTTGAAAAAATATTGCCATTGGTTGTTCCTGTTGAGAAGCAGGTTCGCGATGAGATAAGGATAAAAGCGACCCTGTTCACATCGGAGCAAAATTTACTGCCACCAGTTACTATTGACAAACTTGAAGTTATTGCAAGTGAGGTACTTAATAAATACGGGTGGGACGAAAGGTACAAGGCATTTGTAATGGTATGCTGTGGCAATGCTCTATGGAGGCCGGTTGTGGCTTCTATACCATATAACAGAAGATTATTGCTTTTGCCACAATGCCTTAAAAACAGCAAAAAATGTGTGGCAGGAGAAGATGAATTCGGATTATTATGTGGGGGATGTGGCAACTGCAATATCCCTGAATATTTGCAGGAAGCTGAGAATCTGGGCTATCTTACCATTGTTGCCGAAGGCACAACAATAGCATCAAAATTAATCGAGAGCGGGAAAATAGAAGCAATAGTCGGAGTGGCATGTATGGAATCTCTCCAGAAAATATTTAAAACCATAAACTCATATTTTGTACCGGCTATTGGTGTTCCTCTGGTTTTTAACGGTTGCACGGACACTATTGCTGATGAGGATTGGCTCAGAGAAGAGCTCCATTATTACGCTAATGACAACCAGTTCAGTCTTCTTAACCTGCACAGTCTTAAAAAAGGGACTATATCTATATTTAACACAGAACAAATAAATAAACTACTTAAGCTTTCAGATTCCACAAACGATGAAATTGTAAAAACTTTAATGCTTTCAGGAGGCAAAAGGATGCGTCCGCTCCTGGCAATATTAAGCTATAAAGCATTCAAAAATAATACAGATGAAAAGTTATTGAAAAACCTGGCTATGTCAATCGAGTGTTTTCATAAGGCATCCCTTGTTCACGATGATATTGAAGACGAAGATAGTTTGCGTTATGGAAAGAAGACAATTCATGCTCAGTATGGAGTGCCAATAGCAATTAACACAGGAGATTTTCTTATTGGTGAAGGTTACAGACTGATCTCGGAATGTGACATGGATGCCAGTGATAAAGTTGAGTGTCTGAAAATAATCTCCGAAGGACACAGTGCTATGGCCAAAGGACAGGGGAATGAACTTCTTGCAAGAAAGAATAATATTCTTTTACCTGTAAATGAGCTACTGGAAATATATAAAAATAAAACCGGAGAGGCAATCAGGGTTGCCTTACTTACAGGTGCTATTGCCGGGGGTGCTGACGAAAGGGTATTAAAAATTTTAAGTCGTTTTAGCTACCTGTTTGGCATTGCTTATCAACTTAATGATGATCTTGAAGATCTGAAAGAGGTGTCATCAACATCTTCTTTAAAAAATCCAAATATTCTGATTTCTATTCTCGCAGAAAGTAAGGACCTCAACCTCAGGGAGGCTCTCCATAATGCTGTAAGTAACAATGATTTTTGTTTACTAAGGGAGCTTATAGTTAATTCAAATATTAAGGAAGAAACTGAGAGTCTGATATCAATGTACATAAATCTTATATATGAATGCCTGGCTGAGCTGAATAACATTACTTTAAAAATTGCCTTGCATGATATCGTTGGAAAAATTTTTGGAAAATACCTTTAAAACACACTTTTTCCCAGATCCAAAGATATCTGAGGGAAGAAGCATAAAGGCAGTTCTTAAAAAATCACTGGAGCTTCTGAAAGATGAAGTAATAAACGATGTCAGAAATTTTGTTCTCAAAATGCAGCATCCTTCCGGAGGATTTATTGACAGAGCAGGCAACCCCGACATGTATTATACATTATTCGGTTTTTTTCTCGCAGATGTTCTTGGTCTTAAGGAAAATCTTCAAAGAACAGGAAAATATGCTGAAGATGAAATTAGTTACTCAATGCCAGAGGGTGTTCATCTGCAATGTGCCGCGATACTTTTGACCGAATTATCAGATAACCGGCAAATAAAAAACAAAATAAGAAGGCAGATCCGCCGTGACGTGGTCATGCCACATAAAGAAAAAAATGAATATTATGCATTTGTAAATCTGCTTGCCAGCCTTTATACGAGAGACTATATTGTTTTGCGCCAAATTTATAAACTATTAAGCCGGTTAAATCAATCAGATGACCTGCCTGTAACTGTTATTGCCGCATCACTTATTTTATACAGTACATTTAAGAAACCGGCTGAACACCTCAGGCAGAAACTTCTGGATTTTTATGACAATCAGGGAGGCTTCAGAGCTGTTAAAACCATAGCTCTTCCTGATTTACTTTCAACGGCAGTATCACTTTATGCTCTCAGTTATACTGGATTTGATCTTCTATTGATTAAACCTGAATGCCTTGGTTTCATTGATAGTCATTATATTAATGGGGGTTTTTGTGCAAGCGTTGCTGATCGCCAGACTGACATTGAATATACTTTTTACGGACTTCTTGCTCTTGGTTCACTGGCATGATAATTATGGAAAAAGAAATCATACTGCGGAAATATTATGACTTATGCCAGAGGCTGAAGTCTGAGGTTAACTCAGGCGGATTCTGGAAGGGGTATCTCTCAACCAGTGCATTGTCGACGGCAGTTGCAATAGTGGCGCTGAAGGTAAATGGAGCCCCAGTTGATAAGGAGAGGATCAAAGCAGGCTTCGACTGGTTATGCAAAAATATAAACTCTGACGGAGGCTTTGGAGACACAACGAATTCTTTAAGTAATGTGAGCACAACTCTTCTTTGCTACAGTGCAATTAGTTATTGCCAGACTGAAGGTAGTTGTAGTTCACTTCTCCAGAAGATGGAAAGATGGTTGTCGGGTAATGGAATAGACCTTAATCCCCACACAATTACAAACACTATTTTGAAGTTTTATGGGAAAGATTACACATTTTCAGTCCCAATACTTTCGATGCTTACTATCTGTGGAGTTATACCTGAGTCATGTATAAATAATATACCCCGGTTGCCATTTGAACTGGCAATTTTACCACAAAGATTCTACAGGTTTTTAAATCTGGGAGTTGTAAGCTATGCTCTGCCTGCACTTATAGGTGTTGGAATATACCTTCATAGGGCAGGCAAGAGAACTTATGGCTTATATGGTAAAATCCGGACATTACTCATTGAGCCTGCTATTAAAAAACTTGAGAAACTTGTTCCCGAAAGCGGAGGATTTCTTGAAGCAATACCCCTTACAGGATTTGTTGTGATGTGCCTGAAAGCAGCAGGGAAATCAGATAATTCAATAATAGAAAAAGGTCTTGAATTTCTTCGCAGGCAACAGAGGGAGGATGGCGGATGGTCTGTAGACACTGACCTTTCAACCTGGATAACCACTCTCGCCATTAAAGCATTTGGAAACGACCTCAGGAATCAGTTTGATGATATGCAGATTCAAGTACTGAGAAAACATATTTTATCGCTGCAATACAGTGTGAAACATCCTTTTAACGGAGCGAAGCCCGGTGGATGGGGTTGGACGAACTATTCTGGTTCGGTACCGGATGCAGATGACACCTCGGGTGCAATACTGGCATTACTTGAAATCTATTCAGAAGCTGAAGAGGAGAAGAGAGCTATCATCGATGGTTGTAAATGGCTTGCCAGCTTGCAGAATTCTGATGGTGGGTTTCCGACATTTTGCAAGGGATGGGGACATCTTCCCTTCGACAGCAGCTGCCCCGACATTACAGGCCATGCTATCCTGGCCTCAGTCAGGACTAAGGCCGTTTTATCATCATATTTAACCCGTAAAATAAGAAACAAACTTGATAATTGCGTAAACAGGGCAGTTAAATATCTTGAGAAAAATCAGTCTATTAATGGAGAGTGGGTACCTCTCTGGTTCGGAAATCAGCAAACAGCAGATAAAACAAACCCGGTTTATGGAACTGCCAAAGTATGCACATATTTAATTGATTCTCTTAAATTTATTACATCCTGTACTGAATTGAGCAACCGAATCAGGAAAATGATAAGAAGAGCCCAGGACTATCTTATTGAATCTCAGAACCCTGATGGGAGTTGGGGAGGAGGGAAAGGAGTTGCAGGTTCGGTAGAGGAAACAGCACTTACTTTATGTGCCCTTGCAGGGGAAAACGAAGAAATATGCAGCAAGGGCATAGAATGGCTTGAAAAACAGGATTTTGAGCATGCTTCTCCCATAGGACTCTATTTTGCATTGCTCTGGTATTATGAAAAAATGTATCCCCTCATATTTAGTACTGAAGCTTTTAGAAGAATAGCAAGTAATTAATGCGGCTTTCTTTTTCGTGATAAACAATTGATTCTTCCTTTTGAGTGATAAAAGAATTTAACATGAAGGTTTAGATCCTTAAATTTGTGTATGTTAATTTAAATTACTGAAGTTATGGACAAAAGAACTGTCAGATTACTGTTTTCTTCTGTTGCAGTATTTTTTATAATGCTAAATGTTTGCGCTCAGGACTGGCCACAGGTTTTTGGCCCAAACAGGAATAACATCTCACCGCAGAAAGGCATACTACGCTCATGGCCTGAAAAGGGACCTGAAATTCTGTGGAGTGTAGAACTGGGCAGGGGATTCGGTGGGCCGGTTGTAAAAGACGGCAAAGTCTATCTTCTCGACAGGGAAGAAAATCAAAAAGATATCTTGCGCTGTCTGGATTTTGGTACAGGAAAAGAACTCTGGAGATTTGAATACGAAGCTCCCGGATCTGTAATGTTCCCCGGTTCACGGAGCGTCCCCACCGTTGACGGAAATTATGTTTATTCAGTTGGTCACAACGGCGACCTTTACTGTATAAACATCAACACACACAAACCTGTATGGCACAAAAACCTGATGACCGATTTTGGCGGTGCCAGATTGCCTATATGGGCTATAACACAATGCCCTCTTATTTACGGAAACATGCTCATCGTATTGTATTCACAGGATCCCTATGCCGGTGTTGTTGCCTTCAATAAGCTTACAGGCGATATTATCTGGAAGACAGATCCTATCGGGAATGAAACTTATGCAAGTCCCTCTATTGCAAAAATAGGTGGTGAGGATCATATAGTAGTTGTGTTTTCATCAACAAATCCAATAGGCCACAGGGAGGTCCCGAGGTCAATGGGTAAGATTGTTGGATTTAAGCCACAGACTGGTGAGATCCTCTGGGAATACAACAACTGGGAAAATCATATACAGGTGGCGCCTCCTCTTGATGCAGGTGAAGGAAGAATAATTGTGGTAGGTGGCTATGAACTTGGTACAGCAATGATTCAGGTTGAGAAACAGGCCGGTGGCAAATACAGTGTTAAAGAGATTTTCAGGCATAATGACTTCGGAGACCACACAAAGCCTCCAGTATTGTACAACGGTTATTTCTATGCACAGTTTTCTACCAACAGTAAACGCGATGGCCTTTGCTGCATGAGCATGGACGGAAAGGTGATGTGGAAAACGATGCGCAATCCTTCATTCGATAAAGGTAGCATGATATTTGCAGATGGACTAATTATTGCTTCCGACGGAGCAACGAAACTGTACCTGATTGAACCTGACCCGTCAGGGTTTAAACCTGTTGCGACAGCTTCATTGCTCAGCGAAGGAGGAGCGGGTTCTGAAAATGACCCTGTTGCCTCAAGAGTAGCAGGCTCAACACAGAACTGGTCTCCGATGGCACTTGCAAATGGCAAGCTACTGCTGAGGGATCAGAGAAAATTAATATGTGTGAGAGTTGCTAAGTGATTCAGGAAGATTTTCAAGATGCTGGTTGATGGATACTGTCCCAACTTAAGACGGGACTCTTAATTCGTATTTAAATTCTGATATCCTTTATCAGGTTATTGAGAATGAAAGGTTTTACCTGCTCTCCGGAGTCAGCTAAACGAAAAACACGCATGATACAGTAAATTAGGCTTCGGAGAGCAGGTATGTTTTACTGATTAAGCATAAAATAAAGAGGACTCTTAATAGGTCTGTTTTATCAGTTCGTGAATAACTATCTGACAGGGTAGCTTAAACCTTCATCATACTTAAAGAGTGCATAATTTTCACCTTCCATAAATCCTGGCACATCCTCCTTCTGATTTTCAACTGCTTCATCAGATACCGGAGTGGCAAAGGGCATTTTGCCACTGGGGTTAAACTTGCCAGTTATAACATCCAGCAATGCATCTGCAGTTGTTCCAAAGGTTGCAAGGACACCCATGATGTTTTTTGTTTTTGGGTTATAAACTTCGTTGATTACCCATGGATTAGTGTAATTGACAACGAGCACCGTTGGCTTTTTTGCTGTTAACTTATTAACATAGTCGACGTCAATACCACATTTCGACAAGGATAGAGAAATTGGTGCGCCGGTTGACCCGAATAAAGCATTTCCTGTGGGTTGCAGCCATAATATAAGGATATCTGCTTCACCCGGTGTCTTTACAAATTCCAGATCATATTTATTGTCATTCACCAGGTATATATTAGGGGCAACTGATGAGGAACCCCTCGGATTTCTCTGAATAGATTCAAAATATACTTTAGTTTTTGGTTTTAGTGGCAGAAAGTTATTTTCATTCCTTAGCAGGACAATGGATTTCCTTAAAGCCAGAGCAGCCCTTTCTCTGAACCTTTCATTATTTACAATCTTTTCTGCTTGATCAACGTCAACATATGGATTTTCGAACAGTCCAAGTTCAAATTCTTCTTTTAACAGTAGAAATACAGAATTGTCTATATAGCTGATGTCAACAATTCCAGAATCTATCAGTTTGACAAGCATTGAAGGATCAGATTCTCCTGAAAAAATATTTACACCTGCTTCTATTGCTTTTTTATAGCGCTCCTCTTTTGTAAGGTTTTCAACACCCCATGGCATGCCTGTTAGTGGACCTGTATCTGAATTTATGATTCCTTTAAATCCCATCTGATTACGGAGGAGGTCTGTAAGAATTCCTTTATTGAATGCGTAGCCTACTTCTTCATATTGTGTGCCTGCTGGAAGTGAATAATAAGGCATGATTGCTGATGTACCTGCGTCGATTGCAGCCTGGAAGGGTATCAGGTGGTAACTGAACATGCCGCCGGGATATACTTCTTTTTTACCCCATTCGAAATGTGAATCCTGACCTTTCTCGCCTGAACCGCCACCGGGGAAATGCTTAACTGTGAGTGCCACCGACGAAGAATTTAGTTTTTCACCCTGAAAACCGAGGACAATTTCCCTTATCATCTTAGCTACCCATTCCGCATTTTCTCCGAAGGTGCCGTTAACTCTCGACCATCTTGGCTCTGTAGCAAGGTCGGCCATATACATATAGCCTTTTCTGATTCCCACAGCCACCCACTCCTGGCGGGCAATATCTGCAAATTCTCTTGTAAGCTCAAGATCACGCATTGCTGAAAGTCCGAGTTCACCGGGCCAGGAAGAAAAAACAGTTGTGCCAACACTTGTCCCGAGAGAAGCGTTGGTGGTAATATTGTTACGAGGGTTTGAGCAAATTAATGCAGGGATTCCGAGCGGTTCGCTTTCGCACAATTCCTGCAGTTTATTTGCCCATTCGGCTGTGACTCGCGCGCTCTCATTAGCCCTCAGTATAAAATGGCGCATATGAAACTCTTTCACCATTTTTGTTGTTCCTGCTGTTCCACCCATTCCGGCTATACGTTCTCCTGTCATTCCGGAACTGCCAGCCCTGTTACCCTGTGTCCTTCCTGCCCTTTCCCTGCTTCCTTCCCTGCCTGAAAACTGGCCACCCCCCTGGACTGGCATAGCACCTTCGGTGAGGTCGCTTGCCGAAAGTTTTCCTCCCGAAGCCTCCGCTGCCCTTGTGCCAACCATATTAAGAGTGTTAATCATCATTAAACCTGCCTTCTCTTCTACCGACATTTTTGAAAGAAGATCCCTGCTTCTCTCTTCGGCAGTAAGACGCCAGTCTTCATATTTATCAAGTTTGCCGTTTTTATTGAGATCTCTGAATTTGAGGCCTCTTTTTTCGATTATTCCAACCGACCTTGTGCCAAGAACAGGCTGCAACTCTTTATATTTCCTGCTACTACATGATATTCCAATTACCAGTGTCAGTGATAAAAGAATAAATAAACTATTTGTTTTCATTTTTTTTATCATAAATAGAATTTCAAAAAGTTTGTAAGAGATTATGTAAGTTTAAAAATTTTATTACTCACTTATTCTTACAAGGTAAAAAAAATATCACATCATAATCATTATTGTGACCGCACTATACTAACATTATTGCATATATCCCTGAGGAATGAAGACATGGCTTTTTCTTACCCGCTTATTCTTTACTTGATCACAATAGAGCAGTTGATATCGTTTATTATTGCCCGCCCGGTGTCATCAGCCTGGTAAAAGAAAGAGCTCCCAGTGTCCATTTGCCATTCTGTTTGATATATACTTCAGTAACCATGAACGGATTGGTAACTTCATTTCCACCAACCACTGCCAGAAGATCTATTCTGTTAAGAAGTATAGCTGTATTATCTATAATATTTACAGATACATCATGGATATCAGCTTTTTTGTACCAGATTCCTCCGCTTCTGATGATATTAAGTTCCTGTTCTGTCCCCCATGCGCCTCCCATGTGAACAAATACAGCTTTCTGATGAAACAGGCTGGCCAGTACATCTGCATTTTTGTCTGACATCCACTGCCACTTTTGCTTAGAGAGATTGATAATTTCCTGTTCCTCCGGGGTAAAGCTTCTGGTTGTCTGGTTTAAACCTGGCTGCTGGCTGAATGATGATGAAAAAGGCAACATCATTGCCATCCAAAATAATACAATAATCGATTTTTTCATATCGATGATAATTTTTAAGGTTAAAATTTTTAAATTATTTGGTTTCATAAAGTTTTCTACTTCCTATCCATTTAACAACTTCTGGGTCCGTGTGGTCAAAAAAACAACTTTTCCCCGAATCAAGGGTTTCTATAGCCTTCATGTCGTTACTGTCAAGTTCAAAATCGAAGATGTCGAAATTTTCCTTTATTCTTTCTTTTTTTTCCGATTTTGGAATTGCAACAATTCCTCTCTGAATAAGCCACCTGAGAACTACCTGGGCTACACTTTTGCCGTATCTTTCGGCAATTGACATAAGTAGATTATTTTTAAAAAGATTATTTCTCCCTTCAGCAAACGGAGCCCATGCTTCAATCTGAATATTGTTTTCTTTCAGAAATTTTTGTGTTTTAATCTGCTGATTAAATGGATTCGTTTCAATCTGGTTTACTGCAGGGACAATTTCATTAAAAATTATAATATCCATAACACGGTCGGGGGAAAAATTACTGAGGCCAATAGCCCTGATTTTTCCGCTTTTATACAACTCTTCCATTGCCTTCCATGAACAATGCACATCACCAAAAGGCTGATGTATTAAATATAAATCAATATAATCAAGTTGAAGGTTGTTCAGAGACCTTTCAAAAGCCTGTTTAGTTTTTTCGTAACCGGTATCCTGAACCCACAACTTGGTGGTAACAAATAATTCTTCCCTATTTATTCCGCTCCTTTTAATCGCATTTCCAACGGCTGATTCATTCATATATGATGCGGCAGTGTCAATTAACCTGTATCCAGTTTCAATAGCATCTAGCACCGCCCTTTCGCATACCTCAGGGTTTGTTATCTGAAAGACCCCAAAACCCAACATGGGCATTAAAATACCATTGTTTAATATTACAGTTTGCATTTATGTTTTTAAAGAATTTTTTGACAATGTTTCTCAATTTAATATGCAATTATAATAACTCAAATTTTAAAAAGTTCGATGACTTTCATTAAAACGAGAATTAGAGAATTTATGGCGAAATAATTAATCCTTTCTATTCTAATGATATCTTTTCAGGTAGAAATTTCAGGTATAATACTTTTACGAATCAGGATAATGGTAAGTCGTACAGTTAATGTAAAACCTCTTTAGAATATCTGATTATTACAGATTAACAACCGATTTCACTGGCATTTAATCAATTTGTACCCGGAGCGGGACTTGAACCCGCACAGCCGTTTAACTGGCCACAGGATTTTAAGTCCTGCGTGTCTACCGATTCCACCATCCGGGCAAACAAAACAATACTTCCTTATTTCAAACAACCGGTCCTGCGTGTCGGACCCTGTCCCGATTTATCGGGAGATTCCACCATCCGGGCAACGCATCATGACATACTACTGCAGGCCAACTGCAGAATGTGCGTTACAAAGATACTACAAAAATCTTTAAAATTTCATAAGCAGAGGTTTGCCGAATCCTATTTTTTCAAGAGGTTTAAGCTGTGTGGCAGCATCTCCCACAACCACATAATACATCTTGGCCGGGTCAATATACTTACGGGCATATTCCAGTATTTTGTCAGCGGTCAGCTCCTTAATAAATGCTTCCTCCTGCTTTATGTAATCTTCAGGCAGGTTGTATGCACTCATTGTATTTAGCATATCAACAAGAGCACTTAGTGTTTCGAAGCGGAGAGCATTGTTTTTCATAAGGGCCGACTTTGTAAAATCTACATAGTCCTGAGGAATATTCTCACGGTATTTTTCCATTTCAGTTTTGAAGATGTTCACTGATTCGAAGGTGGCATCTGTGCGAACGCGGGATGAAGCCGTAAAAGCTCCATAGTTCTTGCCTCCTGTCAAGGAAGATCTTGCACCATAGGTGTAGCCCTTCTCCTCGCGCAGTATCAGGTTGAAAATTCCATTAAAAGAGCCACCCAATTTGTAGTTGGCAACAGTTGCCGGATGAAAGTCGGGATGACCCCTTGGAATGGATGGTGTGCCAATAGCAATTACCGACTGTTTTGCACCTGGCACATCAACAAAAATAATCTGCGACTTCTCAGGTTGAGGCGGAATTTTGAATTCAGGAATAACCACCTCCTTCGGCTTCCATCTGTTGCTGAGCCCGGCAAGAGCAGCTTCGACCCTTTGCTGATCAACATCTCCCGCAACTAAGAAGCGGGTAACCGAAGGTGAGAAATATTTATTGTAGAAATCCTTCAGATCGTCAATCGTTATTGATGCAACAGACTCTTCTGTTCCTGAAAGGTCATAGGCAAGAATATTATCACCGTAAATGAATCTATTAAGTGTGCGTGTAGCAAGGTAATCCGGACTTGCAAGATTCCGTTTAAGAGTGTTTATTATTCTGCTTTTGGCCAGTGCAAACTGTTCTTCATCCCATCTTGGCTCGAGAAGCATTTCCTCAACCAGTGCAAGGGTCTTTTCGAAGTTTTTGGTAAGAGTGTTAACACTTATTGTAATGTCCTCATTACCTGCTCTCACATTTATCGATGCACCTAATAGCCCTATAGCGTCTTCAAGTTCCTCGGGAGTCTTGTTTTTGGTTCCTTCATTCATGAGTGTTGCAACAAGGTTTGCCAGGCCCGCTTTATCGGGAGTATCGAGAAGACGTCCACCTTCTATTACCAGCGAATAGCTGACAATAGGCAGTTCGGAATGTTTTATACCCCATATCCTTATACCATTTGCAAGTGATGATTTCCATGGTTCAGGAATTGTCACTTCGGGATCGGGACCCAGGGGTGGTTTTACACTACGGTCAATTTTGGTGGGAGTTTTTGCAACAGGTTCTTCAGGCATGCCTTCAATGCTAACCTGTGTCTGTTTGGTAACATCTTCTTCCACAATATCTGCTTTGACAGCACCCTCGGCAATCAGATTAACCTGTCCTTTCGGAACAAAACTGGTTTCAACGAAGTTTTTGCCTTTTATATATTTTTCATAGACCCTTTTTATGTCGTCCATAGTAACTGCCTGGATGTTTGCAAGGTCCTTTTTATAATATCCCGGATCGCCCGTATTCATGACATATTCTGCAAGAGTGAAAGCTTTTCCCTGTACACTCGCAAACTGAGTCACAAAGCGGGTTTCGTACTGTGCTTTAATCTTTTTCAGGTCATCCTCAGAAAATCCTTCTTTTTCAAATCTTTCAAATGACTCAAAAATTGCTTTTTCCACCTCGGTGAGGTTAACCCCAGGATTGGCAGTAACCGATATTGTAAAACTGCCTGCCAGTTCCTGTGAACCGTTCCTTGCCATAACGTTTGAAGTAAGCTTTTTCTCTTTTACAAGTACCTTATACATGGGTGATTTTCTTGAGCCTGCCAGGATTTCGCCCAGGAAATTCAGAGCATAAGAGTCTTTTGAATATCTTTCAACCGTGGGGAAAACCATAGTAAGACGAGGTGCCCTCGCAAAATTGTCTTCGTGGTAAAGTTTTACGGTCGAGTTGAGGGTAACGTTCATAGGATCTCTTTTCTCGACAGGTTCGCCTGAAGGTATTTCTCCGAAATATTTTTCCACAAGCCCCTTCACCTGCTCTGGCTCAAAATCGCCAGAAATAACAAGAAATGCATTATTTGGCACATAAAATTTTCGATGGAAAGCTTTGACGTCTTCAACAGTAGCATTTGCCAGATCCTCCATCCGGCCTATTACGGTCCAGCTGTATGGATGTCCCTCTGGATAGAGGTATTTCAGAATGAGTTCATTATTGAATCCGTAAGGGGCATTGTCGACACTTTCCCTTTTTTCGTTCTGAACCACATTCTGCTGTATGGCGAATGATTTTTTAGTAATCGTATTTTCAAGATATCCCATCCTGTCCGATTCCATCCATAGAGCCAGCTCAAGGGCATTTTTAGGGATTACTTCATAATAGTTGGTTCTGTCCTGATTGGTGCTTCCATTAAGTGTGCCACCAGCGCTTTGGATGTTTCTGAAAAACTCATCTTCACCAACGTTTTCCGAGCGCTGGAACATCATGTGCTCGAAAAGGTGGGCGAAACCGGTTTTACCTCTGGATTCACGGCTGGAACCCACGTGGTAATAAATAGCAACCGAAACAATTGGATCTGATTTGTCCTGATGCAGGACAACAGTCAGTCCGTTGGGAAGAGTATATTTCTCAAATGGGATTGATATAACAACCTCTTCGCTCTTTTTGCAGGCAACTAAAGTAATTATTGCCAATAAAATAACAGGTAAGTAAAAACGTTTCATTTTGGTAGATTTTTGAGGCTAAAAATAATACAAATATTGTTGAAACAGCATAATTTGTTTAATAGATATCTGATATATTGTGCCAGGAAAAAAGAAAATCGCCGGTTACCGGTTGTCATCCGTATTCTGCTGAAAACATACCGGTATACTTATGTATGAGTTGTAAACCGGCAGAATTCTTCTAAATTTGCAACTGGAATTAAACTCTTATTATCATGAAAAAAGGTTGTTTAATAGGACTCATTTTTGGTTCTCTTGCGGTACTTTTTGTAATTATGATGGTGCTATGGGGCATCAGGGTTTACAACAATATGGTTTCGATGAATGAGGCTGTAGTTAGTCAGTGGGGTAATGTTGAGACCCAGTACCAGCGCAGGATGGATCTGATTCCAAATTTTGTGAATACTGTAAAAGGTGCTGCAAATTTTGAGCAGCAGACTCTCACTCAGGTTATTGAAGCAAGGTCGAAGGCAACATCTGTAACTGTTGACCCTTCCAATCTGAGCGAAGAAGCACTTGCACGTTTCCAGGAGGCACAGGGAGAGATAAGCTCAGCACTTAGCAGGCTGATGGTAGTTGTGGAACAATATCCTGAGATAAAAGCCACACAAAATTTCAGGGATTTGCAGGTAGAACTTGAAGGTACAGAAAACAGGATAGCTGTTGAGAGAAGAAAGTTTAACGAGGTAGCTCAGTCTTACAATGCCTATATCAAGCGTTTTCCGAATAATTTCATTGCCAGTATAGGCGGGTTCCAGCCAAAAGGTTACTTCAAATCGGCTGAAGGTGCTGAAAAAGCTCCCGAGGTAAAATTTTAACAGGGGTGTAAACCATGAAAGCATCATCATTCTTTACAAAGGAGCAGAAAGAAACAATTTTATCAGCTATCCGGGAGGCTGAAAAGGATACATCCGGTGAAATAAGGGTTCACATTGAAACTCACTGTCCTGAAGATGTGCTCGACAGAGCAGCCTGGATATTCCGTAAACTCGGTATGGATAAGACACGCGAGAGAAATGGTGTGCTTTTTTATCTTGCTGTAGCCGACAGAAAATTCGCCGTTATTGGTGATGCAGGAATCAACTCAAAAGTTCCCGAAGGATTCTGGAACCAGGTAAAGGAACTTCTGACAAAATATTTTAAAGATGGACTTTTTACCGAAGGTCTTGCCGAGGGTATTAAACTGGCTGGCCGCCAGCTGAAGACTTTTTTCCCTTACAGGAAAGATGATGTTAATGAGCTGAGCGACGAAATATCATTTGAGACATTTTCGGAAAAGAAAAATTAATGAATTATATAAGATACAAACTGGCGGCACTTTTTATTTTTCTCTTTTTCAGTGCAATATATGCCCAGGACGTTCCTGACAGACCCTATCCGCCCCGTTTGGTAAACGATTTTGCAGGTTTGCTCACAGGCGATGAGGCTAATGCCCTTGAGAGAAAGCTTGTTGCATTTAACGATACCACTTCAACGCAGATTGCCATTGTCATTGTCAAAGATCTTGCAGGATATGCAATTTCGGATTATGCACAGCGCCTTGGCGAGAAATGGGGGGTGGGGCAAAAGGGATTCGACAACGGAATTGTGATAGTTGTAAAACCGAAAACTTTGACCTCAAGGGGAGAGGTTTTTATTGCTACTGGTTACGGGCTTGAAGGTGCAATACCCGATCTTATATGTGCCGATATAGTTGACAACGAAATACTCCCAGCCTTCAGGGAGGGTGATTACTTCAGGGGGCTTGATCGTGCCACGGATGTCCTTATGTTGCTTGCCTCCGGAGAATTTTCAGCTGATGAGTACCGGAAAAAGTCAAAAGGAAATCCTGAAACTATCCCTGCGCTAATATTAATTATTGTCATCGGTTTGTTAATGATTATTATTTCGGGCCGTTCAAATCACTCACATTTCTCAGGCAGGCGCAGCAATTTACCTTTATGGCTTCTTCTGAGCATGATGAGTTCAGGAAGCCGTTCCCACAGAGGCAGCTGGGGTGGATTCTCAGGAGGAGGTGGTATTGGAGGTGGATTTGGCGGTGGCGGAGGCTTTGGCGGCTTTGGTGGCGGAAGCTTCGGTGGTGGAGGTGCCGGAGGTAGCTGGTAATTTAACCGATCCTCTACACATAATTCCTGATTTTTTAATTTACCTTTCTATTTAAATCTTAAAATAATTACTTTAACTTCGTGTTTCAGTAAAATAACCGGAGCCTGGAATCATAAAAATTAACCCGGGAAATTACTGAAATATTAGTTGATTATATTGAGCAATTTAATATGGAAATTCAGGATATTTCTGTACTCGATTCGGTCAATAATTCAGGTATTGAATTTATAGAAATTCATGGTTTTCTGGAGTTTCTGCTGAGGTTTTCACTGAACCTTGCAGTGATAATGATTTTGATAAGATGGTTGTATTATACCGCTACCAGACGTAAAGACTATCTGTTTACATACATCCTGATTGCAAACATAGTCTTTCTTCTATGCTTCCTGCTGGAAAATGTTAAACTTCAGGTCGGATTTGCCCTTGGACTATTTGCAATATTTGGCATTCTGCGTTACCGGACAGACACAATTCCTATAAAGGAAATGACTTATCTGTTTCTTGTTATAGGGGTTTCTGTTATAAATGCCCTGACAACATCTGATACAACACTTGTGGAAATTCTTTTTAGCAATATTGTTATAATCCTGATAACGTTTGGCCTTGAAAAGGTTTGGTTGCTCCGGCATGAGTCGTCAAAGCTGATAACATACGAAAAAATAGACCTGTTAAAACCTGAGAAGCATGAAGAGCTTCTGAATGATCTCCGTGAAAGAACGGGCATAAAAAATATCAAAAAAGTAGAGATAGGAAAAATTAATTTCTTCAGGGGAACTTGCGATCTGAAAATATTTTATGAAACCATTGAACCTGAGAAAGTCACGGAAAAAGATAACTCAAGAAATGAAGATGATGAAGATGATTAGGAAAATAGCGGTTTTTCTTACTCTTATTTCAGCTTCCGGAGTTTTAGCTGGTCAGGAAAATGACTTTGGTATCTGGCTTGAGCTTAATACTACACATAAAATTGTAAAAAATCTTGATGCAACAGTCAATGGTGAGTTGAGAACTTTCAACAATTCCTCTCAGGTACGCCAGGTTTTTATAGAAGGCGGACTGGAATATAAATTGACGAAACGTTTTTCAGTTGCCGGGAGCTACAGGCTGACAAGCAGAAGGGAAGATGATGATAATTTTTACTGGCGTCACAGGATTTTTGCTGACCTAAAACTGAAATATCCTGTAAACGATTTCAATATTTCTGCCAGGCTGAGGTTTCAGAGGAGTACAAAAACATACATTGAGGATCTGGAGGATCTGGATGCGGCCTATTTGTATAGATTAAGGATGAAGATCGATTATGATATACCCAAAGTGCCACTGGCTCCGTATATTTATTATGAATCTTTTTCACCGGCTTTTGCCGGGGAGGGTTTTCGCATAAGCAAATACAGGCTCTCTGCAGGAGCAGAATATCACGTTACAAAGAAATCGGATATCCAGGCAGGGTACATTTTCCAGCACGACAAGGATCCTAAGCTAAGGAATACCAATATTTTATCCCTGGGCTACGCTGTTAAATTCTGAACGGACTATGAATGTGAAATTATTTTTCTGCTTTTCCTGAAGTATACTCCCTCCATTTTTCGATTACCTTTTTCATATCATCAGGAAGGTCTGATTCGAAGGTCATTCTTTTGCCTGTTGAAGGGTGGTCGAAGGATAGTGTTCGGGCATGAAGAGCCTGGCGGGGCAGGAGTTCGAAACAGTTTTTTACAAACTGCTGATACCGGCTGAATGTTGTTCCCCTGAGTATTTTGTCGCCTCCGTACTCTGCATCGTTGAACAAAGGATGCTTTATGTGTGCAAAATGAACTCTTATCTGGTGGGTACGGCCGGTTTCAAGCCGGCACTCAACATGCGACACGTAACCGAAACTCTCAATCACCCTGTAGTGTGTAACTGCTGGTTTGCCATGACTTCCGTCGGGAAAGACTTGCATTATCTTTCTGTCTTTCAGGTTTCTTCCGACATGACCTGTAATTGTGCCCTCCGGCGGGTCGGGCGTGCCCCATACCAGAGCATTGTATATTCTGCCAGTTCTACGGTCGAAAAACTGCCTGGCAAGACGGTTCTGTGCAATTTCATTCTTTGCAACAACAAGAATGCCCGAAGTGTTTTTATCAAGCCTGTGTACAAGTCCTGGACGTAATTCACCGGTGCTGAAAAGCGGCATATCCCTGAAATGCCACATAAGGGCATTGACAAGGGTTCCTGTGTAATTGCCGTACGCCGGATGGACAACCATTCCTGCCTCCTTATTTATGACAATTACATCATCATCCTCATAAAGAATGTTGAGAGGAATATCTTCAGGGATAAGTTCAATCTCGCGCGGTGGCGTCGGAAGGAGTACCTGAATAATGTCTCCCGGCTTGATCTTGTAACTGGGTTTTACCGGTGAATTGTTTACAAGAATATTTCCTGCTTCGGCGGCATACTGAATCCTTGTACGGGATGCATTTACAATCCTTGTTGCAAGGTATTTATCAATTCGAACAGGTGCCTGCCCCGCATCTACCCTGAAACGGTGATGCTCATAAAGCTCCTGATACTCAGTCAGTTCCTCCTCACTCATAGACACTCACCTTGAAATAATAAGCCTGGTTGTACCCAAAATCTTCGATTTTGCCGAAGCACTGACAAAATATATTCCCGCCGGCAGTGCAGAAATATCAAGCCTGTCGGAGTTGTAATAATTTGACTTCAGGATTATTCTGCCGGCCAAATCTATTATGGTGATGCCGATATCTGAAACAAGCGGTTGATTGCCTATACCAATGTAGATATATTCCGAAGCAGGATTGGGCCATATTTTGATCCGCATTTCGTTATACAGGGGGTTGTTAATATCTGATGATTTAATCTCAGGTCCGAAGACTGGCCTTATCATCACGCTGCCAGACATTTGCGATACGTTCCATTCTCCATTGAGGTAATAGAGCTGTCGCCCGTTATGCGGGGTATTGAGGTCAAATCCCGCATTCAGGAATGTTTCAGATCTTTGCCTCCATCCAACAAAGAAATCACCAATTATTTCAACAGGTTTATCTAGAACGTATGTGTAGAATCCGTTAATACTTTCACCCTGTTTAACAACCATATCTTCCTGTGTGTAAATCACATTTCCTGGAATGCCTTTGTTGTTATCCCATACCATCAGGTCGAAAGCTCGCTGGTTGGCATTCTGATAGCTGTCATTAAAGCATATCTGTACAGCTCTCAGCGTATCGGGAACAAATGATTTGAACCTGTATGCCAGCATGGCGTTGCGCGAGCCCAGTCCACTTATACCATAACCACCTTCAGATGTGCCGTCGTCATATGCAAAGCATCTCCCGAAACGCTGATAATATACAATTGTATCATTTTGCTTTCTGTCGAATGCATCCGTTGTCAGGTAGCATTTTATTCTGAAAAGTGCAGAATCAGTACTGGATGAGTTGAAAGTATATATTAGTCCCGCATTATATGTTACCACGGCACCTGAGTCAATATTTGTGGCACCTGCAGTAAAGGAGTGCACAACACTATTATTGTATACATCGGTTATCTGGAAGCTGCGTGTCACATTTCTGACGATTCTGTCGTTATTTCTGTAGTTAATAGTGATATATGGACCCATTTCTGAAAGGAATACCTGTCTGAACTGATTCCAGGGCATCTCTTCATAAGTTTTCAGAACAGACCTGACAGGCAGTGTGAAAGCCACATCGGGCGGGATGGTATCGGCAGGATGCCTGTTTTTGTCAAGAAGAATGTAATCAATGTTCCAGATATCACTGTTTCCTGCCATTGACGGATCGGAGACAGCCGATGAAAGTGAAGCATGGTTGATGAATCTGAATCTGAAGCCTTTTTTAAGAAACCTGCTGTCGGCAATATTGATAATAACTGGCTTAAAACCATTTGTTTCATTTAGTGGCGCCTTCCAGATGCGAAACCATTCCTGTTCAGCGGGTGCCCAGAACTGCAGTACCAGACTGTCGCCCGGTTCAGGTTTGTCTGATAATCCGCCTGCTTCATAAAAGAAACTCAGATAGATGTTATCATCAGAATTGTAGTTCAGATTAATGGGTTTTGAAGTAAGATGATCAGCTTCAAATACGAATGACGATGCTGTTTCGTAGAGTCTTCCGTCGCTGTCGAGTGCATCGAGTGTTGCAACGCCAGCGCTGATCTGCTTCACTGAATAAGTGTTATTAATAAAGGCAAATTTGTCTTTCCATCTTTTGCTGTCAGGGTAAATGTAACTGTCAGAAAAATCGTCAAAAAAAGGAAGTTCGAGTGTGTCGGCTGATTGGGTGCTTTTAGTTGATTCAGATAGGGATTTATTAGCTTGCAGATAGATGTTTCGTGAAAGTCCGGTAACAACTTCCTGAGCGTTGATGCAGTTACCATAGAATAACAGAAGAGCGATGTATGCAAGAATATTCTTTTGCATCTGGGGTTACTGGTCATTACTGTTTCCGGGAGATGTTACAATTAGACTATCGGGTATACTGACAAGAGTGGAATCAACAGGCAGTAATGCCGAATCGGTTGTAAGCCATATATAAACTACTGAGCCAAGCTGCAGGGTGGCTTCTTCGTTGAATTCCGGACTCTGCCTGTAAACGAAAGCCTTTGTTGAATCATCCCTGTTTTTAACGGTGTTATCAAAAATATATGCTCCTATGTTAAGTGATGCACTTAGCACACTATTTTTTGCCCGGTCGTAATTCATTCCGATGAGGTTGGGAACAGGAGTTCTCTCATTGCTGAGTCCTTTTCCGAGTACAAGATCGATTGCTGAGCCTTTCTGGACAGGTTGTCCTTTCTCAATTTCCTTGCCGTCGTAGAGTTGTTTCAGTACGACGTCAACTGAGAGGTCTGGCACGTAGATGAGTTTACCGGCCTCGAGTCCTGTAGTCTGAAGTAGCGCCAGTGCCTGTCTTTTGGGCAGCCCGGTAAGGTCGGGCATTTCTACCATCTCGGGATTGAAAGCATTGATTGTCAGAATAATTCTTCTCCATTTTTTCACCCTGTATCCGGGTTTCGGGTTCTGCTCTGCTATACAGCCTCTCGGGACAGCATTTGTATAAACAGAATCCATTATCTGAAACCGCAGTTTGTGTTTTTTTGCCAGCTTCGCTGTCTCTTCCAGTGTAAGGCCGTAAAAATCCGGAACAGGTCTTGCCTGCCCGTGTCGTGTATAGATATTGAGCCACAGCAGCACAAGAAAGATTGAACCCAGTACGATGGCAATTGCAAGTCCGAGATTCTTGAAAAATATTTTACTCAGAAGGAACTCTTTCAGACTCATAAAGATGGTTTACATTAGAAAAACGCAGAGGCAAAGATAAAATTATATTGGAACATAACAGTGTCATATTATGCTGCTCGTCAGAGTTCTCTTATGATATTGTAGAAAGTATCCCTTTCAGCAGGAATGTAACCTGACTGTCGGATGAGTCCGGTTATTTCTTCAATACTCATGGAAGGATTGGTTTCGGCAGCCCCTGCCATTGAATATATCTTTGTAGTATCTTCTATGGTGCCGTCAAGGTCGTCGGCTCCGAAAGAGAGACTGAGCCGGGCATTTTCTTTTCCAAGCATGGGCCAGTAGGCTTTCAGGTGAGGAAAGTTATCGAGAAAAATCCTTGCCACGGCATAGTTTCTAAGATCCTCAAGAATATTTACTTCTCCGGTGTACGAGAGGGGATTGTTATGCTTTTTATATTTAAGAGGGATAAAGGCGTTAAAGCCACCTGTTCTGTCCTGCAGGTTGCGGAGGCGTTCCATGTGGTCGATACGGTGGTTATAATTTTCGATATGTCCATAAAGCATGGTGGCATTTGATGGTATTCCAAGGCGGTGGGCAGTTTCATGAATAGCCAGCCACCTTTCGGAAGAGGTTTTACCCGGACAGATTTTGTTGCGGATATTTTCATCAAAAATCTCGGCTCCGCCGCCAGGAATGGAGGAAAGTCCACACTCCTTCAGCATCTTAAGTCCTTCTTCTATTGACAGACCGCTCTTGCTGAACATATAATCAAGCTCAATTGCCGAAAAAGCCTTTATGCTAAGTCCGGGCCTGTGATTGTGAATTCTTTTTATCAGTTCGCAGTAAAAAATTATATCCCTTGACGGATGGACACCACCTGTTATATGGACTTCAGTAACATGTTTACTGTCAAATTTTTTCACTGTTTCGAGCATCTCATCAATACTGTATTCCCAGCTACCCGGTTCGCCTGCTTTCCTGCGGTACGAACAGAAGAGGCAATTGTTGATGCAAATATTTGTAGGTTCAATATGAAAATTGCAGTTAAAGAAGACAATATCACCATTAAGACGTCTTCTGACTGTGTCAGACAGCATTGCAAGCAATGAAAGAGATGCCTTTTCATAAAGTAATAGGCCTTCAGCGGGTGAAAGACGTTCTCCTTCACAAACTTTTTCTGCTGTGCGTCTGAGAAATTCGTCTTTTATATGTGTCAGAAATTCTTTCATTATAATTGGTGGTCAAAATTACAAATTATTTATGGCTGTTTTCTTTTTCCATCATCGTGGGCTATTCAGGATAATCCTGGTAAAATAATAAAGGGTGCTGCTTTTTCTGGCAGTACCCTTTATTATAAGGTTATTTTTTTAATTTCTTACTTAACCCTTTTTTCGTCGGAAACAGTCAGCTTCTTTCTGCCTTTGGCCCTTCTGGCTGAAAGCACCCTCCGCCCATTGGCTGTCGACATCCTTTTTCTGAAACCATGAGTGTTTAACCTCTTTCTTCTCGATGGCTGATATGTTCTTTTCATTGTATGATTTTTATGAGTTTACCTTTTCTGAATGAGACTGCAAATGTATTATTTTTTTCAGAAATACAACACTTTTTAGTAAAAATAACTCACACATTTAACGTTAATAAATTGTTGATCAAATTGTTTATAGGTTTAATTTAATTTTTTAACCTATGACAGGAGCGGCATGTTTTTAGCCACGGAACAATGACAAACACAGGCGCCGTACCTGGAGGTTTAATAGAGAACGAACCCTTCGTTCCCGGCGCAATTGGTAACATAAACCCTTAAACCCTTAAACCTTGAAACCCTTAAACCCTGAAACCCTTAAACCCTGAACCCTTTGAACCTTGAACCTTGAACCTTGAACCTTAAACCTTAAACCTTAAACCTTAAACCCTTGAACCCCCAACCCAACATCGCTGGTCAATTCCTCCTGGTTAGACTGCCTTTTTTCATTCATCTAAAAAAATCCTCCGTTCATTTACGTTTATTCTCCATTCGTCAAAAAAATTTGACTCGAATTTTTATTTTTCATAATTTGCATATGTAACTTGTTGTCAAATGATTGTAAAACCACAGGCTTCTTGACCCGAAATTTCGTTCTCCACGATTTTTTGAGCCATTCAGCCTGAAAAAATATAAACATTAAACCTGTGCAGGCCTAAAGAATAGAAGTGCTTTTTTGAGTTTGCCTCGCTCTTCCTGTAGAAATAGGAGTTTTCCAGGGAGGTAAGAGTATGGCAGTAAATGTCTCCATTTGGGTGAACACAGGGAGCAGAAGAGGTAGCAAATAAATGAGCCAGAAAGTTATGCAGATAATTAACATAAATTCAATAATCTGATAAAACCTAACAAAAATGAAAACAAAATTTTTTCTTTCGATAATTCTTGCTCTGAGCTCCGTGCTCTGTGCTCTGAGCCAGATTCCGCAAGGTTTCAATTATCAGGCCATTGCCCGCGATGCTTCGGGCAATCCCATTACAAACACTGCCATGCAAGTGCGCATCACCATACAGAGTTCACAAACAGGCGGTACAATCTTCTGGCAGGAGTTGCACCCATCGGTAACAACCAACGATTTTGGCATGCTTACCCTTGTTGTGGGACAGGGTACCAGAGAGGCAGGTACTGCCGCAACTTTTGCAGATATTGACTGGAGTGTTACTCCGAAATACATCAAAACCGAAATAGATTACGGCGGATGGAAGGATATGGGAGTTAGTCCGTTATGGTCGGTGCCGTATGCCCAGGTGGCAAAAAGTTCTGAACAGTGGCAGACAAACGGAACAAACATTTTCAGATCTTCAGGTAATGTAGGAATCGGAACATCAAATCCGACAGTTGCGCTGGATGTGAACGGCCAATCGGTTATATCAAGTACTCTTTATACAAATTGGATTGAGGTAAGCGAAAAATCTACAGGAAACAGATATTCGGGGATTGATTTTCACGGAGACGATACTTATACTGATTATTCTCTGAGGATATACAGATACAATACCGGACCGGATGCCTATTCTAGGATATGGC
>JAKPDL010000086.1 GCA_029552825.1 Bacteroidota bacterium
TATCGCTCTTACTTTTACAATGTTCAGCTTTTGATCAACATACTTTCTCATATCTTTAAATTTTTAAAAGTTAAACAATCTCAATTAAATCAATGTCATATATTCTATTGTATAAATCAAAATTTCCTCTCGAAAAAACAAAATTTCTATTATTACTGCCATATTTATTTAAATTATCCTGAAGGCAGCCAATAAGTTTAAAGCCGAAAGCACTATCATCCAGATCAGCAATTGGTAGCGAAAGCATCTGTTTTGGACGTGAATACTGAAGTGCCATCTCGTTTGCAATAAATTCTATCAGCGAA
This sequence comes from Bacteroidota bacterium, assembly GCA_029552825.1. Taxonomy (GTDB): domain Bacteria; phylum Bacteroidota; class Bacteroidia; order Bacteroidales; family VadinHA17; genus LD21. Next base: position 306 of record JAKPDL010000086.1, read on the forward strand.
TCTGCCTCACTGCCTCCGCGCGACGACCATGAAGAAGTCGGATAATGCTCAGTTGAATAATTTGTTATGTTGCTTATCGTAAGAGACAATGTGTCGCTTATTGGAGACCATGAAGTGTTCATCGCAAAAGCTGCCTGAAAACTTACGTAATAATTACCATCATAGCCGTAATTTAGCGTAATTCCCGCAGCAGCATAATCACTCAGGTAAGAATAATAAAATCCCCTGCACGTCTCTTCAAGATCAAGATCAAAATACATCCTTCTTGTCACTCCGCCTGCCGTTATGTCGAGTGAGCCTGAAGTTCCTGAAGGATAACACTTGTCGTAATCATTGACTGTTGACACATAAGTCAGCGCTCCGCAGAATTGTTCAGGAATATTATCTACTGTAAGAAATAGATCGCCACTAACAGGAGACCAGGAAGTATTCATTTCAAAAGCTGCCTGAAAACTTATAAAATAATCTCCGTCATAATCATCAGTTAAGGTAATGCCTACAGCTGCGTAATCGCTGGCATATAGACTAACAAACAAAGAACATGTATAACGTAAATCGTACCAATATTCCATTCTCCTTGTAACACCGCCAGCCGTAATATCAATAGAACCGCTTGTACCGGAAGGATAACACTTGTCGTAATCATTGACTGTTGACACATAAGTCAGCGCTCCGCTAAATTGTTCAGGTATGTTATCCACGTTACTGTCAATGACATCTCCTATCAGATAATTAAATTCCACTTTCTTGCCGTTGATGCTATTTTCAACCGTATATTTTTTCTGCACAACCTCTGCCTCGTCAACATATTTTGTTTTTTGCCTCCAGGGGCTTCTCCATACAGTCCATTTGTTGAACAATCTTGCACGTAGACGTGTTTTATAAAACAAAATTGTGTCGGCTGTCTGAAAAAATTTTATGTCTTTAATTCCAATAAAATAAACATTAGTACTTTGTGTTTTCGTAAATATTTTTATGGTATATGTTCCACTTATTGGCAGGGAAGGTATTGAGTAAGATATTTTTTTCCAGCCCGTGTCTCCTGCCGTCACATTATGAGTTATCTGTATCTTTGCCGACGTGGTGCTCCATTTAAGGGATGTGTTTGTATCATTTGTCAGATAATAACTTCCGCCGTCAGCTTTTATTTCAATGTATAATTTGGCATTATTAAAAGAACTGTTCGATATACAGCACATTTGAAATTCAAAGCCAAGAGCTTTAGAAGATGACTTCGCATAAGATCCAAATGACTGGTAGAAATAATTATTATATCCTGCACCGCTTGCCACATACGTTGAAAATGCAATGCCATCTTTTTCTTCTGGAAGTAATAAATTTAATGGGTAAAAATCAGGAATGCCCGCTTTTGACCAATTTTTTACACTATAATAACTAATTAAATTCCCGCTAAATGTCTCTGCTTTAAACTCCCAGTTCTTTATCCAACTTTCTTTATAGCCGTAATCATGATTACATTCAATTGTGCCAGATGGCGCGATAATAAGGCTTTTGCCTCCTGGAAGCTGAATCAAATCAGAAGAATAACCTGTCCTCTTTATGTATTGAGCTGGTGAAATGGACGTTGATGTCTTTGACGTTGCTGAAGTGAAGTAACGTCCATACACTGTTGCGCTCGTTAATTCTTTTGCTCTGTAAATATAGAACACTCCGTCAATCATCAGCATCGTAGCATTGAAGCCTGTCATGATACTTTCGAGAACTTCATAACAATTCTTCTCTTTAAAAACTTCGGCATCTATGTAAATCTGGTCAAAAACTGAATCACCTGTACCTTTACTTATTCCTACGTCATAGATGTTCACAAATTCTTTAAAGCCGTCCGTGTAATTTATTTTCTCAAAGATATCAAAGATGATCTGAGCAATAGTTTTTCTTCCTGTGTAATATTCACCATCAGCACCTTTATATTCAACATTTTTTAGATAATTCAATCCGCATTCGGCTTTTATTGTTATTTCGTAAGGTGTATCATCATAAGCTTCTTCAAAGTCATCCATCCTGAGCCATCCCTGCCAGAGAAGTGTTGTATCATTGTAGTAAATCTTAACAAGATAATGTAAATCTTCCGTGCTGTAAAGATCTGCAAGTTGAAAGTCGCTTTCGGCAAACACTCTTATTGTTGCTGTAGAAGGCTTTACAGGATCACTAAATACATCTGAGCCACTGTCAAATTCAATGTTTAAAGGATTAGCCGATGCCGTCAGCGTCGTGATACTTCCCGAATAGCCATCCTCCAGAAAATCTATCTTCCACGTTAGCTGACGCAGGTCACAATATTCAATTCTGTATTTTACCCCAAAGCTCATCCTTTTATCTCTTCAAAGCGTCTGTTTGCGAAATATATGTCTTTTCCTCTTAACTTTCCTTCCACCACAACCCGCAGGCTTCCTGCTTCAGCATTATAAGCAGCCCCACCTCCGCCTCCACCATGGGCTACTGTATTCATGCCTCCGCGTATCGCTGCCTTAATTGCGCCAGCTGCAACAAGTGCTGCAACACCAGCCGCAAGAGCAACAGGCCAGGCTGCAGGATTACTGGATGTAAATTGAAAAGCCTGCAAAGCTCCTGAATAAGCAATCAACATCCTTCCAAGCTGAGCCAGGAAGTCGGCAAAAGAAAGCAGAAGTGATTTACCGAGTTCTTCTATGTTTGCGCCGCCTAAAGCCATACCGAGACTTTCAATAAAGTCTGCTGCAAAAGAAGCAACAAAACTATTAAGCGAATCAATTATCCCCCTCCACTCATTTGTTGTTGCCACAACTTGTTGTTTCATTGGTCGCAAGCCAAGGTCGAGTTGTTTAGGCTCGATGCTTATTTTAGTAAGGCCGACGAATTGCTCTTTTAATTTCTCAAGCTCTGTATTAGCTTCTTTTGTCTCAGCTGATAAATTTGTAAACATTCTTGTCATTAACTTCAATGCTGCCTCGCCTTCTGCCTCTACATTAACGCTTTTAGTTAATAACTCAACATATTTTGATAAAGGCATATCTGTTTTATACATCACATTTTCAAGATACAGATAAGCCTCTGCAAGTGTCCTGACAGCTTCAACATTACTTATTCCTATTTGCTGCCCTAACTTTTCTAATGTCTCATAATTCTTCTTCCATTCCGCACTACTTCCAAAAACAAATTGTCCTTTCTTTTGATTATAGTTTACTGCAAGTTCATCAAGTAATTTTCTCTGACGTGAGAGCGCAAGAAATACATCATGTAAATTTCCTTCAAATTTCTTTGCTGCATCAGGCATTCTCTCAATATAAGCTCTCTCAAATACTTCAATTTGTTTGTCAACTTCTTCTTTTTCAATTGCTGTTATCTGTTTTTGTAAATTTATTGCTTCTTCAATGAATTTTCTCCTTTCGGCAGCGTTCTTTGTCTCGTAAGCATTGACCATTGCTTCATTCTTAGCCCATTCCAAATAAGCCTTATTAAGATTACTTGATGCTATTTGTTCTTGAAGTAGCTGCATTGAGAAAGTATACTCCCGAGCCGCCCTGGCTCCTTTTTTCATATTCTCAATAATGTCCGAAAATTTAAAATTGCCTGCGCCAATAGTTGTAAAAAACCCACCTAATGCTCCTTTTGCCGTTGCGATACTTCTTTCCAGAAGGTCGCTTCCTGCTTTCGTGCTTTCGAGAGCTTTTTTGAACACGGCAAAGGCACCTGCAACGGCTCCCGTTATAGCACCTGCCAGGGCAAGAGCTTTTAGTTTGAATTTTCCCAGACTGCCACCAGCACCTTCGAGCTTCTGGTCAAGGTCGCTCTTATCACCTCTTATCCGTATTATCAGATCTTTTAATGCCATGCTTTAAGATATTTTCAACTTCCTCAATTTCTTTTTTTGTAAGTTTTTTGCTTTTTATCTCCTTTGCCTTTATTTTGTCCTCTTCCTCATCATCCTTCAGCCTCCACAATTCCTTTTCATCCGCTGGCTTATCTTTTATATAAGGATTACCGGTTATCAAATAAAATGTCAACCTTCTTGCCAGCCACGATGTTGTCCTCTCCCAGTTTCGCCAGTAACCTTTTAGCGCTTCGCTCAATTCAAACATCGTGCTATTCCTATAACGCTCAAGGCTCCATCCCAGGTCACCAATCGCAAAAGAACGTAATTTACTGAATGTCAATTTTTCTTCTTCGTCACTTTTTTTTTATTATTATGCAAAGTCAATTTACCATACAATTCTTCCATCTTCTTTTTCAGCTCCTCAAGCATCTCACGATTCATCTTGTTGTACCAGACAATCGCCTGAGCCTTCTTATATCGAGGCTTGCGGAATTGCAGCCTGCAGCCTGTCAGATAGCCCTGCCAGAGAAGCTCAATGTTAAAGGCATCAGGATGTTTTTCTGCGTACTCCTTCATCTGCCAGAACTCAATCTTAAGCTCTTCGCAAATATCCTCCAGCGTTCCAATTCTGAGCTCAAAAGGAACATCCTTTTCGATATAGGCAGCCCGCCAGTATGAGAAAAAAGGCAGCTTCATAGCTTAAACAACATTGTGTTATAAATATAAAATTCTGTTGAATAATTATTTGTAATATCCAACTTAAAAGTAGTGTCTGAACCTGTTGCAGTAAATTCAATTAAATTTGCTCCTTCTGTAAGATACGATTCGTTGCTAATAACACTGCCAGCACTATTAAGTAATCGAACCAAAGGAACTTCTCCACTTATACGAGAAAAAAAGCCTACAAAAAGAAATATATCATCAGTTGTAATGCTTTGATTTATTATTGCTCTCGCATATACCCATCCTGAAGAATTTATCGCATGAATTGTTCCAAATTTTTCCTCTTCATCCCATGAAAAACTTGAATAAGTATAGGCATCAAAAGAAGAAGGCATCAGGTTGCCACTCACAAAATAAGCCTTGCCATTTATCTGAAGGCTTCCCGACAGCGCCATCGGCTGCTCGCCTGGAGCCTCTACTTTGTGACTTTTTAGCTTTGTCTTTGCAAGGAAGAGCTTCGTCATGTCCTCGCTGTAAAACAAAGCAAGAAGGTCTTCGCGGTCAATTATTTTATTTAAAAGTCCTTCAGCTGAAAGCCCTGTTGTTGACATCAGCGCGTCAAAGTCGATAGTGCCTGATATCTTGCCGTCCACATCATGTTCTTCCCAGCCCTGCGAAAACTTATCAGTTGTTTCAGGCAGGTCAGCTTCAATGTTAAGAGAGCCTCTGCGCTGTCCCGCGATAGCCTCACCGTCAGCATAAAGAATTAGCGAACTTCCGTTAATTTTTGCCATGACTCTTTATCTTTAGGTGGTTACGCTCAAAGCACCATTTGCGATGATTTGCCCGCTGAATTTAATAGGTGATTCAGAATCAGCATCGATTTTAATATTTTTATACTTCCCCGCACCTGTCCAGCCTTTGGTGCTGCCTGAGGTTGGTTTAAAGTAAACGGTCACATCGAGAGTTCTGGCGATAATTTTCCCGATTATCTCATCAGGTGTAATTCCAGTGCCAGTCTCATCATAAAGACCCGCAAAGTCTATTGTCCATGAACGTTTACCGTCAATTTCATGCTTCTCCCAACCTCCTGATTCTTTGTTAGTAGTTTCTGGCAGATCAACATCAACGTTTAGCGATGCCGAATCGGTGTGTAGTATTCTATCGCTACCGTCGAAAACACAATACAGAGTTCCATTAATTTTTGCCATCTTTCTATCGTTTTAATTGTTAAACATAATTTTCATTCATTCAATAACAAATCTATATATATCAAAAATTTCATTCCTTGCAAGTCCTTCTTCCGAAAGTGTAATCGTTGCGCTTGTGCTTGCAGGTGAGAAGATAATATTATTTGATGTTGAAAGTGAAAGCACCGCTGTTTTATTAGGCTTAAGTATCTGCCTTATCTCTTTAACAACCTCAAGTGCTTCCTTCAAATCACCTGCCGCATGGCTCTCATCCACAACCCTTATTGTCACCATACCGCTGTAAAGCCAGTCATCTTTTGTCCCTTCTGTGTTATAAGTCACATTACCTATGTACACATAAGCACTTTCAGGTGGCTTTGGAATAACCTTATAAACAGGATAGGTGATTTGATCCTTTAATGCGTTATAAAGCGCCGTTGTCAGCTCCCATGTTATTTCCTTC
>JAKPDL010000097.1 GCA_029552825.1 Bacteroidota bacterium
CACCGGGGTTTTCGGCCTTCCCATACCTGTCCATGTGCGTCCACAATCGTTGCATACGTATCGTTGCTGCATTCCGGTTTTCGCTTGAACGAACCCGGACTTTTTGATATTATCCGATAAACAATCTGGACACGGCATATACAAGTATAGTATGTAATTACTCATAAACTATTCTCCGATATGGCAGTATATTATTTTGGAGATACTGTGAATTAAGTCATCTTTTGACTGTTTATTGAAATGATAAATGAGTTCTCCGATTGAATCGTGATTATCCAGGTATCTGAAGATGTCTGCCGCGATAACATCACTTTTTCGTTTCTTCCTGATAACTCCAGTTGTATCCACGAATTCTGGCATTTCCATCTCTTCTAATACCCAATTCCCATCCGGGCCTTCAACGTATTGCATAATCATCTATTCTCCTGAAAAATTAGTTTATGAGATATTCCATCGCTTTCTGTGCTTTGCTAGCAGCTTGGATAATCATCTTTGGGTCATCCTTCAGGGGTTTAATCCATGACTGAATATACGCGGCTTCCTGCTCTCCCACTTCTGACAGATTGAACTTCATGGATAAGAATGCTGACCCGAGTTCTGCAATCAGTTCTTCCTTTGAATATGATTCACTTCCGAACTCATTTATCTCCATGATACCATCCCTGGCAAGCCTTGATTCGTGACCGGTCCAGTGAGTGAATTCATGGAAGAATGTTTTCCAATATGCATCAGATGATTCAAACTCTTCGGGGTTTGGCATTTTGATTATATCTTTTCTCGGGTTGTATGCAGGTCTCCCACGGATAATTTTGGGGTTGTGTCTGGATACCATCTCCATGATTTCATCTTTGCTTTTTACGTCCTGAACTGGGTCATCCTTTGCGGGTATGTTTTCACATTGTGAAAGGTTGAATACCGTATAATACTTGAATACACCGCGTTTCTTTGGCTTTTCAGGGGTTGAGTCTTCATCTTCTTTTAAGGTGTAAAAGCAGACCGGGTATCCCTTCGCTCCTTTCATTACATTCCCCCCGAGTTCAGTGGCTTGTTTGTAGGTTAGCCAGTATGGGGATGTCTCACCGGAGAATGCAAGCATAATGAAATTAATGCCGTTGTATGGTTTCTCTGATACATAATTGACCGGGGCTTTCATGCTCCACGTTTTTCTCCAATCCAATTTTCCCGATTCAATAAGGGAGATTATCTTGGTTGTGATAACCTCGTAAACAGACATCTTTGCCATATTTACCAATCCTCCTGATTCAAATCTCCCCACGGGTCAGGTTCTTCAGTCTTTACAATCTTGGCGGTTCCTGTTGTCATGTTCGTTTCCTCTTAAAAATTTTAGTTAAATTTCCGTGCTGTTGCTTTTCCGGTTGAATCTCGAATTCTTAATACCCGGTCTGCTCTTGCTTCTTCTGGACTTCTCTTTGTTCCATAGTTCACCTTTCTATACATTTTCATTTCATTTGCCACGTGGTGTGCGAATCCGTTTGACACTCCAAATTTGGATTCAATTTCATCTTCAAATTTATACCCGAATATTTTTCGTTCCTCTGCAATTTTCACGATTTCTAATACAGTCTCAAATTCAACGTTCTTTATAGGCCAGTTCTCTAAAATTTTTGTAGTGAAATTTTTTACATCCATTTTTCTCATCTCACTTGTTACATACTATAGTTTATTTTATAAGTATATAATACTTATTATTTTGTTTAACAAAAAATTAGTTTAAGATTTCAACCAGTGACCCTTCACCATCATGCATTGAAAAAGACATCTTACTGGTTTTATTATCTCTCCAATAGTTGTATCCCCCCACGTATTTG
>JAKPDL010000105.1 GCA_029552825.1 Bacteroidota bacterium
AAAATACATATATTTACATATCATTGAAAAAAGTTTCCCATTGAGCTATAGTGTTAAATATGAGGATATTGGGCTGAAGGATTTTAAAGAAGTCTGGGATTACCAGACAAAAATTTTCAACCGTATGGTTGAGGAAAAAAAGAGTGCCTTTCAGTCATCTGAAAAAGTTTCTCTGGTTTCACCGGGCACACTCATTTTCGTTGAACATCCTCATGTTTATACTCTTGGGAAGAACGGTTCCGAGAACAATCTGCTGCTCAATTACATACAGCTGCAGGCAAAGAATGCTTCTTTCTACCGCATCGACAGGGGAGGAGATATAACCTATCACGGACCCGGCCAGATAGTCGGATATCCGATTTTCGACATTGAAGCCATCGGCACCAATCTGAAGGGTTATATACACGGACTTGAGGAAGCAGTGATACGAACCCTTGCTTTTTTTGGAATAAAGGGCGAACGCCTCGAAGGTGCAACAGGCGTGTGGCTGGACAGCAGCATGAGGGAAAAGTCACGGAAAATATGTGCAATAGGTGTACGCGCCAGCCGTTATATATCAATGCACGGTTTTGCTTTTAACGTAAACACTCAACTTGAATATTTTAATTATATCAATCCATGCGGATTTACCGACCGTGGAGTGACTTCGCTCGAAAAGGAACTGGGCAAAAAACAGGATATGGAAGAAATTAAAAAATATCTCAGGAAGAGCCTTGCAGAAGTTTTTGACCTTCAATTTATTAACTGAAGAAGATATGCTGGAAAAAAGATGGGTCATCAAGGAAAGAGGCGATTGTGCTGTTGTTAAGAGGCTGAAAGAAGATCTTGAGAAAGAAGATCTTAAGATACCGGAATCTATTGCCAATCTGATGGTACAGCGGGGTATCCTTACACCCAAAGATGCTCATCTGTTTTTATATCCTTCACTCGACAATCTTCATGATCCTTTCCTTATGAAAGGAATGAATATTGCAGTCGACCGTATCTCCTCAGCTATAAGCAAGAATGAAAAAATACTTGTCTATGGCGACTATGATGTTGACGGTACAACGGCTGTAGCAATGATGTATTCATTCCTCAGGCAGTTCTCACCCAACGTTCTTTATTATGTCCCCGACCGGTACCGGGAAGGTTATGGTGTGTCGTTTGAAGGCATTGATTATGCAGTAGATAATAATTGCAAACTTATTATAACCCTCGATTGTGGTATAAAGGCAACAGATAAGGTAAAGTATGCCAGAGGAAAGGGCCTCGATGTAATCATTTGCGACCATCATTACCCTGGCAGCGAAATACCATGCGCCGTTGCGGTACTTGATCCTAAACAGGAAGGATGCAGCTATCCCTATAAGGAACTATCGGGTTGCGGAGTGGGCTTTAAACTCATACAGGCATACTCTCGTGTGCATGGAATCCCATTCAGTGAAATTACTCATTTCCTCGACCTTGTTGCAGTGAGCATCGCATCGGATATAGTGCCAATAACGGGTGAAAACAGAATCCTTACATATTACGGGCTTAAACAACTTAATCAGTCACCAAGGGTGGGTCTAAGGGAAATAATAAGAGAATCAGAAATCTCCAGGGAACTGGTTGTGGAAGATGTGGTATTCAGAATCGGTCCGAGGATTAATGCCGCAGGCAGGATGGAAACGGGCGGCAAAGCCGTTAACCTGCTGATCTCTGAAGACCCCAGACTGGCAGCAGACATCAGTAAGGAGATAAGCAGCTACAACGCCGAGCGCCGCAATGTAGACCGGATAATAACAACCGAGGCAATGAGAATGATATCCGACGACCCTCGAAGTATGAATGCCAAGACTACAGTATTGTATAATCCAAACTGGCGTAAAGGCGTTATCGGAATAGTAGC
>JAKPDL010000136.1 GCA_029552825.1 Bacteroidota bacterium
GTTGCTGGTATAACCAATATAAAAAGAGCCATCAACCTGGCTTCGAAGTATATATACTGTATAGACCATAAAAAAAGGGGTGAATTCACCCCCTCCCTCGCGGTGCGGACGGGACTCGAACCCGCGACCCCCGGCGTGACAGGCCGGTATTCTAACCAAACTGAACTACCGCACCAACAATCTTAATTTATTTAAAGAACTTTTATTATCTCTCCTTAACAGATTTGCCATTCCCTCCTACATTTCGCTTCTCGAACCCGTCCCGAGTCCTCGGGATGACAGGCCGGTATTCTAATCCCGACACCTCGGGAAACTACCGCACCCCACTTAAAAGTGCTGCAAAATTAATCGTAATTTTTAATTCTGCAAAAGAATAAACTTAAAAACTTATTATGAGAACCCTCCAGAGCATGAATTTTCCAGTGTAAGGAGTTTTGAGGGTTATCTATTCCATTATACTGATAGTACTCCTCTCCAGTATCCAATAGATTCAGCTATACCTGCAAGCGGGTCTTTCATATCTTTTTCAAACTCAAGACTGCACATACCGCTATACTTTATTTTTCTGAGCGTTGTAATAAATTTATGAATGTCTATAACACCGCGACCCATTTCTACCGTTCTGCCCGCTTTGGATGCATCTGTAACATCCTTTATATGAACGTCGAACAATCTTTTTGCATACCGTTCGGCGTCCAGAGACGGATCTTCACCATCGCGCACTGTATGCCCGATATCGAGACATATCCCAATTCTTGGATCCAAATCTTTGATATGATTCCAGATATCTGTCGCATTCGGAAATAGTGGATTGTCAGGTCCGTGATTATGAATTGCAACTTTTATGTCGTATTCCTTCACCTTTTTTTCGACATATGGTAAAAGTTCATAGTTTGGTGCTCCCACCATCATTTTAACCCCTACCATCTTTGTATACTCAAATGCCTGGTCTACTGCCTGTTCGCTCTTCATGTAAATAACACCTACTGTATAAACAGTAATTCCAGCCTCTTTAAACTTGTTAATTACTGAAGTAATTGTCTCCTGATTACTGTTTAATGGCAAATAGACATCTTTAAGGGAAAGGTTTGTTACGTTTACCCTTTTCATAATTTCAATTGCTTTTTCCAGTGGAACCTGGGCAAAAGTGTAGCCAGCCATTCCAAGTCCAAACAGATCGGGTGTTTTTGCAGCCTTTGTAACCTGTTTTTTCTGCGTCTGCTGAGAAAAGTTTATCGGAGTCATTCCTGCTGCAATAAGCCCCGTTCCGGCCAGTCTGATAAAATTTCTTCTTGAATTCATATAGTAAAAATTTTAATTAATGAAATACGGTTTGAACAGGATAAAAGTATATAAAAAAATGAACTGTTGAAGTTAAAATAGATAAAGATTTAATGTCCGTTTCAAAATTAATAGTCAATTCTTTTTAATTTTCTTTAACTGTCAGATCATTATCCAGGAGCCGCCGGTTGTACTCCTGAATAACAGCCCTGAGTTTGGCTTCCATTTTACTCTGAATGTCAGGAAGTTGACCAATTAGATTCTTTTCAAAATACCTGTCTTTCCTGAAGTTATAAAGAGATACAGGCTTATTGTCAACCATTTCCAGAACATATTCATCAATGAAAATATAGTAATTACTTCCCATGGTATTAAATGCAAACGACTCAGATAATTCGTCGAAAAGGTTGTTACCAAAAGCTATAAACTCACCGTCATAATTCAGGAAGCCAAGAATTGAAGGCATAATGTCAATTTGCTGTGCAATTCGATTACTGATCCCTTTAAGGTTACTATTGTGCATATAAAAAGCGACAGGAACACTGAAGTGTCCGTAAACGTTCTGGTATTCTCTGAATATTATTTCATTAGTATGATCGGCAGTTATAACGAACAATGTGCTGTCGAACCATGGTTTGTTCTTTATAGCATAAAAAAACTTTCGGAGGGCATAATCACTGTAGCTTATTGTTTTACATATAGGTATTGGTCCTTCAGGAAATTTACCGATATATTTCTCCGGAACTTTAAAAGGGTGATGTGACGAAACTGTAAATACAGAGGCCATGAAAGGTTTTCTGAATTCATCAAGCTTTGAGGCAAAGAACTGCAGAAATGGCTCATCCCATAATCCCCATATGCCGTCAAAATCCTCTTTGCCATCTGGATATTCATTCTTACCGAAATAATCATCAAACCCTGCCATGCGAGCAAAAGCATCAAAACCCATTGAGCCGTTTGGTGCACCATGGAAAAATGCTGTATAATAGCCTTTCTTTTTCAACAGATAAGGTAATCCGTTAATCCTGTTATTAGCATAATGAGAAATTATATACGGGGTCTCAAGTGAAGGCAGTGAGGCAAGTATGGAGGGCATAGCATCAATTGACTTGTTGCCGTTAGAAAGGCTTACCTCATATGTCAGACTTTCGGCAAGCAATGAATCTAGAAAAGGTGTGAATCCCTTGTATGCACCACCTGAAAGATCTTTATTATAAAAACCTATATATTCTCTCGCAAAACTCTCCATTATAATAACCACCACGTTCAGATTTCTGAATTCACCACGTGGTACAGGTTTATGATGAGGACTATATATTTTTTCAATTTCTTCGTCACTGAAAAAAGTATACCTTACAAGTTCTTTCTTACCCCATGTCCTGAGGATGCTGAAAGGAGTATTCAGGACAATGCCCACATTTTGTGGGTTTTTGACATATCTTGCGGCGTTGCTGATAGTAATTGGTCGGGTTGAATGCCTGAATCCCCCACGTGCTGCACCAATGGCGAGAAGAACAACCAGTGGCATAATCAGGAAGTTTATTCCAAAATAAGTCAACCGGTTTTTCGGCTGAGGCTTTACAACTTCGAATCTTGTATAAAGGAAAACCATCAATACAATAAGAAATATTGTATAGAGTGTTGCAGGCCAGTAGTCGGCGAGGAATCTGAAAAATAATGGGACAAGATTCGTTTCATTGCTGAATGTTCCGAATACATCGGCAGTTGCTCTCTTACCTAGAAATCTGAAATATACATAATCTGCTCCGTTCATCGAGAGCATCAGGAAGTTCACCGTAAAAAACAGCCATTTTGAAATGCCCTGGTAAATCCTGTGATACCTTATATCAAACGGAATAATCTGAAGAAGGATGAAAAGTGAATTATAATAGACAAGAGCTGAAAGGTCAAAAACAATTCCACCCCTGAGAGCTGCTAGAACTTCTGAAAACTTTATACCAGGAAACATGGCATGATTAAAGATATAAAAACCAACTCTCGAAAGGCTAAGAAGAAGCATACTAAGAGCAAGCCTCCATACCAGAGCAGTAAGGATATCTCCTTTCAATGTAAACAAGCTGTATATTGATTTTCCTCTGGAGTTCATAAGAATCGGGCCGAATTTATAATATTTTTGTATAAAAATTGCGGTTGCATAAAACCAGATAATAAATGAAGTTCATTAACTATCAACCTTGTAAAAGTATTCATAAAGTGACAGTTTTACACAACTTCAGAAAAAAATTTGTTTTCTTTTTTCGAAGCCTGGTAATTTTGATGCTCACTCTGCAGATTTCAGGATGCAAAAAAGAGTGGTCAGAATCATTTATCTTAACACCCGACTGGTCAGAAGAAACACACGGTAACAATATTTCACCCAACTACAGTATCGTTTTTCCTGAGGATAAAGTACAGCGTTTTGATATAATTATTTCGTCAAAGGAGTGGAATAAAATGCAGGGTGACCTTCGTGCAAATGTACGTTTTGTAAATAATCAGCTGGTAGTCACTCCGGGCTGGGTGCCTATATGGGTGCCTTGCTCCTTCAGGTTCAACGGGAAGGAATGGTACAAGGTTGGAATACGATATAAGGGAAATTCAAGTCTGAAAGAATGTATTAGAAGAAATATAAGCAAATACTCTTTCAAACTTGATTTTGACGAGTTTGAGAATAATTATCCGGCAATAAAGAATCAGAGATTTTATGGCTTCAAGCAACTGAATCTGTCGAACGGTTTTGATGATATAAGCCTGATGAGGGAAAAGAGTGCGGCTGACCTCTTCAGGGAATTTGGCATTCCATCGTCCAGGTGTGCGTTCTGTGAAATATGGATTGATTATGGTGAAGGCTCAAAATATTTTGGCCTTTACACCCTGATAGAAGAAGTAGAGGAAACAGTAATAACAAATCAGTTTGAAGGTGGAGGCAATCTATATAAACCCGAAGGATCAGCAGCAACTTTTGCATATGGAACCTTCAATATATTTCAAATGTTCAGGCAGAATAATCTTGAGAATGCCGATTATTCTGATGTCAAATCGTTATACGATATTCTTCATTCCCCCCTGCGACTCAGTGATCAAACCGAATGGAAATCAAGGCTTGAAGCAGTGTTTGATGTTCCGCATTTTCTGAAATGGCTTGCAGCCAACACGGTAATGCAAAACTGGGATACATATGGAAAGACGCAGCATAACTATTATTTGTACAATAATCCGAAAACAAAAAAACTTACATGGATACCATGGGATAATAACGAAGCATTAAGGCCCGGAAAAGAAGGAGGAGCCCTCAGCCTGCCATTAAATGAAGTAAGCGACAAATGGCCACTGATACGCTTCCTGATAAATGACACCTGCTACTTTTCTATGTACAAATCGTATGTTAAAGAATTTATTGCCTGTCCTTTCTCTGTTACACAATTTACAGAAAGAGTTAACCTACAGGCAGATCTTATCAGAAAATTTGCAACTTCTGAAAGAAAGGGCTGCACCTTTCTCCCCTCCCCATTTGCATTCGAACAGGGCGTTCTCGACCTCCAGAATCATGTCCAGGCAAGAGTAAATGCTGCAATTGAGCTTACAGGAGTGAAATAGTATTTTAGCGAACATTTTATAAATTTAATGCGGGTGTTTTAAGAACTGTCATCTAAAACCAGATCATTATTCAAATGCTTATCTTTCAAAAAAATATAATTCCTGATAAATGTTTTATTTTAATTGTTTTTCTGAAATTGTTTTTGATTCTTACTGCAGGATGCGAAAAAATTGAAAACAGAAATTTTTATAAATATCCTTTCGTTATTTCAATTTTTGAGGGCTCAAACATTTACGATCTTATGCCACGACCCAATAATCCTGTATTTACAGGAGATGGAGTAAAGGATGCACAGGTTAGTTTCGTGGCTTATCCTTTTTTGATTAAAAAGGGAGATAAATGGTACATGTTTTTTGAAGCGTATCAGTGCGCAATTCACAAAGGTGTAATTGCCTATGCTGAAAGTGAAGACGACTGTTATACATGGAAGTATGGCAAAATAATTCTTGACAAACCATGGCACCAGTCATTCCCGTGCGTTTTTGAATATAACAGTGAATACTACATGGTACCTGAGTCAAAACATTCCGGATCAACATGGTTGCACAAAGCAATTAATTTTCCTGAAGAATGGTCAGATGGAAAGAAAATACTTAATATCCCCCTGGTAGATCCGGCTATCTTCAGAAAGGATGGAAGATGGTATATGTTTGGCCTTGACAGGCACAATTTGCTTCTTTTTTATTCCAATAATCATGAAACCGGATGGAAAGAACATCCAGCCAGTCCGATAATAATTGGAGATAAGAAATACAGACGCCCTGGCGGGGGAGTCTATTTCAACGGAAAGGATTATTACAGGATTGCCCAGGACTGTGAATCGGACTACGGTGTAGCTATTCATATTTTTAAAATCATTGAACTTAACCAAACAAAATACAGGGAGATACCAGTCCCTGATAATTACAACCTTCATGCAGGGGCTGAAGAGTGGGCAAAGCATGGCATTCATACACTCAATATTCAGCAACTTGATACAAATAGAATTATTGCAGTTGTAGATGGTTACTGAATAATAGCCGGCAAGTCTCCGGCTCAAAGTCACCCTGCCGGGGCAATCCGGCAATTTTGAAAAACAAAATATGATTGCTTATGAAAAGAAACATATTAATTATGGTCCTTTTTACAATTGGAGTAGCTGCCGGGAAAACAACAATACTAAACTCATCTTCAGAGTGGATTGATCTTAACCAGAGCCTGAAAACGGAGCACATTACTTACAACAATATTGTATCATTTTGTTTTGAAAAGGGAACGATGGTAACAATGGCCGATGGAAGTTCGAAACCTATAGAAAAAGTTACTCCTGGTGACAAAATTTTATCAGTCAATACACTGGAGATGTCAGTTGAAAATGATATTGTTGAAAAAGTTGACTCAGCCATCTGCAATAATTTTGTTAAAATATTTTTTGATGACCTCACAATGAATGTTAATACTGATGATCACCTTTATTATGTGAAAGGTAAAGGATGGTGTTCGGTTAATCCTGAGTCAACTTTCAGGAAGTATAAAATACGTGCTGGCATTCTGAAACCGGGTGATGACTGTTACAAAATACTGAACGGCAGACTCATAAATGTAAAAATCAGCACAATACAGAGAATTCCTGGCAGACATACAGGATTCAGCATAGTTAAACTAAACAAAAACCGCAGTTACTTTGCCAATGGCAAACTCGTATCAATCGAAGAAGTTGAAACAATTAAAGAACAAACTCGAACTAAACCAAAAAAATAATTGCATAATAGGAACATTACTTTTATAAGCATTTTTATTGCTCAGCGTTAGCGTAATTATAAATCTTTATTTAATATTTGTTCATAAGAATAATTCTATATCTTATGCAACAATACAGATTCACCCAACCTGGCACATTTTCTATGGCAATTCTCATTCCGGTTTTCGGTTTGATACTATTTCTCATGTTTTCATCAGGTCTTAACGACACTATACAAATAGCTATTTTTGTTTTCACAGCATTAATTTTGCTGATGGGCATTCTTCTTTTCTATAAAATTACCATTTACATTGATGAAAGGCAGGTTTATTTCAAAATGGGATGTGGTCTTATCTCAAAACGATATAACCTTGATGAAATAAAAAATTGCAAGCCCGTAAGAAATCCGTTGCTTTACGGAATCGGACTGAGAAAGATACCAGGTGGATGGCTGTTTAATGTATCGGGACTGGATGCCATTGAACTTGAGTTCAAAAACAGCAAGTCAATTGTACGTATTGGCACAGATAAGCCCGAAGAGGTGGCTGCAGTTATTAACAGACTTATAAAAAGTGACTTACATGTACCGTTCAAAAAAGAAAAAGAATATTCAGCAGTCATCCTTGCCATTATAATTATTATATTCAGCGTTCTTTTACCAGCCTCACTACTGGTGGCAGGAAGTAAGGAAACAGAAGCATTTATTTCTGACAACCAGCTCATAATAAAAGGAATGTATGGAATTAACATCAAACTTACTGATATTGTGAGAGTTGACACTTTTCCTGTGCTTCCAGGTATAAAAAAAAGAGATAACGGTTATGCTTCAGGAAGTACTTTAAAAGGAAGGTTCACTCTTAAAGATGGCTCAAAAGCCAGGTTGTTTGTAAAGAAAGATAAGCCACCGTTTATAAATATCAAAACAGATAAACTGAACATCTGGCTGAATTTTACCAATCCTGGCAATACAAGAAGGTTATACACTGAATTAAATAAATAAAAACACCTTCATTCCTCAAGAAGGTTCACTTCTCTTATTGTACCAGCCTTAACATTGATAAGCAAAGTTTTAATTTCGTAAGGTCTGAATGAACCGATCCATCCCATTCCAGAAAACTTCAGGCTTATTCCTCCCAAAACAGGTAAACCAAGTGTTTCTACAACTCTGAGAACAATATCATTACCCTCTTCTGATTTTTTTATTGCCGAAATAACAAGACCTGGAGAATCAGCTGTTATGAAAGAGCCACTTCCTGGCATTTTTCCATCATGTATTCCCTGATATATTACCAGAGGAGGAGTTGAGAATTCTTCTGCAATTCTGGGAATGTCGTTCTCCTGCCATTTTCCCTTGTGAGGCATCAGCAAAATCCTGAATGTCTGAATGCCCTGATCCATCCATAAATATTCCCTTTGAGGATCAAGCTTTTTCGGATCGTGATGGGCATAAACGGCAGACCTCACAACTGAAATCCTCATATCACTACCGTTAAAGCTGTATCCGTATTTTGCATCGTTGAATACAGTGAGTCCATACAAACTGCCTTTATTCATCCCTGTAATATCAATCCAACGCTGACCCGGGACTTCCATCCCGTCTTTTTGTCTTTCTATTGCACCGTAAGGAATCTCGGTAGTAGCGATTGGTTTATCAACATTAACCGGAAAGGAAAGTTTCAGCATTTTCAGCCGCTCGTTCCAGTTGAGCGTAACATTTGCTTCTATTTTCCTCGAGCCCGCACTCAGTGACCAGTCAATAATGAGAGTTGAACTACCCCAGGTACTTGTTACTCTTGTTTTACCCCTAAGAGGTCCTGTTTCCAGAACTTTTATTGTCGCATTACCGAAAGAACCGGTTTCGTTGTTAAATGTTTTTATGTCATGACTCCATGTATCGCTCGGATCATCAATAACAACTGC
>JAKPDL010000148.1 GCA_029552825.1 Bacteroidota bacterium
AAGCATTCCGTACGGATAATCATTCGTGTTAACTGATATCATATTACCGTATCTCCAGTATTCCGACCAGCCGTAAGGAAGTACCCAGTCGTAATCCCACGTTGAGCAGTTCGAGTCGTAATTGTTGTAGTAAATGTGGTATATTGTATTGGGACAGATATAATATATATCACCATATTTTGGCGGAGAGCCTCCGTATGAATCTATTACGGAGATTGAAACAAGGTCCTCACGGGGTCCGGTTATTATAAAACTACGTTTATATTCCACTTTACCATTATGGCGCAGTGTAAATTTTATTTCACCCTGTTTTCCTATATAACCCGGATATGGATTTATGTTTACAACAGTATCTCCTTTACCGCTTCGGGGTGTATCAAAATAATATGAAGGAGTAACTTCCCATTCGATTGAATCAGGATCCTGCAGAAACAATGACGGGACGTTATGAAGGGTAAATGTTCTTTGCTGGGAACAGACGTAAGAAGGCCCTGTCAGATAAGGTGCAGGCAGTAGTTCATAACCAACGCGAAAAATTATTGTTGAGTCTCCATCATTAAAATCCATTTTGTCGGGTCCCGGGCAACCTTGAGGTTTCGGTAGTGTATCAAATCCCCAGTTATAGAAACCATCTTTGTCTATATCTTGTGGGGGCCCTTTTACGAAAAAGTTATCGCAATATTCTCCTTCACAATCAATGGTACCACTCATTGAAAACGGACGCACCATAAAGAAAGTTGGGCCATAACTAAAGAAATCCACTTCCCGGCACTCAAGAATAGGATCTCCAGGCCAGCTGTCCTTTATTTCCCATTTTAGAACAGGATTCGATTCCCATCCGGTTACCAGGACTGTGTGAGCATGTTTGCAGTCTTCTCCGGGATGCAAAACACAACCAATACTATCATCCTCCATTCTTACAATAATGGGCCCGTAATCCATTATAGCCTTTTTTAAATCAGTATTATTACTGACAGAAAGAGTACTCCATCTTGGAATTTTCATTTTGGTTCTGTAATTCGTATAACAATCTTCGCGGCAATAAGGCGAAGTGGCAGGATATTGAAAACTATACTCATCAACTATACCATAATATTTGATTCTGTCTAATGCAATATCAACATCACTGGCCCCAATACATCCTAATCCACAATCTGTTTCAGAAAATAAATTGCTTTCAGACAGATCAAGAGTCAATGTTTCTGTACTCTTATAAAAGTAAATATGAGCTATAGCCTCAACTGCAGCTACTGCAGCAAAAATTTTACAGGGCCCCTGTACCTTTTGGTCTTTGGCAGGCGAAATATAATTTCTATCTTTATTCCAGCTCCATGAATCCGGTTGGGCTGATAGGCAGATAGATAGATAGATAGATAGATAGATAAATCCAAAAATTAAAATTAATTTTTTCATGGCATTATTTTTTAAGGTTAAACTTCATATATGCACATAAATCTGGCATTATATAACCTTGATAAAATTTTCATTTATAAGAATATAAAATTAAGAAATTCGTAGTATTTTAACAAAGATTTTTTAAGAAATTAATTCGTTTGGTCGTGTGATGAATCAGGACTGTCTGAAAAAGTACTTCTTTTTTTTCCCCCTTGAATCCATGACAAGGAATTGTTGACATACAATGATTTAATTCTCTATTAATAAATTGAATTTTTGTTAAAAAATACTTTTAAACCCCCTGCTCCGGCTTGGCCGGGAGCGGTGGTTTTTTTGTTCTACAAACATTTCGCCACGATGGGTCCTTGATATTGTAGTATCTTTAAAAAAGAGATCATAAAAAATTTGCATAATGAATATTGAAAACTATATTTACCGACAGTTTAACTTTTCTATTAACTTAAAAAACATACCTTATGGAAAAAGATCTTGTTTACCGTGGAAAATCGAAAGATGTTTACAATATCACAGAAGAGCCTTACAAAGGAAAATACAGGTTCGTTTTTACCGACAGGGCAACCGGATATGTAGAAAATGGCAAAATTGTTTTTGACCCGGGATATGACACTGTTGTGGTTGATATACCCGGCAAGGGAGCCATTGCCTGCAGGTTTCCCACTCATTTTTTCAAACTGCTTAAAGAAAAAGGGATACCTTCACATTACATCGACACAGTGAAAGACAATGAAATGATAGTTGAACCTGCTGTTCTGTTGAGCATGCCTGCAGAAACACCGGAATTTCAGGGCCCGGTGCCCCTGCAGAATCTTGAATGGACCTGGCCGAATATCTTACTGATTGATGAAATCTCACCTGACGTTCTGAGAGTCTGCAAGGGATACTCGCCTGACAAGGACGGCAATTGCCTGTTGTATAAGGAATGCACTGTAACCAGTTACTCCGAACGAAAAATAATAATTAAAAACAAAAAGCAGGTTGCTGCAGCCGATTTCATAAATATATTTCTGTAACGGATTCCTCATCATATTCTGAAAAATTTAAGGCAGGATTTAACAATGAAATCCTGTTTTTCATCTTAAAACAGAGACCATCATAAAAATCTCTGTTTTTGTTTTTTACATGCGGCAATTATTGTGATGAAACTTCGTATTCATACAATTTTTAGTAAGTTTGTATATAAGGAATTCAGGATTGCAGGTTTCGATTTTAAAGCCGTTCATTATGAGCACTTTCAGCCGCAGAAATTTCATCAGAACAACGGTGGCAGGAAGCCTTGCCACTATTGCATATCCCCGTATTGCCGGACAGATAATCCATCCGGAGGAAAAGTTTTCGAGACGTTCAAGAGTATCGGTTACGACAGGTGAAAACCGTACAGAAATGGTTTTTAAAGCTCTCGAACCTTTTTAGAAGGAAATAAAACAGGCTATCGGTAACAAACATGTTGTGAGCACCGACTGGCTTGCTGCCGACAGGGTGGCAGTGGAACTGATGGGGATCGATTTTTCAACAATCGGATATCTAAACCACTGCGCACTGATGGGGCTTGGTACTGCTGATCTCGAATCAATTGAAATAACCGGTGAAAACATCAAAGATCACATAGTAAAATACAAACTCCCCGACAATGTTGAAAGGCTTATGGTTTGGATGAAACCAAAAGCATGATCTTGTTAAATTTCAACATAACCATTGAAGAAATCAGATATAAACTCAAATAAAATCTGCCATAAAAAAAAACAGGTAATGCCCCCGGGTTGAGTCGCCGGCGGCAATGAAAGTTGCGCGGCTCGG
>JAKPDL010000177.1 GCA_029552825.1 Bacteroidota bacterium
GCACAAATATCTCGAGACGCTTCAGAAACAGCAGAAACGGCTGAATGAATTCACAACACTATTGCCGGGTCACGGCACTCCGGTCTCTTCCGATTTCATCAACGATCAGGCTGCATGTGTTAAAAGCATTCTCGACGGCACCTGCCAGGCAAAAGAGTATAAGTCATTCGCCGGTAACGCCATGCTTTGCTCATATGGCCGTGCCAGCGTCGCCTACAGACCTGATAATCTTTAAAGATTCTTATTTGCATTTATGCCTGATGCTTTTAAGGAATTTTACTCATCAATACTTGGAAGGCTTGGAAAATCAAAAGCTTTCGACGATTCCCTGCGCACACTTGCCTATGGAACAGATGCCAGCCTCTACAGACTGATTCCTCGAATGGTTATTGAACCAGCTTGCGAAGAAGAAGTCTCTTTAATTCTTCAGAAAGCATCACGCTACGGAGTGGCAGTAACCTTCAGGGCTGCAGGTACAAGCCTCTCGGGACAGGCAGTTACTGATTCAGTAATGGTTCTGATTTCCGATAAATACTGGAACAGATATAGCATTTCAGAAGATGCGGGAACAATAACCGTCCAGCCAGCACTCACCGGAGGAAAATTAAACTCAATTCTTGCCAGGTACCAGCGGAAAATAGGCCCTGACCCAGCATCTATTGACGCTGCAACAATTGGCGGAATAGTGGCAAACAACGCAAGCGGACTCAGAAGCAGGGCAGCAGGTACAAGCTACAGCACCGTAAAAGACCTCAGGATCATATTTTCCGACGGCACAATACTTGACACAGGCAATGAACAGAGCAGGAAAGAATTTCTTGTTTCTCACCGGGAAATGGTCAATAAAATTCTTCAGCTTTCTGAATCGGTGAAATCCAATGAGAAACTTGCTGAACGAATCAGATTTAAATACAGACTTAAAAATACTACCGGATATACACTTAACGCTTTAACTGATTTCACTGACCCATTCGAAATAATAAAACACCTGATGATTGGCTCCGAGGGTACTCTGGGCTTTATCTCTGAAATTACTCTCGAAACAGTTTATGTTAAACCTTTCAGAGCCAGTTCACTAATGATATTTCCAGGGGTTTCTGAAGCTTGCAGGGCAGTTAATTTTCTTTCTGAAATGCCTGTGGAAGCAGTTGAATTTATCGACCGTAACGGCCTCCGGTCGGTGGAGAATGAACCAGGAATGCCCGTCTTCCTTAAAAAAATTAGCCCTGAAGCATCAGCCCTGCTGGTTGAAACAACAGCCTCATCAAAAGAGGAGCTGGATAAACAAATCGAAGATGTACTCGGAAAAGTAAGAAATATCCCGTCAGAGATACCATTTAAATTTACTGATGTACCTGAAGAATATGAGGAACTCTGGAAAGTACGGAAAGGTCTCTTCCCGTCGGCAGGCGCTATGAGAAGACCAGGTACAACCGTTATCATCGAAGATATTGCGGTGCCAGTAAACAGGCTCGGTGAAGCTGTTAATGACCTTCACCGAATTCTGGAAAAATATGGTTACGATAACACTGTTGTTTACGGCCACGCTCTGGAAGGAAACCTTCATTTTGTACTCAGTCAGGATTTCTCCGCAGAGGATGAAAAGATACGGTACCGCAGTCTGATGGACGAAGTGGCAGATTTAATTATTAATAAGTACGACGGGTCACTGAAGGCAGAACATGGAACCGGACGGAATATGGCTCCGTTTGTGAAAAAAGAGTGGGGCAAAGAAGCATATGAGGTGATGAAGAAGATTAAGGAGATTTTCGATCCTCAGAATATCCTTAACCCAGGAGTTATTCTCAACGATGACCCGGAAATCCACCTCAGGAATCTTAAAACCATTCCTGCTGTTGACGAAACAATTGATAAATGCATAGAGTGTGGCTTCTGTGAACCCTCATGCGTATCGGCCGGACTTACGCTTACCCCGCGGCAGAGAGTAGTTGTATACAGAGAAATGGAATACCTCAGAAAGAGCGGACACCAGCCCCATCTGTTGGCATCCCTGGCGAAATCATTTGAATATCATGGTAAAACAACATGCGCCGCCGATGGCCTGTGTGCAATAAACTGCCCTGTAAAAATAGACACCGGAAAACTCATTAAAAAACTGCGCTCTGAAAGATCCATCATGGCAAAAAAAATGGCAGAAGCCATCGCAAAAAATCTTGCATTTGTTACAGCATTCGGCAGACTCTTTCTCAAAGGAGCTTACCTTAAACACAGGCTATTTGGAACCAGAGTGATGAAATACGCTACCATGGGGCTGAGAAAAATATCGTTAAATACTCTTCCTCAATGGAATCCTTATCTTCCCGGCGGGGCAAATAAAATCAAGACTCCTGTTCGTCCGGGTAAAAGTACACGGCAGGCTGTATACTTCCCTTCTTGTATAAACCGCACAATGGGCGTATCTGTTGACCACCACCATGAAAAACAACTTTCGGAGAAAATGATTTCGCTGATGGCAAAAGCAGGCTATGATGTTATCTTCCCTGAAAAACTGAATAACCTTTGTTGTGGCATGCCGTTTCTGAGTAAGGGATTTGTCGAAGCCGGAATGGCAAAATCAAATGAGCTTGAAAACGCACTTATCAGGGCAAGCAATAATGGTGAATACCCTGTTGTATGCGATATGAGCCCGTGCCTTTTTACCATGAGAGAAAATTTCGGCGACAGAATCAGACTTTATGAACCTGTGGAATTTATTATGGAGTTCCTTCTGCCTTACCTTGATATAACGCCTGTCAATGAAACTATTGCAGTATTTCCGGTATGCAGCATGAAGAAAATGGGTCTGGATAAGAAACTTATCGAACTTGCCGGTTTATGCGCCAGAGAAGTGATTGTACCGGAGACAAACTGCTGCGGATTTGCCGGTGACAAAGGATTCTTTAATCCTGAACTCAATGCTTACGGACTCAGAAACCTCAAACAGCAGATACCATCAACCGTGAAACACGGATATTCAACCAGCAGAACATGCGAAACAGGCCTTTCTCTTCATTCGGGTATCTCATTTAAATCAATAGTTTATCTTGCCGACATGGTTACCCGGCCAAAAAACTTTAATTCTTTTTAACTCTGTAAATGAATAACCGAACATCTATGTTTATATCTTTAGCCCTGAGTAACCTGATCTTAATATTTTTAAAAACAAACCTGAGATCTCTTTAAAATTGAATTGTTATGCGAATTAAACTGCTCTTCCTGTTCTGGCTTATATCTATTGCAGTCAATTCCCAGCAGGATTATGCTCCTGTTGTAGGGGTAAGCGACAGAAGGCCGGAAGTTTACGGATTCAGAAATGCAAAAGTAGTGGTTGATTATCAGACTACTATGGAAAATACTGATTTCCTTGTGTCGGAGGGAAGGATAATTTCCGTAGGTAAAAACCTTTCATTTCCTCCCGGCACAGTAATAATCGACCTTACGGGAAAAACTGTCTATCCATCCTTTGTGGATGTGTATGCTCCCAACTATGGCATCAGGGTACAGCAGACAACCTCTGGTGATGCTTCACAGATGGCAAGGCTGGTTGCGGTTCAACAGCAAACCGGAAGGCAGGCGGCACAGCAGCCTGAACCTGAAGCCCGTGTGGCTGATTACTGGAATGAAGGCATCAAAGCTTCATTTAACGTTGCAGATGAGTTTATACCCGACTCACGCTCTGCAGGAGAATACCGGCAGGCCGGGTTCGGCGCCGTTGTAACTTTCAAAGCCGATGGCCTTGCTAGAGGAACATCAGCCCTTGTGACAACGGGCGACGGTAAAGCAAATAGTGTGATGCTCAAAAACCGTGCAACAGCCAACTACTCATTTAACCGGGGACGCTCGTCCGACCTCTACCCGGCTTCCCTCTTCGGTATTATAGCCCTCCTGCGACAGTTTAATTACGACGCCCAGTGGTATAAACAACTTCCACCCGGCTACCTGCACGATGAGGATATCGAAGCTTACCTTGCAAACCTTTCGTTGCCACAGGTGATGGAGGTAAGAAATAAACTTGAAATAATGCGGGCAGACAGGATAGCAAAGGAATTCGGCATTAACTATATAATTAAAGGTGCAGGCGACGAATACCAGGCACTCAGCGATGTAAAGAAAACAGGTATGAAACTTATTATACCTGTCAACTTCCCCGAAGCCCCCGATGTAAAGGATCCTTATGATGCGGCAAGGGTGGCTTACACAACCCTTAAACACTACGAACTTGCTCCGTCGAACCTTTCTATGATTGCTTCAACAGGTATACCCTTCACCATTACATCGGCAGACCTCCGCCAGCGCTCATCATTTCTTGCAAACCTCAGAAAGGCAATTAAATACGGATTACCTGAAACAGAGGCTCTCAAAGCTCTGACATATACCCCGGCTTCATTAATCGGAGCAGCCGACCTTGTGGGTGCTATAAAGAAAAATATGATTGCAAACTTCCTGATTACATCAGGCAACATTTTCAGCGACGACTGCGTAATCTACGAGCACTGGGTGCAGGGTGTCCCTTACAGGTTTGTTGACCTCCGGCTAAAGGACCTGAGAGGAACTTACGACCTGCAGGTCGATGGAGAAAAATATAAAATGGTTCTTTCAGGGACATTTGACAAACCTGCAGTTAAGCTTCTATATGACACTACTGAAATAAGGGGAGCAACTTTTACGCTTGAAAAAGACCTTGTTAGCATAACCTTTGAACGACAGAAAATACGTTACAGGCTGCCAGGATACATATCCGGAAACGACCTGACCGGAAAGGGTCAGCTCGACAACGGAAAATGGGTCAACTGGAAGGCAACATTCGTAAGCAGGGATTTTGAACCTGATACCAGACAGAAAAGGCCCTCACCACCTGTGATAAAACCCGGACCTGTTCCTTATCCGTTTTCTCCCTATGGATGGATAGAACCTCCAGAGCAGGAGGATGTTCTGTTCCGCAATGCAACAGTGTGGACGAATGAAAAGGAAGGCATACTTAAAAATACGGATGTTCTTGTTAAGGGAGGCAAAATTGCTGCAATTGGCAGGAACCTTTCTGCTCCCGGAGCAAAAGTCATAGACGCAACAGGAATGCATCTTACACCGGGAATAATCGACGAACATTCACATATCGCCCTCGATGCCACAAATGAGATGGGACAGGCAATTACTTCAGAGGTACGTTGCAGCGATGTAATTGATCCCGAGGATATTTCAATCTATCGCCAACTGGCAGGCGGCGTAACAGCTGCACATATTCTGCACGGTTCTGCAAATCCCATTGGTGGACAATCGGTTATAATCAAACACCGGTGGGGCAGACCTGCCGAAGAACTCAAAGTTGAAGGACAGGTAGGCTTCCTGAAACATGCACTCGGAGAAAATGTTAAGCGTACCACTACCCGCTATCCCAATACCAGGATGGGGGTGGAACAGATTATACGTGATGCCTATCAGCGGGCTGTTGACTATAACAGGGAATGGAGGACCTGGAATGCTCTCAAACCTTCAGAAAGGGTTGGGAAAATACCACCGCGCCGCGACCTTGAACTCGATGCACTGGTCGATGTGCTTGAAGGCAGAAGTTTTATAGTGTGCCACACCTATGTGCAGTCGGAAGGTGCAATGATTATGAACCTTGCCCAGGAATTCGGCGTAAAAGTGAATACTCTTATCCACTTTAATGAAGGCTACAAAATAGCAGACCAGATTAAGGAACATGGGGCAGCTGCTTCTGTGTTCTCCGACTGGTGGGATTATAAATACGAAGTGTATGAAGGCACAACATATAATGCCCCGATGCTCCTCAGCCAGGGTATCCTTACCTGCCTCCATTCCGACGACGCCGAGATGGGTAGAAGACTTAATCAGGAAGCCGCCAAAGTAATCAAATACGGAAACATACCTGAAGAAGAAGCACTTAAACTTGTAACACTCAACCCGGCTAAAATACTCCATCTCGACCACCGTATGGGAAGTATAAAAGTCGGTAAAGACGCTGACCTGGTTTTGTGGACAGATAACCCGCTTTCAATATACGCCCGGGCAAATAAAACAATGGTAGATGGTGTAATATATTTCGACGAAGATATTGACGCCCGGATCAGAGAACAAATTGCAAATGACAGAAACAGAATCATTTCAAACATTCTCAGAGAATCACAGCAGCCATCACAATCAGCAACCTCTAATTTTCCGAGACGATGAAAACAAAAGTTATATTTTCTGTAATAATCTCAATAGCAATAGCTTGCATTTTTCAGGCAAGAGCTCAGAGTCCAGTTGTGGCACCACCGCAGAAAAAACCGGTTATGCTTACCGGTGGTACCATCCATACAGGAACCGGCGAAGTAATTGAGAACGGCATTATAGCTTTTTCGGCAGGTAAAATTACATTTGTCGGTAAAGCATCTGACAGCAGGCTCGACAGACGTGACTATGAAGTGATTGACGTGACAGGAAAACATGTTTATCCCGGACTTATTCTGCCAAATACAACTCTCGGCTTGGTAGAGATAAGCGGAGTTGACGTTACTGTCGACAGCAGGGAGCTGGGTGACCTGAACCCCAACGTAAGGGCAATTGTTGCCTATAATACCGATTCACACGTTATTCCGGTGATACGCTCCAATGGAACCCTTATTGCACAGATAACCCCACAGGGAACACTTCTTCCCGGTACGGCAAGTGTTGTACAGCTCGATGCATGGAACTGGAAAGATGCTGCATACCGGCCTGATAATGGCCTCATACTTGGCTGGCCCAGAAGAGCTGAAGCAACAGGCCGGCAGGCATTTGTAACAGAAGCGCAAACAACAGCAGCATCAGCCCAGTCGTCATACGAAAGAAGTGTTGAACAGCTGGAAAAAATATTTACCGATGCAGTGGCTTATGCAGCAGTTGAAAAACCTGAAAAGACAAACCTCAGGCTTGAAGCAATGAGAGGACTCTTTAACGGTTCGAAGACACTCTTTATCAACGCCCAGGATGCAAAAGGAATTATTGCGGCAGTTTCGTTTGCTAAACGCTATGGAGTGAAAAAGATAGTTCTTGCAAATGCAACCGAATCAGCATGGGAAGTGAAAGATTTCCTGAAAGAGAACAATATACCCGTTATTGTGGCTAACCCTCTTAGCCTCCCATTATACGAGCATAGCGACGTGAGAATGCCCTTCAAATTGGCTGCAATGTTTATGAAGGAAGGCATACTTACAGGCCTTACATATTCCTCAATGGCTTATGGCAACCTGCCTTTTGCAGCTGGACAAACAGTTGCTTATGGCCTTACAAAAGAAGAAGCATTGCAAACTGTCACACTCAATAATGCGAAAATACTTGGTATAGATGATGTTACAGGCTCCCTTGAACCTGGTAAGGATGCCAACATAGTGGTGTCGACAGGCGACCTTCTCGACATGAAAACCAACAACGTGGAACTTGCATTCATCACAGGAAGAAATATAAGCCTTGATAATAAACATAAACAACTTACCAGGAGATTTAAAGAGAAATACAATAATGTGAATTCCGGTAACTGAAATTGTTGCTCAATATTTGAGTTTACCAGAAATAACATTCTGAAGGGCACATTTATACATACTCATTGATTTTTTATCTGCTTTTATTGTGTCCCATAGCATGTTATTGGACAGGCAAAATTACCGGGCCTTCTTTATGATAATTATTCAGTGGTGAAAACCAATAATATGACCTGCCCTGGATTTTAGCAATTTTTCATCCAATTATCACTCAGGGTAAGCAGAGTTTTGTATTTTTATGCTATGAAAATCATTATTGCAGGTACTGCTTATCCATTCAGGGGCGGACTGGCAGCATACAACGAACGCCTTGCACGTCAGTTTCAGTCTGAAGGTCATGACGTATCCATAATAACTTTTACGACACAATACCCTTCATTTCTTTTCCCGGGTAAATCACAGTTTTCATCAGCTCCGGCTCCTTCTGACCTTAAAATAGAAAGAAGGATGAGTTCTGTCAATCCGTTTACATGGATAATTAATGGCTTGAAAATCAAGAAGACCAGGCCTGATATCCTCATTTTCAAATACTGGCTGCCATTTATGGCACCATGTTTCGGAACCATAGCACGCATGGCAAAGTCGAACCGGCATACAAAAATCATTGCAATCTTCGATAATGTTATACCACACGAAAAACGTCCGGGCGACACATTCTTAACTAATTATTTCGTTAAATCTGTTGACGGTGCTATTGTGATGTCAGAAACGGTAAAAACCGACCTGCTGAAGTTTCGGAGCAATATACCGGTGTATCTGACACCACATCCGCTATTCGATAACTTCGGCCAGAAAATAGAAAAAAAGGAAGCACTTACCCGGCTCGGATTGGATCCCTCTTTCAATTATATCCTATTTTTTGGTTTTGTAAGACCTTACAAGGGTCTGGACATCCTTATAAAAGCTTTCAAATGGGTGCGAGAAGAATACACTGAGACAAAACTGATAGTTGCTGGCGAGTTTTATGAAGACGAAAAGCCTTATAGAAAACTCATTGAAGAAGAAAAACTGCAAAATGATATTTTTCTGTTCAACAGGTTTATAAATGACGATGAAGTGGCACTGTTCTTTTCTGCCTGCGATCTGGTAGTTCAACCTTACAAAAGTGCCACACAGAGCGGAGTAACCCAGATAGCATACCACTTTGAAATACCCATGATAGTAACTAAGGTGGGAGGATTGAAGGAAATTGTTCCCGGTGGAAAATGCGGATATGTTGTTGAACCCGACCCGATTGAAATTGCCGATGCTATAACCCGTTTCTATTCTGAGAGAAATTCTATTGACTTTACCAGTTACATCAGAGAGGAAAAGAAAAAATATTCATGGGATAAAATGACAGCAGTAATTTTAGATATTTACAGAAAAATTTCTGAAGATGATAGTAAGAAGTAAAGCCCCCCTCAGGTTAGGCCTTGCCGGAGGTGGAACTGATGTATCACCATATTCCGACATATTTGGAGGAGCTATCCTTAATGCATCAATAAATCTTTATGCATATGCCTCAATAGAACCGGGGGATAATGGAGAAATTACTCTCAGACTTGAAGATAAGAATCTTGAACTCAGGTACCCTCTGACTGAGCGGCTCGAACCTGATGGTAATATGGACCTGATAAAGGGTGTATACAACAGGATTATCAGGGAATTCAGGCTTTCACCACAACCTTTCAGGCTTTCTGCTTATGTTGATGCACCTCCGGGGTCCGGTTTGGGTTCCTCCTCCACACTGGTTGTAGCAGTACTTGGAGCATTTGCCGAATGGTTCCGGCTTCCCCTCGGAGAATATGACCTTGCCTGGCTCGCCTGCGATATCGAACGTAACGACCTCGGAATGGCAGGAGGGAAACAGGACCAGTATGCTGCAACTTTCGGCGGAGTAAACTTTATGGAATTCTATAAAAACGACAAAGTTATTGTAAACCCCCTCCGCATTAAAGAACAGATCCTGAACGAACTCTCCAACAACATAGTACTCTATTATACCGAAACAAGCAGAATATCCTCAAGCATCATCGAAAACCAGCAACGGAATGTTAAAGAAGGCGTTTCCGAATCGGTGGAAGCAATGCACATGCTTAAGGAGCTGGCTATTAGTATGAAAGAAGCATTGCTGAAGGGGGAACTTGACTCTCTGGGAGAATTACTCGACAACTCATGGAATTATAAGAAGAAGATGGCGGGCGGAATAACAAACCCCCACATCGACACAATTTATGATACAGCCCTCAAAGCAGGAGCTACCGGAGGTAAAATAAGCGGGGCAGGAGGGGGAGGATATATGTTCTTCTATTGCCCCCGTAATACAAGATATAACGTTATCCGGGCTCTTAAACAATTCGGTGGACATGAGCAGAAGTACGAATTTACCAAGCGCGGACTCGAAACCTGGACTATCTGAATAATGATCAATGATCAAAGAAGCCGTAATACTTGCAGGAGGACTCGGAACACGGCTGCGTGGAGTGGTTGACGATTTACCAAAACCCATGGCCCCAGTAAGAGGACAACCATTTCTTACATGGCTTTTTGATTTAATTGAAAAACAAGGCGTTGAAAAAGTTGTCCTTGCCACTGGATATAAACACGAAAAAATATCATCCTTCTTTGACTTTAGGTATAAAAACCTCAATATTGAATACTCTGTTGAAGCCGAACCACTCGGAACAGGAGGGGCCGTGTTAATGGCATTACAAAAAATTAAAGGAGAAAATTTTTTTCTTCTTAACGGCGACACTTATTTTGAAGTTAATTTTCATGATTTTGAGTTTTTTTTTAATTCCACCGGCTCAGTTATGTCAGTTGCCCTGCATCCGGTAAAAAATGCCGCTCGCTACGGTACAGTAATTCTTCAGGAAAACAGAATAGTGGCATTCGGCGAAAAAACTGCAAATAGAGGGGGCTTAATAAACGGAGGCATTTATGTTGTGAATAAAAAATGGTTTGAAGAGAACGCCCCTGGAGAAAAATTTTCACTCGAAAAAGACGTGCTCGAGAAAAAAATTTCTGACAATCTGATTACCGGATATGTTTCAGATGCCTATTTTATCGACATAGGTATTCCGGAAGATTATTACAGGGCAGGTGAGGAACTTCCGCCTGTTGGCTGATATTCAGGCATTTATTTTGTCTTTCAGCAAATATTTATTTCTTTCGGGTGAATTTCTGTTCACAAGCTCACCAATAAACCCGGTCAAAAACAGCAGCGTACCTATAACCATCACTGTAAGTGCAATATAGAACCAGGCACTATCGGTTACCAGAGGAGCTCTCATATTGTGCGAAACATACCAGAGTTTCCTGCCTCCGAGGTATCCTGCCATTAAAAAGCCTGCCAGAAACATCAGCGTGCCAAGTAAACCGAAAAGATGCATCGGACTCTTGCCGAACCTGGTGATAAAGCCTATAGTCAACAGGTCAAGGTACCCTTTGATGAACCTGTCGAGACCATATTTTGTTGTTCCATATTTTCTTGGCCGGTGCTGCACAACCTTCTCACCGATCTTCTTAAATCCTGCTTCTTTCACAAGAATAGGAATATAGCGATGCATCTCCCCAAAGACCTCAATACTTTTTATAACCTCATTCCTGTAAGCCTTTAACCCACAGTTGAAATCATGCAGTCTGATACCCGACCATACTTTTGCCGTAAAGTTGTAGAATCTGCTTGTAACTCTTTTGACAAACGGATCATATCTTTTCTTCTTCCATCCCGAAACAAGGTCATAACCTTCTTCCTTTACCATTCGGTATAACTCAGGAATTTCGTCCGGACTATCCTGCAGGTCTGAGTCCATGGTAATCACAACATCGCCTGAAGCAAGCCCGAACCCGGTGTGCAGAGCCGCCGCCTTCCCATAATTCCTTCTGAAACTTACACCTTTAATATTATTGTTCGACCTGCACAGATCGCCGATAACTTTCCATGATGAATCACTGCTTCCATCGTCAATGAAAATTATCTCATAGGTAAAACCTGAATTGCGGCAAACTCTTACAATCCATTCTGCCAGCTCAGGCAACGATTCCTCTTCGTTATATACAGGTATGACAACAGACAGATCCATCTGTTTAAATTAATTTTCTGGGATGTCAATCAGGGGATTACCTTCTTTCCTTGTAAAAATGCTAACCAGCAGCGACATAATTGTACCAAGGAGCATGTTGTTGATTATGCTTGCCGGGGCGATAAACTCTGGAACCAATATCTTTTTCTGTATGTTCATGCTGGTGTCAATCATTTCCTGGCTCATACCACGGCGGGCAAGCATCTCTTCAGCCATTTCAAGCTGTTTGTCAATTAGCCCGGGGTCGATGAATTTGTAAAGAATATACGTAAATAGGGCAGCGATGACAGAAAAGTACAGAAAAATCACTACACCAGCACCAACACTCTGACCGTACTTTATGTACCCGTGGAGATAACTGTCGCGGTATGATTTTACCATTAAATAGAGTATTATCACTTCGGCTGCGAGAAAAATATAACCCTGAGTCCTGTTAAGTGAAAGGTCCAGAAAATACATTATCAGAGTATATACAATGTATATCAGCCCGAATATTAAACCATTAGTAAGGTTTGCTTTCCAGACGGAAATTTTTTCTTCCATGAAATAAATTATTAGGTTTGACTTACAAACAAATATAATTTAAAAAACCAATTTTAACATCATTTGCCCTGTGCATAAATTTTATTAATTTTGCACAGGGTAAGTCTTATACGACCAGCTCCTGCTGAACTCCCCCAGGACCGGAAGGTAGCAAGGGTAGGCGGTTGTAGCGGTGCGATATAAGTAACTTACCCTTTTTAAGTTTATTCCATGGCCTTTGTGTTTTGATAGTTTTTAACCTTATACCCGTCTGAAAAAGGTGAATTATTACTTCTCATTTTGTATATTTGAAAAAAGTAGTCGCTATGTTGTTAAAAATTCATCCTGAGAATCCCGGTACCAGACAGATCCGCAAAGTGGTGGAAGTTCTTGAAAAGGGCGGAGTTATTATCTGCCCCACCGATACTGTTTATGCCATGGGATGCGATATAAAAGCAACTCATGCAATTGAGAAAATTGCAAGGTTTAAGGGAACTGACCCCAAAAACCCTGACATGTCATTAATTTTTCATGACATGAGTCAACTGAGCGAGTACACCATAATAAAGGATAACAATATCTTCAAGCTTTTGAAAAGAAACCTCCCGGGCCCATTTACATTTATTGTCAAGGCAAATAACCAGATTCCCAAAATGTTCAGAAACAGAAAGAAAACTGTAGGAATCAGGATACCAAAAAATAACATTATCCTTGAAATTGTGAGGGAACTGGGCAGACCACTTATAACCACATCAATTCATGATCGTAATGAAATAATTGAATATACCACTGACCCTGAACTGATTTATGAAAGATACAGGGACATGGTTGATCTTGTGATAAACGGTGGTTACGGAAACAATGAACCTTCAACTGTTGTGGATTGCACAGGCGAAGAACCGGTAATAGTAAGGCAGGGTCTGGGAACTCTTGAATTTTAGAAAGTCAATTATTTCCTGAAAAAGCTTCTTGCAAAAAGCACCATTACTGCAAGCATTTCAAGTCGGCCTAGTATCATCAGAAACGACATAAACCACTTGCCTGCTACAGGAAGGGAGGAGTAGGTGGTTAATGGCCCAAATTCTCCAATTGCTGGCCCTATATTGGCCAGAATTGATGCTGCAGTACTGAAAGAAGTTATTATGTCATAATTCATCAGGGAAAAAATGAATGCACTGCTGCAAATTATTATAAAATAGATTGTTACAAATACAAGTATGTTGTAAACTATTTCCTGTGGAATAATTTTACGGTTAATTCTTACAGGCAGGTAGGCATCGGGATGTATGAGCCTTTTGATTTCCATTCTGGTATTTATACCCAGTGTCATCAGTCTTGCAATTTTTATTCCTCCGCTTGCAGAACCCACTGTACCGCCTGTAAACATCAGAATAAACAACAGCAGCAGTATGAAATTACCCCATTGGGTATAATCGTTTGTGTAAAAACCTGTTGTGGTTATTATTGATATCACATGGAAAGAGCCGTTTATGACCGATTCGGAGAAAGGGTGTTTCTGAACCATCAAAAGCCCCGATACTACCAGACAGAATGCCAGAGATAGGACAAGATAATAAATGAACTCGCGGTTCTCTTTAATCTTCTGTAAATTTCTTTTATACAGATAATAAATGATAGCCATATTGGTTCCGCCCAGAAACATAAAAAGGGTGATAACAATTTTTGCATACGGTGCTGTGAGTAGTGTCAGACTGTAGTTATGCGGAGAAAAACCACCGGTAGAGAGTGTGCTTAACGAGATGCAGGCTGCGTCGAACAGGTTCATTCCTCCGGCTGCCAGAAAAAGAGCCTCAAGAATGGTAAGAATAATATATAATGAAATCAGCCTTTTAGCAGTGTCGACCCACCGGGGGTAGATTTTATCCTGAGGCTGACCTGAAAAATCTGTGGTTGAAAGCTGAATGATATTGTCCTTGAATACAGGCAGGACATACAGCGACAGAAAAATTATTCCCAGTCCACCAATCCACTGGGTAAGGCTTCGCCATAAAACTATTCCCCTGGGTAGTGAATCGATACTGTTCAGAATGGTAGCTCCTGTAGTCGTAAAACCTGAAGCTGATTCGAAAAATGCATCAGTTATATTCTTTATTGTTCCGCTGAGCAGGTAGGGGAGCATGCCGGTGATGATGTAAATCAGAAATGTCCCTGTTATTATAAGAAAGCCTTCACGATTGCTGTAGAGTTGTTCATCCCCTTTTACTGGTGTATAAACGAAAACACCAGCTGTAATTGTAATTAATCCTGAAAAAAGAAGCGATGAGGCTGCTGGGTCTTTAAGAAAATAAGATATGCCTGCAGCGGCAAGCATCATTATTCCCTCGAAAATTAGCATTAAGCCATATATCCGTGCTATGATCCTGAAATTGATCATACACGATCAGATAAAAAATTTAGAGACCTTTTCAAACGCCGAAGGAAGCGTGAATACTACAACCCTATCGTTGGCTTTAATAATAGTATCACCTGTAGCTATGAATGGTACTCCATCCCTTGTTCCTCCTCCAACAATTGCTTCGTCGGGGAAATCTATACTGCGGAGTGTACCCTTTGTTATTCTTGCATTTACCGGAACGATGAATTCAACAACTTCTCCTTCTGCACCTGCAATGTATTTAACCTGTGTTACATTGGGATTTGTTGTATATCTGAAAATCCTGCTGGCAGCCGCTATCTTCTTGTTAATTATGGTGTCTATTCCTATATTCTCAGCCAGATGGATATATTCAGTGTTTTCAACTTCGGCGATGGTTTTCTTTACCCCCATCTTCTTTGCAAGAAGACACGAAAGAATATTTGTTTCGGAGTTTCCTGTTACTGCCACAAAGCAGTCCATGTTGCCTATTCCCTCCCGGCTCAGAAGGTCTGCATCGCGGCAATCGCCATTGATAATCAGAGTTTGCTCAAGAAGTTCTGCAAGTGCCTGGCACTTTTCATAGTCCGAATCAATTAGTTTGACAGCACTGGTTTTCTGCATGTGCAATGCTACATGCTTCCCGATTCTGCTTCCTCCCACTATCATTATGCTCTTAGCCTCAAAACTTTCTTTACCCGATGTTTTCATCATCTCGTCTATGCCTTCACGTGTCGAAATCAGATACACAACATCGCCAGGTTGAAACACTTCTTCAGCACTCGGAATGATGGTTTTTTCGTTTCTTTTTATTGCAATTGCCCTGTACTGATCTGTTTTGTAAAGTTTGGCAATCTCTTTGAGACTTTTATTCAGTATCGGAGCCTTCTCATCCAGTTTCTGAACATACATAACAAGCTGCCCACCAGAGAATTCCATAAAGTCAGTCGTCCCGGTTTCATGAAGAAGCATCAGTACCTCTCTGGCAGCTATCAACTCGGGATATATTAACGAATCAATACCCAATGACTTGAAAAACTCTTCGTTCTCCCGGTTGAGATACTCCAGATTGTCAATCCTTGCAATAGTTTTTATTGCTCCCAGCCTCCTGGCAAGAATAGAAGCCGTAATATTGGTGTCTTCAGAATGAGTTACAGCAATGAACAGATCAGTCTTTTTCTTCATTGCATTCTGAAGGAGGCTGACAGAAGTAGCTGATCCATGCAAAGTTAATACATCAAGTGTTGAATCAATGGGCTTCAGCCTTTCCTCATCAGGATCAATAATGAGGATTTCATGATTTTCATTCGACAACATCTTGGCCAGATGGGTTCCAACCTCACCGGCACCTGCAATTATAATTCTCATAAAAAGAATTATTGAAAAATCACCACAAAATAAGATATAAAATATTTAATACTCAAGTTTGTTTGAATATTTATTCTCTTTTCAGCTTCATTCTGAAGCACCCCTGGCTTTTTATAAACCATAAGCCGTTGACCCTGTTATTCCTGACCTTGTTTTCAAACACCCTGCCAGGATATGCCGAAGTTAATATAATATTATCTGGTTTTGCACTTTCAGATAAAAATAGAGGTCTTAAGCCTGTGTAAATCACTATATCAGATTTTTTTACAGCATTTTCTGCCGGGTAACTATCAGATATCAAAATATTTTTACCTCCGGCTCTGATTAAAAAAGGCATTTTACCTCTTACATCAATAGTTTTCACATGTAAACCCATGATTGCACTGTGTCGTAATGCTTCACCTGGCACTTTTTCCCCCATGCAAAAAAGATTCAGTGTATTACCGTTCTTTATCCCTGCAACAGGAACTGACTGAGTATTATAAACTATCAGTTCATTTTTGAAACCTGAAATTACCTTCTTTGTTGTAACTGTAACAATTAGAGCCAGAAAAGCTGCAAGCGGTAATACAACACTTTTCTTTTTTTCTGAAAGCAAGTAATTAAGAAAAATTGCTAGTGCTATGATAAGAAGAATGCTTTCGGGTACCGTTATTCCAGTGTTTTCAAGTGATGAGAAAGGAAGCATTGAAGTCTTTTCAGTAAGATATCCTGCAAGAAATGAGGTTCTGTCCATCACTGTTACAAAAATCGATGCGACAAATCCTACAGGAGCTGTAATAACAGCCAGAAAACCCGATATTATTATTACTGCAGCCAGAGGAACAATTAAAATATTCGATAAAAGAAAAATAAGCGAAAAACGGTTGAACATTGCCAGTGTCAGTGGTAGTGTTCCTGCCTGGGCAACAAATGACACCGAAATAAGTTGCCATATCTTGTCGAACATGAAATTATTGAAAATCAATGTATTATAAAAGTCTCTGTAGAAAAGTATTATAAAAAATACTGCAACATACGAAAGCTGAAATGCCGGATCGAAAATAACCAGAGGATTTATTACTGAAAGAATAAAAGCTGATGCCAGCAGGGAGTTTAACGGATTGATTTTTCTGTTAAGAAGCTGACCGGTATGAAGGAATGAAAACATCAGGGAAGCCCTCATAACTGAAGGAGATAAACCTGTTGTAAAGGCAAAAAACCATAATGTGGCTATTGTAAAAAATACCCTGAGAATTTTAAGTTTTCCTTTTAAAAAGAATAATATATTGAAAATGAACAGACTGAGTACACCTGCGTGAAGCCCTGAAACTGCCATAATATGCATTACACCGGCTCTGGAAAAATGTTCTTTTTCATCATCGCCGAGCATACTTTTCTCTCCAAGGGTTATTGCAGCGGCCAGTGCAAGCCTTTTACCCCGGGCACCTTTTTCCTGGTACATGTTAATGATCTGCTCACGGAAAATGAGCGCTTTTTC
The DNA here is from genome assembly GCA_029552825.1 of Bacteroidota bacterium. Classification (GTDB taxonomy): domain Bacteria; phylum Bacteroidota; class Bacteroidia; order Bacteroidales; family VadinHA17; genus LD21. The sequence goes on from JAKPDL010000177.1 coordinate 17,332, forward strand.
TCTGAGTGTCCTTCGTGATGGTGATCCATAATATATAATATCATCTTTCTGAATGAATCCGTAATACCTGAATCCCTTTGATTCCATATAAAACCTGTAATCAAATTCATACGGATTTCCTTTGTTTCTTATTTCCAGAGGCGTGGTCCTGAACATAATAATATCTCCGGGCATCAGTTTTGTCAGCTGGCTATTTTTGCTATGGTAAAGAATTATTGAACCTTCTATCCTCTTTTTCACACTATCGCTCCAGATATACTTCAGCTTTGATTTTATCAGGAACGAATTTTCTTTTTCTTCGGGAAAATCAAGTACAACTGAACAAAACAATTGTTCTTTCTGTTCGAGTGTGGAAAGGCTTCTTCTTTCATTTACAGCAAGAATAACGCCCGAAAGAAACAATGCAGCAGTGAGGATTGCTCCAAACGCCGTATTATTGTATGATTTAATTGTGAAGTAGCTGATTAACAGTGGTATGATTAAAAAGACAGAAAGAAGAAGCATTATTTTAATGCCGATTCCTTCTGCGCAAAAACTGGCTGCAATGCCCAGGCAGTAAGGGATAAATATCCGCAAAAAGGGTATCTCCTTGAAAAGCACGATATGCAGCTAATGAGACTGCATAAAGATAATAAAAAACTATTTCTTTCGTGGTGTATATACGATAGTTTTGTAGTCGGCTTCGAATTTTCCTTTGCTGATATCGTTAAGTTTACCCTTTATCAGTCTTTTTCTCAGTGGATTAATCTTTTCCACAAAAAGTATTCCGTCGAGATGATCATATTCATGCAGGAAGACTCTTGCCTTATATCCTTCAAAAGTTTCATCGTGGAATTCCCAGTTTTCGTCGTAATACTGAACTCTGATGTGTGATTCTCTCTTTACTTCTTCACGAATATTCGGTATGCTCAGGCACCCCTCGTTCATTGGTACAAGTTCCCCGTCTTTCTCAATTATTTTCGGATTTATAAATACTCTCTTGAAATTTGCAAATTCAGGTTCATCTTCTGCCAGAGGGGCACCATCAATAACAAATACCCTGATTGATTTTCCAATCTGGGGAGCTGCAAGCCCCACTCCCTCAGCAGCGTACATTGTTTCAAACATGTCATCGATTAGCTGCTTCAGTTCAGGGTAATTCCTCTCTACTTCCGCGGCAACTTTCTTTAAAACGGGATGTCCGTAAACAACAACCGGATATATCATTTTGTTATTTTTTACTGTTAAGAAAAGACCTTTTCTCCAGAAACGATTGAAGGATAAGTGAAGCACTAATTTTATCGACCAGTGATTTATCCATCCTCCTTTTTTTCTTCACACCACCTTCAATCAGTGTCTGCTGACCTATCACCGAAGTGAATCTCTCATCAGCCAGATAAATTGTTTTATCCGGGTAGAGCTTTCTCATTCTTCTGATGAACGGTTCGATATATTTAACAGCTTCACTGGGCTCATTGTTCATTTGTAACGGGTAACCGATAACAATTTCATCAACAGTTTCTTTTTTGAAATAGTCAGAGAGAAAGTTCTCAACTTCGTTTACCGGAACTGTTTCGAGTGGTGAAGCAATTATCCGCATAGGATCTGTAACTGCTAGACCCACGCGTTTCTTTCCATAATCTATAGCAAGTATTCGTCCCATTGGAAATCAAGTGCAAAGATAAAAATAAAAACAAAAGGGGGTTGCCCCCCTTGTTGTCTATTTTAGCATTAAATAGTAAAACTACTGTTGTGGATATTGCATCTCTGCAAGACGTTTATAGGTTTTGTATCTCCATTTTGCATTTTCCTCGGCTGCTTTGAACAGAGCCTCGGCTTCTTTCGGGTTCGTCTTAAGCAGGGCAGTGTAACGTACTTCCGAATGCAGGAATTCCTGGAAGAGTGACCAGTCGGGTTCCTTCGAATCGAGGATGAAAGGATTCTTCCCTTCAGCTTCAAGCAGAGGATTGTATCTGTACAGATGCCAGTAACCGGCCTTAACAGCTCTCTCTTCCTGTTCCTGCGACTTGCCCATTCCGTACTTTAGTCCATGGTTTATACATGGAGCATATGCAATAATCAGGGATGGACCCGGATATGCCTCAGCTTCCTTAACAGCTTTAAGCAGCTGTGCGTTGTTTGCACCCATGGCAACCTGTGCAACATAAACATAACCATAACTTATTGCCATCAGACCGAGGTCTTTTTTCCTGATCTTTTTACCTGCTGCGGCAAATTTTGCAACAGCTGCTGCAGGGGTTGATTTGGATGCCTGTCCGCCTGTGTTGGAATAAACCTCTGTATCGAGTACAAGTAAGTTTACATCCTCACCCTGGGCGAGTACATGGTCGAGTCCGCCAAAACCTATATCATAAGCCCAGCCATCACCACCGATTATCCAGTGAGATTTCTTGACAAGGTATTGTTTGAGACTCAGTATCTCTCTGGCAACCTCGGAGCCGTCCTTTTCACACGCTTCCACAACCTTCGCCGATGCAACCTTTGAAGCTTCTGCATTGTTTCTGGAGGCGAGCCATTCTTCGAATGCCGCTTTTGTTTCGGAATTAACCCTGCCATTGCTTAGGGCTTCTTCCATCTTCCTTGCTATACGCTCCCTTAGCTTATTTGTTCCAAGTGCCATTCCAAATCCGTATTCGGCATTATCTTCAAAGAGTGAATTAGCCCATGCCGGTCCGTGACCGTTTTTGTTTACAGTATAAGGTGTGGAAGGAGCTGAACCTCCGTAGATTGACGAACAACCTGTTGCGTTTGCAATGGTCATTCTGTCTCCAAATAGCTGGGTTATAAGTTTTATGTATGGAGTTTCACCACAGCCTGCGCATGCTCCCGAAAATTCAAAGAGTGGTTGTGCAAACTGACTGTTCTTAACGTTGAGGAACTTATCAACAACATTATCCTTGTACCCCACTTTCTCATGCATGTAAGTCCAGCGCTCTGCTTCGGCAAGCTGTGTTTCGAAAGGTTTCATTACAAGAGCCTTGGTTTTGGCAGGACATACATCAGCACAGTTACCGCATCCCACACAGTCGTAAACACTAACCTGTATTCTGAATTTGTAAGCTTTCAGTGATCCGGGGATGGCCTGAAGGACTTTCGTTCCTTCCGGAGCTTTTGCAGCTTCTTCTTCAGTAAGGAGGAAAGGCCTGATAGCTGCATGTGGACATACATACGAACACTGGTTGCATTGTATGCAGTTCTCCGGCTGCCACTCAGGTACATGTACTGCCACGCCACGTTTTTCATAAGCAGTGGTCCCTGGAGGGAAGGTGCCGTCTTCACGACCAATAAAGGCACTTACCGGAACCTCATCTCCCTTCATGCGGTTTATGGGGTCAAATATCTTCTTGATAAATTCAGGAACATCCCTGGTATCAGGTTTCTGTTCAATCTTAATGTCAGCCCATTCTGCAGGAATATCAACCTTTATCACTTCTCCACCCCTGTCAATAGCATCATAGTTCTGTTTTACAATATCCTCTCCTTTTCGGCCATAAGTTTTTTTAACTGCATCCTTCATCTCTTTAACAGCTTTCTCGTAAGGTATTACATTTGAAACCTTAAAGAAAGCTGACTGCATTATAGTGTTGGTACGGGTTCCCAGTCCAAGTTCATCTGCAATGGCAGTTGCGTTGATTATGTAGAAGTTGATCTTGTTTTCAGCAAGATACTTTTTCATATGATCGGGTAGGCGACGCTTTGTCTCTTCAACATCCCATATCGAGTTAAACAGGAACGTGCCGCCTTTCTTCAGACCTTTGAGCATATCGTATTTGTTCAGATATGCAGGCACATGGCAAGCAACAAAATCAGGATTGTTTACATAATAAGGCGAACGAATCGGCTTATCCCCAAAACGTAGATGTGATACTGTCAGTCCACCTGATTTTTTCGAGTCGTAAGCAAAATATGCCTGGCAGTATTTGTCAGTGGTCTCACCGATAATCTTGATAGAGTTTTTGTTGGCGCCTACTGTACCGTCTGCACCGATACCGAAGAATTTTGCGGAATAGGTTCCGGGATAATCAACATCTATATCGGGCAGCAGTGGGAGTGATGTATGGGTAACGTCATCAATAATACCAATTGTAAAATGATTCTTCGGCTCTTTCAGTTTCATGTTTTCAAATACCGAAAGAATCATAGCAGGTGTTGTGTCTTTCGAGCTGAGTCCGTAACGGCCAGCAAGGATTAACGGTTGTAACTCACTGTCGTAAAAGAGCGATTTTACATCAAGGTATAAAGGATCTCCGAGTGCCCCAGGTTCTTTGGTTCGGTCGAGAACAGAAATAACTTTTACAGTTTTGGGTAGTACATCGAAGAAATATTTTGCCGAGAAGGGTCTGTAAAGATGAACTGCTATCAAACCAACTTTTTCACCTTTTGCAGTGAGGTAATCGATAGTTTCTTTTGTTGTGTCAGTTACAGAACCCATTGCAATAATTATCCTGTCGGCTTCCGGATGTCCGTAATAGTCAAAAGGTTTATATGTTCTGCCTGTAAGCTTCGATATTTCAGCCATATATCCGGCAACGATGTCGGCAACAGGCTCATAGTATCTGTTTATAGATTCTTTTGCCTGGAAGAAAATATCAGGGTTCTGTGCAGTTCCTCTTGTTACAGGCTTCTCCGGATTTAGTGCGTTGTTTCTGAATGCTGCAAGTGCATCCCAATCAACAAGTTTTTTAAGATCTTCCATTTCCAGAAGCTCTATCTTCTGAACTTCAGCTGAGGTACGGAAACCGTCGAAGAAATGGAGGAAAGGAATTCTGGATTTTATTGCTGAGAGGTGGGCAACACCGGCAAGGTCCATAATTTCCTGAACACTTCCGCTTGCAAGCATTGCAAAGCCTGTCTGGCGTGTTGCGTAGATATCGCTGTGATCTCCAAATATTGAAAGTGCATGGGCAGCCACAGTACGGGCACTAACGTGAAAAACGCCCGGCAGAAGCTCAGCAGCAATCTTGTACATATTGGGTATCATCAGCAACAAACCCTGCGAAGCAGTGAATGTTGTACAGAGGGCACCCGACTGAAGGGTACCGTGAACAGCACCGGCAGCTCCTGCCTCCGATTGCATTTCGACTACTTTGACTGTTTCGCCGAACATGTTCTTCAACCCCGAAGCTGCCCACTCGTCAACATATTCAGCCATTGTCGACGATGGTGTAATGGGATAAATACAGGCCACTTCACTGAACATATATGCTATGTGCGATGCAGCCTGGTTACCGTCACATACTATAAATTTTTTCGTTTTCATTTTTTATTTAGTTACCTGGTTATTTTTAAAGATTTAGTTTCAGATGCAAAGTTATAAACTGACAGCAAGAAAACAGGAATTTTAATTTTATTTAACTACCATTCATCGAGAAAAGAAATTCCTCGTTCGACTTTGTCTGAGCCAGTCTGTCGCGCAGAAATTCCATAGCTTCCACCGAGTTCATGTCGCTGAGGTAGTTGCGAAGAACCCATATCTTCTGCAGTATTGTTTTGTTGAGAAGCAAATCTTCCCTTCTGGTACTGGAAGCCGGAATATCGATTGCCGGGAATATCCTTCTGTTGGCGAGCTTGCGGTCGAGCTGAAGCTCCATATTACCGGTGCCCTTGAATTCCTCAAAGATAACCTCGTCCATCTTTGAACCTGTGTCGATGAGAGCTGTTGCGATAATTGTAAGCGAGCCTCCGTTTTCTATATTACGAGCGGCACCAAAAAACCTCTTTGGTTTATGCAGTGCGTTAGAATCTACACCACCCGACAGCACCTTGCCCGATGCAGGGGCAATGGTGTTGAATGCCCTTGCCAGCCTGGTGATGGAATCAAGGAGAATTACTACATCATGACCGCACTCCACAAGCCTCTTTGCTTTCTCCAGTACAATATTTGCAACCCTGCAGTGCCTTTCTGCCGGCTCATCAAAAGTTGATGCAATAACTTCTGCCTTTACATTTCTAGCCATATCGGTAACCTCCTCAGGCCTTTCGTCAACAAGCAGAATTATCAGATACACCTCAGGATGGTATTTGGCAATGGCGTTTGCAATCTCCTGAAGGAGAATGGTTTTTCCTGTTTTTGGCTGGGCTACTATCAGGCCCCTCTGTCCTTTGCCTATCGGACAGAACATGTCAATTATTCTCACCGAAAGAGAACCTTCACCGGGTGTGCAAAGGGTGAATTTTTCATTTGGGAAGAGCGGAGTAAGATAATCGAAAGGAACTCTGTCTCTTATGTAATCCGGACTTCGGCCATTTATTTCTTCAATTTTGATTAGCGGAAAATACTTTTCACCTTCCCTGGGCGGTCTTATGGATCCGGTTACAGTGTCGCCGGTTTTGAGGCCAAAAAGTTTTATCTGCGACTGTGAAACATATACATCGTCGGGTGAACTGAGGTAATTGTAATCGGCCGACCTCAGAAACCCATAACCATCAGGCATTATTTCAAGAACCCCCGTTGTATAGATAACTCCTTCGAAATCATAGAACCTTTCTTTTTTCTCTTCTTTCTCCCTGGGTTCAGGAGCTGTAATGACTTCTTCACTCAAAGCTCTCTCGGCTGAAAGTTCTTTTTCCGAAGCCTCTATTTCAGCTTTGAGTTCCTCATCAAGAAGCTCTCCATTAGGCATCGAAAGAAGAGAATCATCCAGAAGTTCCTTCTCCTTAGTTTTCTCAACCGGAGCTTCTTCTTTCCTATAAGGCTCTTCTTCTCTTCTCTTCTGATGCAATTCTGATTTAGGAATTATTATTTCCGGAGCTTCGAATAACTCATACTTCTGCTTCTTCTTCCTTCCGGCTTCGTCAGACTTATCCTCAGTACTGCGGTTATCATGCCACTCTTTGGTGCCCGTTTCAGATCTGGTAAGCCCATCGGGAGTAACAGTGATGATTGATTCCCGCGAATTTCCCGCACTCTTGATGAAACGGGGCCTTTTCCCACGCCTTGACGAAGGCTCGGTTTTCGACCCTGAATCCTTTTCCTCAACAGCTTCAGTTTTTGGCAAAGGCTTGCCTTCGATTGATTTCAATGCCTGCTGGTCCAGTATCTTATAAATAAGATCCTGCTTTTTTAATGATTCAACTCTTTTAATGTTTAGAGATTTGGCTATTTCCCTTAATTCGGGAACCAGCTTTTTACTTAGTTCAAGAATGTCATACATAATCTGCTTCTGCGATGTGTAAAATTGATTTTTTAATTTTCATGCGATGATCCGGGTTCAGAGAAGACCAATAAACCCGAAAGAATATTATTTAAAAACACGTGCAATATTAAATAAAATTGCTTATAAATTTCCAAATTTAAATCAAAAAGTAAATGCTTGTCTTGTGAAGTTGATGTTATCAACGGCAACGACGTGACAAAATTAGTAAAATTTTTTTATTGAAAAAAAATATTATCAGAACTTGTATTGATGAAGAATATTTTTTTTATTAAAATTGTAAACTTTGGCTGGTTTTTCATTTTTTTATTTATTCCTTTGACCTGTATATGCGTCAGCTCAAAATATCAAAACAGGTCACAAACCGTGATACGCCATCTCTTGATAAATACCTTCAGGAGATAGGAAAGGTCGATTTATTGTCACCCGAGGATGAGGTAAATCTGGCAAGGCGTATCAAATCAGGAGATAATGATGCCCTTGCAACACTGGTGAAGGCAAATCTGAGGTTTGTTGTTTCAGTTGCCAAACAGTACCAGAACCAGGGCATGACTTTGCCCGACCTGATAAACGAAGGCAACCTCGGACTGATGAAAGCAGCCCAGAGGTTTGATGAGACAAGGGGCTTTAAGTTCATTTCCTATGCAGTATGGTGGATACGCCAGTCTATACTGCAGGCTCTTGCTGAACAGGCACGTATCATAAGGCTGCCTGTGAATAAGATAGGTTCGCTCAACAGAATTAACAAGGCATTCGCCAGGCTCGAACAGAAGTATGAGAGAGAACCATCCGACCAGGAGATTGCCGATATGCTCGAGATGGCTCCAGATGAGGTTAAAGACGCCCTTAAAACAAACGGAAGGGCTATAAGCATGGATGCCCCTATCAGCCCCGACGAAGAAAACACAATGTACGACATCATACAAAATAACGACTCTCTTAGCCCCGACAAAAACCTTATCAACGAATCCCTGTCCTTCGAAATCGAAAGAGCACTGAGTACCCTGTCGCCGCGCGAAGCAAAAGTCCTTAAACTTTACTTCGGAATAAATATGAAACATCCTTATACCCTCGAGGAAATAGGAGAGGTGATGAAACTTACACGCGAAAGAGTGAGGCAGATAAAAGAAAAAGCAATAAAGAAAATCCAGTATACAACCCGCTGTAAGATTCTAAAAACATACCTGGGCTGATGATTTTTCAAAATTGTTTGCCAAATTTACTGCCTTAAACCTATCTCTATGACACACCTTGTTTCCCCTTCAATATTGACAGCCGATTTTGGCAACCTTGAAAAGGAAATAAAGATGCTCAACAGCAGCGTTGCCGACTGGATACACCTCGACATAATGGATGGTGTCTATGTACCAAATATTTCATTCGGCTTTCCTGTACTGGAAAGTGTAAAAAGAATCGCAACAAAACCTCTCGATGTACACCTGATGATAGCAGATGCCGAACGTTACCTGCACCAGTTCAGAAAAGCAGGAGCCGACATACTTACAGTCCATTATGAGGCATGTACTCACCTCCAGCGAACCGTAACTGAAATAAGAGCGCTCGGAATGAAAGCCGGTGTGGCCCTGAACCCTCATAACCCTGTTTTCCTGCTCAGGAATATTCTACCATATATTGATATGGTCCTTATCATGACTGTTAACCCTGGTTATGGAGGACAGACATTTATCGAAGAGAGCTGGAACAAAATCAAAGAAATGAGAAAAATGATAGATGAATCGGGATATAATGTAATGATACAGGTGGATGGGGGAGTAGACCTTTCAAATGCTGCAAAACTTGTAGGGAAAGGTGTAAATGTTCTGGTGGCAGGAAATACAGTTTTCAGTTCAGACGACCCGGTCGGAACCATTTATAAGCTTAAAAATCTTCAGCCTGTACATTGATTTTGCCTGAGGACTTCTGTTTCAGTATACATTATTATATCATCTTTCTGTAAAGGATTGAACCATCTGATTTCTTTATCCCTTGCCCACCATGTAATTTGCCTTTTTGCGTACCTCCGGCTGTTGCGCTTAATCAGACTGATTGCAGTTTCTAATGTTATTTTTCCGTCAAAATATTCGAACAGTTCTTTATAGCCGAGTGTTTGAAGGGCATTCAGATGTCTGTATTTCAAAAGATTACGTGCTTCTTCCACAAGTCCTTCTCCGATCATTCTGTCAACCCTTTCATTGATCCTGGTGTAGAGCTCGTCACGTGGCCGTTCCAAACCTATTTTTATAATTCTGAAATCTCTTCGACGCTTTTCCTTTTTTAAAAATGAAGAATATGGCCTTCCTGTGGTCTCACATATTTCCAGTGCCCTTATAATCCTTTTGTGGTTTTTCAGGTCAACTATCCTGTAATAATCAGGATCCAGTAACTTGAGTGCTATTCTCAAGCTTTCAATACCTTCCCGCCGGTAAAGGTTCCAGTACTTTTCCCTTGCGGCAGGGTCAACATCAGGTATATCGTCTATGCCAGTACATACGGCATCGACGTATAAGCCTGAGCCGCCAGTCAGGATAACCAGAGGATTCCGGGAAAAAAGCTCCGGAAGCAGCTTAAGCACATCCCTTTCGTACATGCTGGCGCTATAGTAATCTGTTACGGAAAGGAATCGTACAAAATGATGCCTTACTTTGCTCAGCTGCTCTTCGGTAGGCGCTGACGTGCCAATAACCATCTCCCTGTAAAACTGCCGGGAATCACAGGAGATGATTTCAGTTTTGAAATGTCCGGCCAGGTCAATTGAGAGTTCTGTTTTCCCGACACCTGTCGGGCCAACGACCACAATAAGAGTGTTTTGCATGAAGTATCAAGGAATTGAAGAGGTCTATTCCTCTTCCTCTGCCTGGTCGAAGCTTTCGAAATCACCCAGTCCTTCGTCCTCGTCGCCGTTGAAAAATACATCATCCACGTCAATGTCTTCCTCTTCTTCCTCGTCATCAATGGTAAGAGGGCTCAGGTTTCTCCTTGAACCAGTTCCGAAGACGATTTGTTTGGGCGGTAAGCCTTTGGAATTGGTGCAAACAGGATACTGCCTGCCTTCAACTTCCTTTGCATCACCCACATACTCGATGAAAAGCGCCCTTTCATTAAAGAAATCGAAGACGTAAAGCAATTTCTGATTCTTTTTATAAATTATCTCTTCAAGAACTGCATCTTCCATGGTAGAAGAACCTGCACCCATGTCAATGAGGGTGAATTCTTCTTCTTTTTCCCAGTTGTTCGATGCCAGATAAAAAGAAGCCATCTGCGATTTGTCAAACTCCAGCTCTTCCTGAAGAATATTGTGAAAATCGAGCAGAGTCTGGCGGTCGAGCAACTCAAACTCCCTTACAAATGAGTCATCTTCATCCGATAATACAACAAATTTATAAACCATAACTCTTTGCTAATTGAGGCGGTGCAATATAATATTTTTTTGTTTTTACAATGCCTCTCCCAGATTTTTTTTTAAAATAAATTCAATTGTATCAATGTCATCAGCATAATCCCACAATTCAGGCCATTGAGTTTTCCCAAAATCAATCAGACCCCTTCCTACAATGCACTGTATTTTCTCTTTGTCAGAGTCGAAAAGAAAAGAAAAATCTTCATCTCTTCTATAATATTCATAATAAATTACAGAGACAGGTGATGCATAGGCCGGGTCTTCTTTCATCAGATAGAAACCGCTGTCGGTGAAAGCCTCTTTGTTTACAAGATATACAGCTTTGTAGTAATCATAATTGTTACCGTATTTTGTGTGGTTAATGAGTCCGGAATATTTTTCCCAGTATTTTTTTAAAGAATCAACATCAAAATATTCAGGAATAAAAATCTTTGAAACGTTTCTGCAGCCAAGTCCGAAATATGAAAAAATATCCTCACCAAGCTTTTCGAGCTCACTTTCATCCTCATTGCCTGTAATAATGGCAACACTATTACGGTTTTTTCTTATGAGACTGTGATATTTCCCGAAATAATATTCAAAATATCTCGATGTGTTATTGCTTCCGGTTGCAATCACAGCATCGAATCCTTTAATAATACCATCACTGAATTCGATCAGTTCCCTGAATTCATCGCTAATATCGTATAGTATTTCGGCTATAGCAACCGGCAGCTCGGGATCCTTAGAACTTGTGCGTGCAATAACTCTGTTGCCTGTGATGAGTACCGATAGGAAATCGTGAAAGCCCACCAGTGGAATATTACCTGCCATGATAACTCCCACATTAACAGGTGAATAGTTCATATTTAGCTCCGGATATCTTCCGGTCCACTCCTTCAGTTTTTCTTCGGTTAGATTGGCAGAAATGGCATTAAGAGCCATTCTGACGTTTTCCGGTGTAAACCATGGATTTACGAACTGCTGGCGGCTGATAAGATTCTCAATTTTTCCGGCATACTTTCCCCTGCCTTCCAGTGCCTCCCTGAGTATATCCCCCAGCTGTGCAAAACGCGAAATTCTGTCTGATAATTTCATTTTGTGAATTCTGTAACGATGCAAAATTAGTTTTTTCCAGTGAGTATGAAAAACAAAAACCTTCCTGCTTTAAAAAACGGGAAGGCTTTTTGTTTTTTCAGGTAAAAAAATTGAGCTACTGCAGCATTTTATAGGTTTATTTCCTTTGTTTTTTCTTGCGTCTTTTAACCTCATTCTGCATGATTTTAATGCTTTCCTCCATCTCTTTTAATGATATGCTTTTTGATTCAATAAGAAAACTTATAAGGTTTTTGAAAGATCTGGAGAAGTAGTCATGTACAAAATTTTTAATATGAGTTTTTGTATATTCCTCTTTTGATATCTGAGGGAAGTATTCATGTGAGCGGCCATGTGCCTTGTGGGTCACATATCCTTTGTCCTGAAGGATTCTTATTATAGTGCTGACTGTAGTATAGGCAGGTTTAGGTTCCGGGAAATGTTCCAGGATATCTTTAACAAATCCCTTTTTAATTTTCCAGAGTACCTGCATAACTTCTTCTTCTGCTCTTGTTAATCTCATGATTTTAAATTTTTTGATTATTAACCAGTACAAAAATATAACGAATTTTTTAGTTTTTCAACTAATTTGTTAAATATTTTTTAGTTGAACAGCTTTTTGTATCTAGTTGAAAATTTTGTATTTTTAGCTCTAAATCTGTTGGTCAATTAGCTAAACCCGGTATTATGTTCAGATTCAGTATTTTCAGGGAGAATTTAAGGATTGCGGTGCGAGCAATAAAGTCAAACCGGGTAAGAACTATCTTAACTGTCTGCATTATTGCATTCGGTATTATGGCTCTTATTGGTATACTTACCGCCATTGATGCCATTAAAACCTCTCTCACTGAGCAGTTCACAATGATGGGGGCTAATTCATTCACGATATCATCGAGAGGGATGAACATTCAGATAGGGAGTTCGAGTTACAGGGCAAGGAACTATTCAAGGATTTCATACCGGGAAGCAGAAGAGTTCAAAAGAAGATTTGATGAACCTGCCTGGGTGTCAATTTCTTATAATGCTTCGGGGATGGCAACTGTAAAATATGGATCGGAGAAGACTAACCCCAATGTGTCGCTTGTGGGTGTTGACGAAGACTACCTGACTGTTTCGGGTTATGAAATTGAATCGGGCAGAAACTTTTCGCAGGAAGAAGTCAGGATGGCACGGCATTATGTTGTGATAGGGTCTGAAATAGTCAGGAGCCTTTATCCGGCAGGAATCGACCCTGTGGGAACGGAGATAAATGTTGCCGGCATGAACCTGAGGGTTATAGGTGTACTGAAGTCGAGGGGTGCCAGTGCAGTAAGTAGTGATAATGTGTGCTTGATGCCAGTCACAACGGCAAGGCAGTATTTTTCAAGGCCCAATATGACATTCAGTATTACCGTGATGCCTCACAAACCTGCCAACCTCGAAGTTGTTGCAGGTGCTGCAGAAGCCGTATTCAGAATTGTACGCAATCTTAATCCGAGGGATGAATCAGACTTTAATATTACAAGAAGCGACAACATAGTTACACTGCTTCTTCAGAACATCAGGTATGTTACTCTGGCAGCAACACTTATTGGTATAATAACCCTCTTTGGTGCTTCTGTCGGACTTATGAATATTATGCTTGTCTCGGTAACTGAACGTACACGCGAGATAGGTACCCGGAAGGCAGTAGGAGCAAAACCCTCAACAATTAAAAACCAGTTCCTCTTCGAATCAATATTGATAGGACAGATGGGTGGATTTTTTGGCATAATTCTGGGTGTAATTATCGGAAATGTTGTATCTTCAATGCTGAAATCCAGTTTTGTTATTCCATGGTTCTGGGTTGGAACAGGAATTGTAGTTTGTTTTATTGTTGGGATTGCATCGGGTTACGCGCCAGCTGTGAAGGCGGCTAATATAGACCCGATTGAAGCTCTCAGATATGAATAATTAAAATATTTTTCTATATGGAAAAATTAGTCATTCAGGAAGAACTTAAGAACTGTCCGAGAATATATTATTATCCTGCAATAAATAAACTGGAATTAAAGGGCCGTTCTATTCCGGAAAATCCTGAACTTATTTTCAGGAAACTTGACGAGTGGATTACCAGCCATTTTGAAAAAAATGATTCTCTCGATGTTGATATTATGCTGGAATACATCAATAGCGGGTCTTCGAAATACCTCTATGAAATTCTTCGGAAACTTTCATTCTTTATCGATTCCGGGAAGAAAATTAACATCAAATGGCTGTACGAAGAAGATGATGAGGCTATGCTGGAGCTCGGTGAACATTATCGCGATGCTGCAGGAATACCCCTCACAATTGAAATGATAATTTGAATAGTCGTGAAGTTTAGGGTCTCTTTCAGCCAGCTTTTATGATAAAGAAGCGATAGTTGAAAATTTCCAGGTTGAGAATCTGGACTTAATACCTGAGAGACTTGCAGGATAAACAGTAATTGTTTGAGGCAAAAATAAAAAGGGGCTTTTTCAGAAGCCCCTTTTTCATGAAAACAAGATTTATTCCCGTGCCTGCTATTTCATTACAAGTGGAATGAGATCCACAACGCGGCACGAATAACCCCACTCGTTGTCGTACCATGAGAACACCTTAACCATCTTGCCATTTACCATTGTGCTGAGTGCATCAAATATTGATGAGGCAGGGTTATGGATAACATCACATGATACAATAGGATCTTCTGTATATTCGAGAATGCCTTTCATCGGTCCTTCGGCTGCTTTCTTCATTGCAGCATTGATCTCGTCCTTCGTAACTTCTCTCTTGAGAACAGCAACCAGATCAACCAGAGAACCTGTCGGGGTGGGTACTCTTACTGCCACACCGTCGAGTTTGCCTTTGAGTTCAGGTATAATTTTACCGATTGACTTGGCAGCACCTGTTGTGGTAGGAATCTGTGATACGGCTGCAGCGCGGGCACGTCTCAGATCTTTGTGAGGAAGATCAAGGATCCTCTGGTCATTGGTATATGAGTGTATGGTTGTCATATAACCCATCTCGATTCCGAAATTGTCGTTCAGGACCTTAACAACAGGGGCAAGGCAGTTGGTAGTGCACGATGCGTTTGATATACACTTATGCTCGGGTTTGAGATCATTCTCATTGACACCGATAATTATCATTGCATCTATTTCATCTTTTGCCGGTACAGTAAGAATGACCTTCTTTGCGCCATTTTTCAGATGGTCCCCATAACCTCCCTTAGGACTCTCCTTTGATGTGAAAACGCCAGTCGATTCAATTACTACATCCGGCTTTTCAACCCATGGAATAACAGCAGGATTTTTTTCAGCCGTCACCCTGTATTTCTTGCCGTGAACAATAATATTTTCATCATCACAGGTGACTCCTTCAAATTTGCCCTGTGTTGAGTCGTACTTCAGCAAATGAGCCAGAGTTTTGGTATCTGTTACATCATTGATACCTACTATTTCAATATTGTCTCTTTCAAGAGCGATTTTAAAAACATTGCGCCCTATTCTTCCAAATCCATTAATTGCAACTTTAATTTTCGACATATCAATAAATTTTAATGGTTAATACAATGAACTGCCAAAAATAGAAAAAAAAATTTATCTGGCAAACCGTATGTGATAAATTGAATTACTACCGTCTTACCCTGAAAATATTTGACAATTTGTTTGCTTCAGGATTCAGAGGATCTATTATCATCCCGAAACGGTAACTGGCAAAGAGGGAGAAATATACAGCCTTGTTTTTAGCCACATCCATTATTGGAATAGCTTTGGGAAATGCATCTATCTGGGCTCCGATTTCAATGGCATGAATTACTTTTTCCTGCCTGCTGTATTCAAAGTTGAAACCAGCTTTGCCGTAAAGACCCGGCAGGAACTTGCCTTCTTCTATGCCTCTGAAAAAAGAACATTTCCCATAAATCATCGTGGGATCATGCTTCCTGACATCAAATTTTTCTTCAATGATCTCAGCCTCGTAAGAACTTACAAACTTGAGAATTTTGTAATAAATAGGCTTGTAAAAGGCAATAACGGGCCCCGCAGTGTAAAAATACCTCACAGCTACTCCTCCCAGATCTCCCTTTTCAAAGATCTCTTTCTGATGTCCAATACCACCCCTGAAAACAACTACAGAATTTTTTTTGCCAAAGATAAATGAACCCGGAGTCTGATAGGCAGGATTGGTAAGCCTGACTTCTTTAGGATGCTTGAGGGTAACCATATCGAACTCAAGAAGCCTTCTGTTGAAATAATCCAGCCTCTTTCCCTCCCTGTAACTTATCCCGTAACCGTCAGTACTTAAAATAAGACCAAATGTGAACTCATTGCGGAAGACGATCCTTGCCTGTTCATCAATTTCACCCTGACCGGAAAGTTGAGATCCGAAAAACAACACAAACAATGCTGATATGTACAGCTTCCTCATTACAGTTTTCCCGAAAGGTGAAATTATGATAAGAGGGTGTTTCAACCCCTTCTCAGCTCTGTATTCTCAGTCACTGCTTTGCTATAGGCAGGACATGTCTTTTTTGTGCACGAACTTGTTGCAACAACAATCACAGTAGCCAGAAGCAGAATAAAAACAAGTCTTTTCATGTTATAATTCTGGTTAAAATTTCTATGACAAAAATAAGTTTTTAATGTTAAAAACAAGTACTGTTATAACAATTTTAATATTTAACTGTTCAAAATCTGTTTTTTATTTTCAGTTCAGGGTAATAACCAAACGTATCATGCTTATTTTTATTGTGTTTCTGGTGAACCATTTGCACAGGAAATTGTTGTTAGATGAGAAGCATGTTTAAAATGTTTATTCAGATAAATAAAATTTTACTATTACTGATTCTTGTCATTATGAGCTCTGAGAATTTTGCCCAGAAACAGCCTCCTTTGAACGAATTGTTGCCTGCAGAGTCGGCTGTGATACTCGGAAAAGGAACAGAACCTCCTTTTTCGGGAAAATACGAGAAACTCTTTGCAACTGGTACATATATTTGCAAACAATGTGGGTCGGCGTTGTTTTACTCCGACAGCAAGTTTGACGCACATTGCGGCTGGCCGAGCTTCGATGCCGAAATACCCGGGGCAGTTACACGCAAGCCTGACCCCGATGGCAGGCGAACTGAAATTACCTGCAGCTATTGCGGGGGGCACCTTGGTCATGTATTTACGGGTGAGGGATTTACTCCGCGCAACACCCGTCATTGTGTGAACTCTCTTTCACTCGATTTTGTTCCTACAAAACTTGAGCCAGGAAGGTATGGTACAGCAATATTCGCAGGTGGGTGTTTCTGGGGAGTAGAATATTTCCTTCAGAAAGAACCTGGTGTTGTGTCTGTTACATCAGGATATACCGGAGGACATGTTAAAAATCCTTCATACCGGGAAGTATGCACCGGAAAGACCGGACACGCAGAGGCCGTGAAGGTAATTTACGATACCCGCAAAACATCATACGAAAAGCTTCTGAAACTTTTCCTTGAAATACACGACCCCACCCAGGTTAACAGGCAGGGACCGGATGTGGGAGAACAATACCGCTCAGAAATATTCTGGCTGAACAGTGAACAAAAGACACTGGCCGAGAAATATATAGGTATACTGAAAAGCAAAGGGCTGAATGTTGCAACCCGCATCACAAAAGCATCAGAATTCTACGAAGCCGAAGATTATCACCAGGATTATTATTTTAAAACAGGTAAACTGCCTTATTGCCACGGCTATACAAAACGGTTCTAAGTTGCCAGTAACGAATCCTGAAGAGCCAGTAACATAAGGTTATCCTGCTTCCTTCATGCTCAGGGAGGAACCGGCTAGAGGTAAAAGGGTAACCGGTAATCGGTAATCGGCATTTGCGTAATTATTTACTTCTTATCTTTACACACATTTTCAATTAACAGGGAATATTTTACAGTCAAACAAAAAAGAATGAAGCATGGATAAGATATTTGAAATTCTAATAAATAGAAGGACCATCAGGAAATATTCTGAGAAGGATGTAGATGATGCATTACTGAATAAAATTCTTGCTGCAGGTATACGGGCATCCACAACAGGTAATATGCAGGTTTACAGCATAATAGTTACTCGCGATGATGAAATCAAAAAGCAACTTCTGCCTTTGCATTTCAACCAGAAAATGGTTACAGAGGCACCGGTGCTTCTCACTTTCTGCGCCGACTTCAACAGATTCAATAAATGGTGCCGAATGAGAAAGGCAGAGCCAGGCTATGATAATTTTCTTTCATTCCTCACAGCAGCTATTGATGCTCTTCTTGTGGCCCAGACTGTTTGCATAGCAGCTGAGTCTTCGGGTCTGGGAATATGCTACCTTGGAACTACAACATATATGGCACATAAGATTATTGAGGTTCTTAAACTGCCCGAAGGAGTGGTGCCTGTTACAACAATAACACTGGGTTGGCCTGCAGAGATTCCAGAGCAGGTCGACCGTCTGCCTCTTGATGCAGTAATCCATCATGAAACCTACCACGATTATTCTGCAGAGGATATAGATAGAATCTATCTCGAGAAAGAACAAAGAGCCGATTCATTGCAATACATAAAAGAAAATAACAAGGAAACCCTGGCACAGGTCTTTACAGATGTGAGATATAAAAAGGAAGACAATGTCTATTTTTCCAGAATGTTACTCAAAGTTCTTGAAGAACAAGGATTTATGAATCAATGACATCTGGCTTGTCCAAAAGGCTCCCTATTGTCTTCTGTTGATATGGTGCACATTAGCCTGTTGCAGAGGTGTTATGGTGATATCGTTTATGCAAACATGCGGGGGCCGGGTTGCACACCAGTAGATTACATCTGCAATGTCTTCAGCAGTAAGAGGGTCGACACCACGGTACACTTCCTTTGCCCTCTTTCTGTCGTCCTTGAACCTTACCAAAGAGAATTCTGTCTCAGCCATCCCGGGTGCAATATTTGTGACTTTTATATTATGTTTCAAAAGGTCAATCCTCATCGACCTCGATAAGGAATCAACCGCATGTTTTGTAGCACAATACACATTGCCGTTTTCATATTCCTCCTTTCCTGCAATGGATGAAATATTGAAAATATGACCCGTTTTCCGGGCAACCATAAAGGGAACCACCGCCCTTGTAACATAAAGTATACCCTTGATATTGGTATCAACCATCCTGTCCCAGTCATCAATGTTGCCTCTGTCAATCGGATCGAGTCCAACAGCAAGTCCGGCATTGTTCACCAGAATATCTATATTCATCCATTCATCAGGCATTTCATTTATAATGTCCTCAACTTCATACCTTTTTCTTACGTCGAAATTAAGGGTCAGAACTTTTATACCTTTATTTTTTCCAAGCTCTTTTTTTACCTCATCGAGCCGTTCCGTTCTTCTGCCGGTAATTATTACATTATACCCGTTTTCTGCGAATTTCTTTGCTGTTGCCCTGCCAAAACCGGCTGTGGCACCTGTTATCATTATTATTTTATTCATGACTCATCTGTTTAATAATACGGCATAAAAATACGAATAAATGTGAAGCGAATGTCTGACATATATATTGAATATGTGCTCACCCCCCAACCCCCCTGGGAGGGGGGCAACCCCCCAACCCCCCTGGGAGGGGGGCAACCCCCCTGGGAGGGGGGCAACCCCCCAACCCCCCTGGGAGGGGGGCTGGTATTTTCTATTTAATTGTAAACCTGTTTTAGGATGTGACAGGGTCATAATTATCTTACAGGAAATGCAAAGAGGAGCTTATATGATGTCTTATCATGTTTTAGGTTAACATTTTTCATATTTTTGTCAACCTGTTTCATTTCAGAAAAGCTGATGAACCGGGGCTGCCTGAAAAGATGTGTATTATGAAAGAATAAAAAAATTTTAAAGCTAAAAGATTTTATATCAATAAGTTCTCTCTTAAGGGATTCAGTGGTGAAAACAAAAAGAGGCTTTTAAAATACGGCCAAAATTTAAAATGAGAATTAATAACAAGCGATAATATTTATATTCAATTATTTGTAAACCACATACATGTGAAAGATACCCCAGATGCCAATAATAAGGAAGTCGAATCAATGTTTGATTCGATTGCAAAGCATTATGATTTTCTAAACCGTTTATTATCATTTGGTGCTGATATTTACTGGCGGAGAAAGGCAATAAGAATTATCAGTGAATATCTTAAACCAACATATATACTTGATGTTGCATGTGGTACGGGTGATTTTTCGATAGAAGCTGCAAAACTTAACCCGGTTAAAATTACAGGCATAGATATTTCGGAAAAAATGCTTGACACAGGAAGGGACAAGCTCAGCAAGAAGGGTCTTACCCATAAAATTGAACTCCTGCGGGGTGATTCCGAAAACCTTCCTTTTGATGACAAACAATTCGACCTTGTTATGTGCGCCTTTGGAGTAAGAAATTTTGGCGACAGAATGAAGGGACTGAAAGAAATGTCAAGAGTACTAAAAAATGGAGGTATGGTGATGATTCTGGAATTTACAAAACCTGCAGGAAAAATATTCGGAAAGATATATGAACTATATTTTTTCAGGATACTTCCTTTAGTCGGAAAAATGATCTCAGGAGACCCTTCTGCATATAAATATCTGCCCGAATCGGTATATAATTTTCCTCCAGAGGAAGATTTTGTCAGAATGATGAATGAAGCAGGTTTTTCGGATATTCATTATACCTCATTCACACGGGGTATTGTAACATTTTACAGGGGATTAAAAATAGAGCAATAAGATCTTGTTGAACAAAACAAATATCTGGTTTTAAGAAAAAATGCAATATTTTTACAGCCCTACAGTTTTATATATGTTTCATAATAAAATCTCAGATATTATTTTAGTTCGTGTGAACAGGGTAATTTTCAGATTATTAGTTGTTTTTGTATTACTGTCATCGTTCTCATCTCTCTTCGGTCAGAAGGCAAAACCGAAAAATGTATCGTGGTACGATGATAAGTTTTTGCATTTTGGGTTCTGCCTCGGTTTCAATACTATGGATTTTGTCATTACGCCTTCCCAGAAATATCTTGAATCGGATTCACTCTATCCTGAAGTTTCAATACTTAATCCCGGGATAAATATTCAGATAGTGACTGATATACGACCGGCTGAATATTTCGACATAAGGTTTCTTCCCGGAGTGGCATTTGGACAGCGAAACGTCAGATTCTATAAAAACAGGGTTCTTGAAAATGAGAGGCAACGACTCGAATCCTCATTCATTGAATTCCCTATTCTTCTGAAGTTCAAAGGAGAAAGGCTGAATAATGTAAGGCCTTATGTAATTGGTGGAATAAATTACCGTTACGACCTTGCAGGGAAGAAGGAGTATGACGAAGAAAAACCTATTTACCTTAGAATAAAACGTTCGGATCTCTATTTTGAATTTGGCCCGGGTCTCGATTTTTATCTGCCATACTTTAAGCTATCGGTTGAGCTTAAACTTTCGAACGGCCTGCGCGATGTACTTGTTCATGAGCCTGCCCCGGGTTATCCTCAGTATGCAAGGGCCATTGAAAAGATGCGTTCACAGATCTGGGTTTTATCATTTCATTTTGAATAACTGTGGTCAGAGAAGTTGCACTGACACTTGATCCTGAATCCTCGGCTGATGTGGATAAAGTAAAGAAGCTTGCAGCACGGACAGCCGGAGTGCCTCTGCAGGATATAAGTGAATGGAGAATAATCCACCGCTCAATTGACGCGAGAAGAAAGAACATAAGGGTACATTTCAAAGTACTGATTGCCACAGGTACAGACTTACTGGCACCCGAAATAACACCTTTCAGACCCCGGAACGTAACCGGAAAACCCGAAGTGATAATTGTGGGATCAGGCCCTGCCGGACTCTTGGCGGCACTCCGGCTGATCGAACTGGGGATCAAACCTGTTGTGCTTGAACGTGGTAATGACGTCTCCCTTAGAAAGCGGGATATTGCAAGAATTAGCAGGGAGCACTCTGTAAACCCCGACAGCAATTATTGTTTCGGAGAAGGAGGGGCAGGGACATTTTCCGACGGCAAACTCTATACACGTTCGCACAAGAGAGGAAATAACCTGAGGGTATTTGAACTTCTGTGTTATCACGGAGCAAACCGGAACATACTTTATGAGTCCCATCCACATATTGGTTCAGATAAGCTGCCAGGCATTGTGCAGAAAATCAGAAAATCCATAACCGATGCTGGAGGCACCATTCTCTTCCAGACAGCTGTAAAAGATTTTATTATTAAGGATAACAAAATTGCAGGTGTTACAATCCGTGACGGAAGCAAACTGATGTCGAACCATGTTATACTCGCAACGGGCCATTCGGCAAGGGATATCTATGAAATTCTTTTGAGGAGAAAGATTGAAATGCAGTTCAAACAGTTTGCAGTGGGGGTAAGAGTTGAGCATCCCCGATTACTCATTGATAATATTCAGTATCACGGTACACAAGCGGTCAGGTATCTTCCTGCTGCATCTTATAGTCTTGTACGTCAGATTGATGGCAGGGGTGTTTATTCGTTCTGCATGTGTCCGGGTGGATTTGTTATTCCTTCTGCAACATCCGGAAACGAGGTGGTTTTGAACGGCATGTCGCCTTCATCAAGGAATTCAAAGTTTTCAAATTCGGGCATTGTGGTGGAAGTTAAGGCCGAAGACCTTTCTGAATATATGAAGTATGAAGCAATGGCTGGCGTAATGTTTCAGGGAGAAATCGAAAGGAAGACCTGGGAGTATGGAGGTAGAACACAAAAGGCACCGGCACAGAGACTTGCAGATTTTGTTGAGGGGAAGTTCTCTTCGTCGTTGCCGGAAGTGTCGTATTTTCCAGGAGTTACTTCATCAGCTGTACACGAGTTACTGCCACCCTTCATAATCAGCAGGCTTCAGAATGGTTTCAGATATTTCGGAAAAGTAATGAAAGGTTTCCTTACCAACGAAGCTGTTGTTATGGCAGTTGAGTCGAGAACTTCTTCACCGGTCAGAATCCTGAGAAATGAAAATACTCTTGAACATATCAGAATTTCAGGTCTTTATCCCTGTGGTGAAGGAGCAGGCTATGCTGGAGGTATTGTATCATCAGCCGTCGATGGTATAAGAGTTGCCGAAGCCATTTCATCCAGGATAAAACCATGATGACAGATTAATCAGATTGCTCTTGTTTTCTTCTTCTGAATTCGTAAAAGACTATTGATGCTGCCATTCCTGCATTTAGCGATTCTACACCGTATTGTAAAGTTTTGAAAGCCGGAATGGTAAGTCTTGCAGTTACATAAGGGGTAAGGTTTTCAGATATGCCCTTCGATTCGTTTCCCAGAAGTATGATTCCTTTTTTCCCCAGAGGATGCTCATAAATAGGGCAACCGTCAAGGTAGGTGCCGAAAACGTCTGCACCTTTCTTTCGGGCATAATCCAGAAATTCATCAAGATTCCTGTAAAGTACATTTACATTCAGCAGGGCGCCCATAGTGGCCTGAACAACTTTCGGATTGTAAACGTCCACACTATTCTCAGAGCAAACAATGTTCTTTATCCCGAACCAGGCCGCAGCCCGTATAATGGTACCCAGATTTCCAGGATCCTGTATTGTGTCGAGAGCAACAGAAAGGTCATCAAGTATGGTATCGGCATGAAATTCTTTATCAGGCATCTTTACTACTGCCAGAGCATTGTGAGGACTCTTCATGGTACTGACCTTTCTCAGTTCATCAAAAGTAACCGGGATTACTTCGTAATCTTTGATCATTTGCTTTTTACCCAGACCTGCGATATATTCAGGTTTTGCAATCAGCATGACAATTTCGGCTCCGGCAGCCATGAACTCCTTCACCATCTTGTCACCCTCAATAACAAACATCCCTGTTTCCTCCCTTGCCTTTTTCTTCTGAAGAGATATGATAAACTTCTGTTTGTTTTTACTGAGCATTTAACGCTTTATTTTGAAGTATTATTAGATATATTTGTAAAATCACTATCTGACCGAATCTTGAAGTATATAATTTCCGATAAAAGTAAGAATTTTATTAAACCCAGAATAGCGTGGGTGTTACTTTTAATTTTTGTAATTGCTTGCAATCCTGCAAAATATGTTCCTTCAGGAGAAACACTACTTGATAGGAATTATGTAAAAATCAATAACGAAAGTATAAAGAAAAGTGAAATATTTCCATATATACGTCAGAAACCAAATAAGAGAATATTTGGCGCCCGTTTTCATCTTGGGTTATATAATCTTTCTAATATAAAAAAAGAAAGATGGCCTCATAACTGGTTGAGGAATATTGGAGAAGAGCCAGTTATATTTGACAGGAGCGCTGTTGATAAGTCGGTGGAGCAAATAAGGGCATATCTTATATCAAAAGGCTATTTCGACAGCAGGGTTTCAGAAACAATCGAAACCGCAAAAAAACAAACCAAAGTTTATTACGACATAATTCTTAACAGACCATATACTATACATAACATTACCTACGAAGTAGAGGATACAACAATTGCTAAGATAGTCTACTTTGATTCGACTGCGTGTTTAATTGAGCGGGGAAAACCTTATGATGTCGAGACTCTTCAGGCTGAAAGGTCGAGACAGGAGCGTTTTATACGTGATCACGGTTTCTATAATTTTTCAGCTGAGCATATTTATTTCCGGGTTGACAGTACAATTCCAGGAAGGCAGGTAGATATAATATATGGAATAAGAAACTTTATGAGGATAGGGCACGGTAACAAACCTGTTCTTGTTCCTCATATGCAGTACAAGCTGAGGAACATATATATCTATCCTGATTACAACCCGCGTGATTTTCTTGCAGGCGCTGAAGAGTACCAGAAAAGGCTCGACACTATTGATTACAGGGGATACTTTTTTGTTACCGCCCAGAAGAGACCTTTAATAAACTATGATCTGCTGATTCAGTCACTTTATCTTCGTCCGGGTTACACTTTCAACCAAACCAGCACTGAAAGGACACATGCAAGGCTGATGTCACTTAGAACTTACAGGCTGGTAAATATTCTTTATAATGAAGTGGAGGAAATGCCCGAAGGAGGTGACTACAGGTATCTTGACTGTATTATTCAGCTGACTCCGGTAAGCAGGCAGTCATTTTCGGTAGAGCTTGAAGGTACAAACTCTGGAGGGAACCTTGGAGGGGCACTTAATTTTATTTATCAGAACAGAAACCTGTTCCATGGTGCTGAGCAGTTTAACCTTAAACTCAAAGGGGCTTATGAGACTTTCTCCCAGACTACCACCGGGATAAAGAGCACCCAGGAGTTTGGCGTTGAAACAAGTCTGCGGCTCCCTAAATTCTTTCTGCCTTTCCTTGAAAGCGAAAATTTCATCAGAAAATATACTCCTTCAACCACAATACAGGCAGCATATAACTATCAGAATCTTCCTGTCTACACACGAACCATTGCAAATGCCTCATTCGGGTACCAGTGGAACCAGGATGCCTACCGGACCCATATAGTATATCCGGTGCAGATGAACTTTGTCAAAATTCCTTCTATTGAGGAAGAGTATTACAGAAATGTGATAGAAAAGTCGTCGTACCTCATAAACAGCTACAAGGACGTACTTATAGCCGGTGGCAGTTATTCGTATATTTTCAGCAGACAGAATATAAGAAGGTCGAGGGACAACTGGTTTATGAGAATCAATGTTGAATCCTCTGGAAATATTCTGCGTACCGCCATGAAACTTGCTGGTGTAAAACCTGTTACTGACTCAGTATATTCTCATTACAACATATTCGGACAACCTTTTGCACAGTTTGTGAAAGGTGATATAGATATAAGGTATACCAGAATTATAAACGACATAAGTTCAATTGTCTTTAGGGGCTTTGCTGGTGCCGGCATTCCGTTTAAAAATTCTCTTGCTATGCCTTTTGAAAAGCAATATTTTGAAGGAGGTGCCAATGGCGTCAGAGGATGGCAGGTAAGATCGCTGGGTCCGGGTTCTTATTCTCCTCCTGAGTCGAAGTACATTAACCAGACAGGGGATATAAAGCTCGAAGCAAATGTTGAATACCGCTTTAAGCTTTTCTGGATTCTCGAAGGGGCGGTATTTGTTGATGCCGGCAATATATGGGCTATCAGGGAAGACCCTGACCGCCCAGGGGCGAAGTTTAACTTAAACAAATTTTACGATGACATTGCTATCGGCACCGGCTTCGGAATGCGCTTCGATCTGAAATTTGTGCTTTTAAGAGCAGATCTGGGGTTTAAATTCCGTGATCCGAAATACACGGGAAGCGACAGGTGGCTGTTAACCCGCCAGTCGGGTACAGGCAATAATATGGCACTTGTGATAGCTATAGGCTATCCTTTCTGAATTTTTTTGTTGAATCTGTTAAGGATTTTTCTTTTAAAGCTGTAATATCTCCGGAATTTATTATATTGCATTCAGTATGACGCTGCATTTCTGTTTTAGAAAATGAGGTTTATAAGAGACTTTTTTGGTATGAGTCGCAGTGAGAGAAGAGCCACTCTGCTTCTTTCCGTTCTTATATTTCTTGTAATAATTGTCAGGTTTGCTGCTCCTGCGAGAAAGGTTCCTCTTGAATATTTCACTCTTTCCGTCAATAGTTTGCTGCCAGCAGATTCTTCTGATTCGGCACGTCGGGAGGATCAGTCTATAGAGCCCGGTCAGCCAGGGAAAAATTTTAAAACCTCTCAGGGAGTGGGCTCCGGGAAAGCAATGATAGACCTTAATCTCGCCGATTCTGTGGAACTGGTGAGGTTGCCGGGAATAGGTCCGGTGCTTGCTTCGAGAATAATTAAATACCGAAACTTTCTGGGAGGGTTTGTGTCAACCAGCCAGCTCGGTGAGGTTTATGGGATAACCGACTCACTTTGCAGGAAGCTTCTTCCGGTGTTGACGGCAGATACTTCAGCAGTCAGAAAGATATTCATAAATATACCTGGTTTTGACAGATCTCTTCGGCATCCTTATATTTCAAAAGATGAGGCAGATGCAATAACTGAGCTAAGGGGAAGCGGATATATTTTCAAATCGGTTAATGATCTGGTAGATAAAAATATTTTCAGCAGAGAAAAAGCAAGGAAGTTAAAGTATTACATTGATTTTTCAGAAGGATTTTAGTTGTATGCCTCTGGTAATGAAATGTTTTCAGGACTTTTTAATATTATTTTGTAAAAGGTTGGGTTTTTCGGGAAAATTTATTATATTTAATCAGATAACAGAGTTGAACGGGCATGACAAGCAATATTTACATGGGATCAAATAAAAATGGATAAAATATTTTGAAAAAAGTTAATTTTTAATTATTTTTGCGGCTCAATTCAAAAGGAGTAATTATGATTATTGTACCGATAAAAGATGGTAAAAACATTGACAGAGCTTTAAAGAAGTTTAAGAGAAAATTTGAAAAGACGGGGATTATTCGTGAGTTGAGAGCCCGTCAGGCTTATGTTAAACCTTCAGATCGTCGCAGGGAGCAAATTAAGAGGGCTATTTACATTCAGAAGCTACAGCAGCGCGAGGAGTAGAATTTTCGCTGCACATCGATTAAAAATTCATTCTGGTTCCTTCATGAATTACAAGGAATCATTTTTACAATATCTTAAGTCTGAGAAGCGATATTCTCCTCACACACTATCGTCGTACGAAAATGATCTTGACAAGTTTCTGGAGTTTCTTGGGTCGGTTGGTCACTCAGGTGTTCTGTCTGAAGTGACTTCGCAGGATGTGCGTGCGTGGATAGTGGACATGATGGATAAAGGTTTTACGGCGGTATCGGTACACAGGAAGATTTCATGCCTCAGGGGGTTTTACCGGTACATGGTGAAGCAGGGGATGGTTGACAGGAACCCACTTGAAAAGGTGGTTTTGCCGAAGCGAAAAAAGTCGTTGCCTGTTTTTGTGGATGAGGAAGCATTAAAGACGTTGCTTGACAGTTTTGATTTTGGTGATGATTTCAAGGGTATCAGGAACCGTAATATAATTGAGATGTTGTATACTACCGGGATGAGAAGGGCTGAACTGACGGGACTCAGGTGTGATGATGTTGATTTGATGAATAATACAGTAAAGGTTACAGGCAAAAGGAATAAACAGAGGATAATTCCCATTCTGCCGTCGTTTTCTGAAAGGCTTAAGGAATATCTGAAGAAGAGGGAAGAAGAATTCAGCAGCGGGTGTGAAGAATGGCTTTTCCTGACTGACTCCGGTAAAAGGATGTATGATAAGATTGTTTATAATATTGTAAAGTCATACCTGTCGCTGGTGACGACTATTGAGAAGAAGAGTCCGCATGTATTGCGTCATACATTTGCAACGCATATGTTGAACCGGGGGGCGGATCTTAATTCTATTAAGGAGTTCCTTGGTCATGCGAATCTCTCAGCCACACAGGTTTATACACATAATACATTTGAGAAATTAAAGGAAATTTATAAACGTGCTCATCCAAGGGCTTAAAAAGCAAGGAGGTATTTATGAATATCAAGATTCATTCAGTCAGGTTTGATGCTGACAAGAGGCTCATTCAGTTTGTAAATCAGAAAATAGAGAAGCTTAATCATTTCAGTGAAGGTATTGTAAGTGCTGAGGTATATTTACGGCTTGATAATGACCAGGAGAAGGAGAACAAGATAGCTGAAATAAAGATTGAATATCCGGGAGGGCCGTTGTTTGCAAAGAAGCAGAGCAAGACATTTGAAGAGGCAACTGATCTGGCGGTTGATGCCATTAAAAAGCAGATAGTCAAGCAGAAAGAAAAGATGAAAGGGATTTAGTTTATAAAACTATAAAAATATTTTCAATAATTTTGTTAAATAACAATTAAATTTCATACATTTGCAAACCGATTTTCAGGGGGTAAAACCAACCTGAAAGAAGTTCTTTAAAATGCCGATGTAGCTCAGTTGGTCAGAGCAGCTGATTTGTAATCTGCAGGTCGGGGGTTCGAATCCCTTCATCGGCTCCTGATAGGTGGATACAGTGAGACATACAGAGGTAAAGACTCTGTTATCAGCAGGGGAGATACCAAAGCGGTCAACTGGGGCAGACTGTAAATCTGCTGGCTATTGCCTTCGTAGGTTCGAATCCTGCTCTCCCCACACGATACAGAGAATCAGCTGTACAGGAAACGGCTGAGCCTTATCAGGAAAAATTGCGGGAGTAGCTCAGTTGGCAGAGCATCAGCCTTCCAAGCTGAGGGTCGCGGATTCGAATTCCGTCTCCCGCTCTATTTTTGAGGCCAGAGTAGCTCAGGGGTAGAGCACTTCCTTGGTAAGGAAGGGGTCAGGGGTTCAATTCCCCTCTCCGGCTCAATAGAAAACAAGAGTAATAACAGATATAAAATTCATATTAACTTTAACTTAAAGCTTAAATTATGGCTAAGGAAAAATTTGAAAGGACAAAACCGCACGTAAATATTGGTACTATTGGCCACATCGACCATGGTAAAACAACTCTTACTTCGGCCATTACAAGGGTGCTCAACAAGAAAGGGCTTGCAGAAGTAAAGACTTTCGATCAGATTGATAATGCTCCGGAAGAAACAGAAAGGGGTATAACAATCAATACTGCTCACGTTGAGTATCAGACCGAGAAGAGGCACTATGCACACGTCGACTGTCCCGGTCATGCAGACTATATTAAGAACATGATTACCGGTGCTGCACAGATGGACGGTGCAATACTTGTTGTTGCAGCTGATGATGGTCCAATGCCACAGACACGTGAGCATATCCTTCTCGCACATCAGGTTAATGTGCCCGCTATAGTAGTTTTCCTCAATAAGGTTGACCTTGTTCAGGATGAAGAGCTTCTCGACCTCGTTGAAATGGAAGTACGTGAACTTCTTAATTTCTACAAATACGACGGCGACCATTGCCCTGTTATCAGAGGTTCGGCACTCGGAGCCATGAACGGTGAACCGAAGTGGGAAGAAAAAGTACTTGAACTTATGAATGCCGTTGATGAATATATACCTATTCCTCAGCGCGACATTGACAAACCGTTTCTGCTTCCGGTTGAGGATATCTTCTCAATTACCGGACGTGGTACAGTTGCAACAGGTCGTATTGAGACAGGTGTGGTTCAGACAGGCGATGAACTCGAAATTGTAGGCCTTGGTGCAAAGAAGAAAACTGTATGTACAGGTGTTGAAATGTTCAGAAAGATCCTCGATAGAGGTGAAGCTGGTGATAACGTTGGTCTGCTTCTCAGAGGTATCGATAAGAAGGAAATCAAAAGAGGTATGGTTCTGGCTAAACCTGGTTCGATAACTCCGCATACCAAATTTAAGGCAGAGGTTTACGTTCTGAAGAAAGAAGAGGGTGGACGCCATACTCCGTTCCATAATAAATACCGTCCACAGTTCTATATCAGAACTCTTGACGTTACCGGTGAAATAATCCTGCCGGAAGGAAGGGAAATGGTTATGCCGGGTGATAATGTCAACCTTACAGTTGAACTCATTTATCCCGTTGCTATTAACGTTGGATTACGTTTTGCAATTCGCGAAGGAGGCAGAACAGTTGGTGCTGGTACCATAACTGAAATAATTGAATAAAACAGGATATTTCATGATGTATCACCTTCTGGCGATACATCATGAAAATATCTGAAACACGGGTGTAGCTCAGTTGGTAGAGCACTGGTCTCCAAAACCAGGTGTCGGGAGTTCGAGTCTCTCCTCCCGTGCCAAAGACCGGAATAATGAAAATAAAAGGATATCTAAAGGAATCGTTTACGGAACTTTTTCATAAAGTTACCTGGCCCACCTGGAGCGAGCTTCAGGATAGTGCTACCCTGGTGATGGTTGCCACTCTTATAATTGCAATAATTGTAGCAGTTATGGATCTGGCATTCAGCAGGATAATGAGTTTTATTTATAGTTTGCTGTATTAATAAAGAGGGAGCTGGTTTCCGATGACCGACGTTGTGAAGAAATGGTATGTACTCCGTGCTATAGGAGGCAAGGAGAAGAAGGTAAAGGAGTACATAGAACATGAGGTTGCAAGGCGCAATCTCGGAGATCTTGTTTCACAGGTTCTTATCCCAACAGAAAAGGTTTATCAGATAAGAGCTGGTAAAAAAATAAGCAAGGAAAGAACCTTCTTCCCGGGTTATGTGCTTGTTGAAGCTGCCCTGGTTGGTGAAGTGCCTCATCTTCTGAGGCAAGCACCAAATGTGCTTGGTTTTTTGGGCTCAAAAGATGGCGAACCATTGCCCCTTAGAAAGTCGGAGATAAACAGGATACTTGGTAAAGTTGATGAACTGAATGCAAGTGACGAAGAACTCAATGTTCCATTTTTCGTTGGTGAAACGGTGAAAGTGATTGACGGACCCTTCAACAGCTTTACAGGAGTGATCGAAGAAGTTAACGAGGAGAAGAAGAAGCTTAAAGTAATGGTCAAGATATTCGGACGGAAAACCCCCCTTGAACTCAGCTTTATGCAGGTTGAAAAGGAAAGTTGAAAAAAATTGAATATAAGAAATTGACAACTGCAATAACCATAATGCTTCCTGAGTGGTTGTCATACTCGTGCAATAAACAAGCAAAAATTTAACTATGGCAAAAGAAGTTGCTGGAATTATTAAACTACAGATTCGTGGCGGGGCAGCTAACCCATCACCGCCCGTGGGCCCGGCTCTGGGCTCCAAGGGTGTTAACATTATGGAATTCTGCAAGCAATTCAATGCCCGAACCCAGGACAAAGCCGGAAAAATTATCCCGGTGATTATTACCGTATATTCTGATAAATCGTTTGATTTTGTCATAAAGACACCTCCAGTGTCGGTACAGCTTCTGGAAGCTGCAAAATTGCAGAAAGGAAGCCCGGAACCCAACAGGAATAAGGTGGCAACGGTAACCTGGGATCAGGTAAAGGCTATTGCCCAGGAAAAGATGCAGGATCTGAACTGTTATACACTCGAATCGGCGATGAAGATGGTGGCAGGAACCGCCAGAAGCATGGGAATAACCATTAAAGGTGAATTCCCTGAAATCAAATAAACTGAAACAGAAATGGCTAAACTTACCAAGAATCAGAAGTTTGCACTTGAAAAAGTCGACAGAACAAAAATGTATACCCTTTCAGAAGCCGCAAAGCTTGTGAAAGAGATTACAAGAACAAAATTCGATGCTTCTGTCGATATTGATATAAGGTTAGGAATAGATCCACGAAAGTCGAACCAGATGGTTCGTGGCGTTGTTTCCCTGCCACATGGCACTGGAAAACAGACGCGTGTTCTGGTTCTGTGCACTCCCGATAAGGAAGCCGAAGCCCGCGAAGCTGGCGCCGATTATGTTGGTCTCGATGATTATATCGAAAAGATAAAGGGAGGCTGGACAGATGTGGATGTAATCATAACCATGCCCTCTGTGATGGGTAAAATTGGTCAGCTGGGTAAAATACTCGGTCCTCGCGGATTAATGCCTAATCCGAAAAATGGGACCGTAACCATGGATATAGGTAAGGCTGTTAAAGAAGTTAAACAGGGTAAAATCGATTTCAAGGTCGATAAAAACGGAATCATCCATGCGTCAATCGGAAAGGTCTCTTTCGAGCCTTCAAAAATTGTAGATAACGCCAGAGAGTTCATCTCAATGGTTAATAAACTTAAACCACCTGCTGCAAAAGGAACCTATATAAAGAGTATATTCCTTTCAAGCACGATGAGCATTGGCGTTAAAGTAGACCCGAAAAGCATAGATGAGTAACCTGAAATGAAAAAGGAGAAGTTATGAAACGTGAAGAGAAAAATGCAATTGTAGAAAGCCTTGCTAATTATATCAGGGAATACAATCATTTTTACCTGACTGATATAGCCCATCTTAACGCTGCTGACACAAGCGCTCTCAGAAGAAAATGCTTCGAAAACCAGATAAAACTGGTTGTTGTGAAAAATACCCTTCTGAAAAGAGCACTTGAGCAGGTTAATGGCAACTTTGAAGAACTATTTCCGGTTCTAAAAGGTGCTACCTCTGTCATGTTTGCAAAATCGGCCACCATTCCGGCCAGAGTTATCAAAGAATTCCGCAAGCAGCATGACAAGCCTGTTCTGAAAGGCGCATATGTGCAGGAATCGGTTTATATCGGAGACAAGATGCTTGATGTGCTTGTTTCTATTAAATCGAAAGAAGAACTTCTGGGCGATATAATACTGCTTCTGCAGTCACCCGCCAGAAATGTCATATCCGCCTTGCAATCAGGCAGTACGAAATTACATGGTGTACTTGAGACACTATCAAAAAAAGAATAGTAATAATCAGTTAAATCAATTTAAAATCAATAAAAATGGCAGATCTTAAAAAACTGGCAGAAGAACTGGTAAACCTATCGGTTAAGGACGTAAACGAACTTGCTAAAATACTTAAGGAAGAGTATGGTATTGAGCCTGCAGCAGCAGTAGCAGCAGTTGCAGCACCGGCAGCAGCAGGAGCAGGTCCTGCAGCACCAGCTGCAGAGGAGAAGACATCCTTCGACGTTATCCTCAAATCAGCTGGCGGTCAGAAATTACAGGTGGTGAAACTGGTTAAAGACCTTACAGGTCTCGGACTTAAGGAGGCTAAGGAACTTGTTGACAAGGCTCCGGGCCCCATTAAGGAAGGCGTTACCAAGGAAGAAGCCGAAAATATCAAAAATAAACTGACTGAAGCAGGAGCTGAAGTTGAGATTAAATAAAGCCAATACCGGAATACCGGTTCACAGGTTTAGTCCCGATAGCTATCGGGACTAAGCCTGTCACTTATTTTTTGTATGTTCATTAAAATATAATATAAATGTCCTCGAAAGTCACCGAAAGAATTAGTTTTGCATCAAGGAAAGAACAGCCGGGCTACCCTGATTTTCTGGAAGTGCAGATTAAATCGTTCAGGGAATTCTTCCAGCTCGGAACAACACCTGAAAACAGAAAAAAAGAAGGCCTCTATAAGGTCTTCAGTGAAAACTTCCCGATCACAGACACAAGAAACAACTTTGTACTTGAATTCCTCGACTATTCGATTGACCCTCCGCGTTATACAGTTGAGGAATGTATAGAAAGAGGACTTACCTACAGCGTACCGCTGAAGGCAAAGCTGAAACTTTATTGTACCGACCCGGAACACGAAGATTTTGATACC
This sequence comes from Bacteroidota bacterium, assembly GCA_029552825.1. Lineage (GTDB taxonomy): Bacteria > Bacteroidota > Bacteroidia > Bacteroidales > VadinHA17 > LD21. The sequence continues at coordinate 51,041 of JAKPDL010000177.1, forward strand.
GTAATTCAGGATGTGTATCTGGGTACAATTCCATACATGACTGACAGGGGCACATTCATTATCAACGGCGCCGAAAGAGTTGTGGTTTCTCAGCTGCACCGCTCCCCTGGCGTATTTTTCGGCCAGAGTATCCACCCCAACGGCACTAAACTCTACTCAGCAAGAATAATTCCATTTAAAGGCTCATGGATAGAGTTTGCTACCGATATAAATAACGTGATGTATGCCTATATCGACAGGAAGAAGAAACTGCCTGTCACCACACTGCTAAGAGCAATAGGCTTCGAAACTGACAAACAAATTCTTGAAATATTCAACCTGGCAGAAGAACATAAGGTGTCGAAAGCAAGCCTCAAAAAATTTATAGGACGTAAGCTTGCTGCCAGAGTTCTCAGAACATGGATAGAAGACTTCGTTGATGAAGATACCGGCGAAGTAGTTTCAATTGAACGTAATGAAATTATTCTCGACAGGGAAACAATTATCGAACCCGAACATGTCGACCTTATCGTCGAATCGGGAGCTAAAACCATACTTCTTCACAGGGAAGATGTAAGCCTCTCCGATTACGCAATAATATATAATACCCTGCAGAAAGATCCCTGCAACTCGGAAAAGGAAGCAGTGCTTTACATATACAGACAGCTTCGCAATGCAGAACCGCCCGACGAAGCTACTGCAAGGGATGTGATAGAAAAACTTTTCTTCTCCGACAAACGCTACGACCTTGGAGATGTAGGCAGATACAGGATCAACAAAAAACTTGGCCTGGATATCGATCCAAACATAAAAGTTCTTACCAAGGAAGATATTATCAAGATCATAATATATCTTATCGAGCTGATAAACTCCAAAACTGAGGTTGACGATATTGACCACCTCAGCAACAGGAGAGTGCGCACAGTAGGAGAGCAGCTCTCTGCACAGTTCAGCGTGGGACTTGCCCGTATGGCACGTACCATCAGGGAGAGAATGAACGTAAGGGATAATGAAGTCTTTACCCCTATCGACCTCATTAACTCAAAGACGCTTTCATCGGTTATTAATTCATTCTTCGGAACAAACCAGCTCTCACAGTTCATGGACCAGACCAACCCGCTTGCTGAGATGACACACAAGAGACGTGTGTCGGCTCTTGGCCCTGGCGGTCTGTCGAGAGAAAGAGCAGGTTTTGAAGTCCGCGACGTTCACTATACCCACTACGGCCGTCTCTGCCCGATAGAAACACCAGAAGGTCCAAACATCGGACTTATATCTTCACTCTGCGTCTATGCCAAAATAAACGACCTCGGTTTTATTGAATCTCCATACCGCAGGGTTGTTAACGGAAAAGTTGATTTCAGTGATGAAGGTATTGTATGGCTTAATGCCGAGGAAGAGGAAGGGAAGAGAATAGCACAGGCAAATGCACCACTCAATGAAGACGGCTCATTCAAGGAACAGAGGGTAAAATGCCGTATGGGAGCTGACTATACAAATGAAGAACCTTCAAACGTTGACTTTATCGATATTGCACCAAACCAGATAGCATCAATAGCCGCATCACTGATTCCGTTCCTCGAACACGATGATGCCAACAGGGCACTTATGGGATCAAACATGATGCGCCAGGCTGTACCGCTTATCCGACCCGAAACACCTATAGTAGGAACGGGGCTGGAGAAGCAGGTGATACAGGACAGCAGAATACTTATTGTTGCTGAAGGTGACGGAGTGGTTGAATATGTCGATGCCAACGAAATAGTTATCAGATATACACGTACCGACGAAGAAAAATTTGTCAGCTTCGATGAGGACGTGAAACATTATTATCTGCCGAAATACAGAAAAACAAACCAGAATACATGTATCAACCTTACCCCGATAGTAAGAAAGGGTGAAAAGGTGAAAAAAGGACAGGTTCTTACCGAAGGCTTCGGCACAAAAGACGGAGAACTCGCTCTTGGACGCAACCTTATGGTTGCATTCATGCCCTGGAAGGGTTATAACTTTGAGGATGCTATAGTTATTTCAGAAAGAGTCGTTCAGGAAGACCTCTTCACATCCATACATATTGACGAGTACCTGCTGGAGGTAAGGGATACAAAGAGAGGACTTGAGGAGCTTACCTCCGACATCCCGAATGTTAGCGAAGAGGCAACAAAAGACCTCGATGAAAATGGTATCATCCGAATAGGAGCTCATGTAAGACCTGGTGATATTCTGATTGGGAAAATCACACCTAAAGGTGAATCAGATCCTTCACCGGAGGAAAAACTCCTAAGGGCTATCTTCGGCGACAAAGCCGGTGACGTAAAAGACGCTTCATTGAAAGCAGGTCCTTCACTCGAGGGTGTTGTTATTGATAAGAAACTCTTTACAAGGGCTATCAAAGACCGTAAATCCAAAAACGTCGAAAAGCCGATGCTGGAAAAACTTGACGCTGAATTCAATAAGAACGTTGAGGAACTTAAAAGCCGGCTGGTTGACAAACTCTTTATTCTGGTAAACGGTAAAACATCACAGGGTGTTAAGGATTATTTAAATGTCGATATTATACCGAAAGGGGCCAAGTTTACCCTTAAACAGCTTCAGGAGATTGATTATCTGAACATTAACCCCAACAAGTGGACGACAGATAAAAAGAAGAATGACAGTATCCGTAAGCTTATACACAATTATATTATCAAATACAAGGAAATCGACGGTGTATATAAGCGGAAGAAATACAACATCACAATAGGAGATGAGCTTCCTGCAGGTATTGTTCAGCTGGCAAAGGTTTATATAGCCAAGAAACGCAAGATAAAAGTTGGAGACAAACTGGCAGGCAGACATGGAAACAAGGGTATTGTTGCAAAGATTGTGCGTGTTGAGGACATGCCATTCCTTGAAGATGGAACGCCTGTTGATATTGTTCTAAATCCTCTTGGTGTGCCGTCGCGAATGAATCTGGGCCAGATTTATGAGACTGTTCTTTCGTGGGCCGGACAGAAGCTGGGTCTGAAATTCTCGAGCCCGATTTTTGACGGTGCCACACTCGACCAGATTAATGAATATGTTGAGAAGGCAGGGCTTCCGAAGAATGGTACCACCTATCTGTATGATGGTGGGACAGGTGAAAGATTTGACCAGCCTGCAACTGTAGGTGTTATTTACATGATGAAGCTTGGTCATATGGTTGACGACAAGATGCATGCAAGGTCAATAGGTCCTTATTCGCTTATTACCCAGCAGCCGCTTGGAGGAAAGGCACAGTTTGGTGGACAGAGGTTCGGTGAGATGGAGGTATGGGCACTCGAAGCCTTCGGCGCTGCTCATATTCTTCAGGAGATACTTACCATCAAGTCGGACGATGTAATAGGCAGGGCAAAAGCCTACGAAGCTATTGTCAAAGGCGAGCCAATGCCTGTGCCGGGTATACCCGAATCACTCAACGTGCTTCTCCATGAACTGAGAGGCCTCGGACTGAGTGTTATGCTTGACTGATACAATAAAGTCATTTTTATCTGAAATTTAAAAATACAATATATGTCATTCAGAAAGGACACCAAAGTAAAAACAAGTTACTCAAGGATTTCGATAGCACTTGCATCGCCTGAAGAGATTCTTGACCGCTCAAGCGGAGAGGTTCTTAAACCTGAAACAATCAACTACCGCACTTACAAGCCTGAACGTGATGGTTTGTTCTGTGAGAGGATTTTCGGGCCTGTAAAAGATTATGAATGCCATTGCGGCAAATACAAAAGAATACGTTACAAAGGCATTGTATGCGACCGCTGCGGAGTGGAAGTCACTGAGAAGAAAGTGAGACGCGAAAGAATGGGACATATAACCCTCGTGGTACCGGTTGCACATATCTGGTATTTCAGATCAATACCAAACAAGATAGGTTACCTGCTCGGGCTACCATCAAAAAAGCTCGATTCAATCATATACTATGAAAGGTATGTGGTGGTCAACCCGGGAATCAAGGCAGCCGACGGAATCAAATATCTTGATTTCCTTACAGAGGAAGAGTACCTCGAAATAATGGAATCTCTTCCGAAGGAAAACCAGCTGCTGGATGATTCACACCCCGACAAGTTTATTGCCGACATGGGTGGAGAGGCTCTTTACAAGCTTCTGAGCAGGCTCGACCTTGATGAGCTGTCGTATTCATTGCGTCACAAGGCAAGCATTGAAACATCGCAGCAAAGAAAGAGTGAGGCTCTGAAGCGGCTTCAGGTGGTTGAGGCTTTCAGGGAATCAAAACATGTTAACCGTCCGGAATGGATGATTATCAAGGTTCTCCCTGTTATCCCGCCTGAACTCAGACCACTTGTACCTCTCGACGGCGGAAGGTTTGCCACCAGCGACCTTAACGACCTGTACAGGAGGGTGATAATAAGAAACAACCGTTTGAAACGCCTTATCGAAATAAAAGCTCCTGAAGTTATCCTCCGCAACGAAAAGCGAATGCTTCAGGAAGCCGTTGATTCACTTTTTGATAATTCCAGAAAGGTTAATGCAGTGAAGACTGAAGCCAACCGGCCATTGAAGTCGTTGAGCAACAGTCTTAAAGGCAAGCAGGGAAGGTTCCGTCAGAACCTGCTTGGAAAACGTGTTGACTATTCGGCACGCTCGGTTATCGTGGCTGGCCCTGAGCTTAAACTGCATGAATGTGGTTTGCCAAAAGACATGGCAGCCGAACTTTATAAACCTTTCATTATCAGAAAACTCATTGAGCGTGGTATAGTAAAGACTGTTAAATCAGCTAAAAAGATAGTTGACAGAAGAGACCCTGTAGTATGGGATATTCTTGAAAATGTACTTAAAGGACACCCGGTGCTTCTGAACCGTGCTCCTACACTGCACCGTCTGGGTATTCAGGCTTTCCAGCCGAAGCTGATCGAAGGAAAAGCAATACAGCTTCACCCGCTGGTTTGTACGGCATTCAATGCCGACTTCGACGGTGACCAGATGGCCGTTCACGTGCCACTTGGAAATACTGCCATACTCGAAGCCCAGATATTAATGCTGGCTTCACATAACATTCTAAACCCTGCAAACGGTGCTCCCATAACCGTGCCTTCTCAGGATATGGTTCTCGGACTTTACTACATGACAAAAGGAAAGAAAAGCTCCGAGACAGAAAAAGTTAAGGGAGAAGGCCTGGTGTTCTATTCACCTGAAGAGGTAATCATTGCCCATAATGAAGGAAAGGCAGATCTTCATGCATGGATAAAGGTAAAAGTAGATGATATAGTTGACGGCAAGCCTGTAAAACGACTCATTGAAACCACTGTAGGAAGGGTACTCTTCAACCAGTGTGTTCCAAAAGAGATGGGTTTCATAAACGAACTTCTTACCAAGAAATCGCTTCGCGAAATCATCGGAAAAGTTCTTAAAGTTGCAGGTATAGCCAAAACTGCAGAATTCCTTGACTCCATCAAGGAGATGGGATTTATGATGGCATTCAAGGGTGGACTCTCATTTAACCTCGATGATGTGATCATTCCGGAAGAGAAGATCAGAATAGTTGAGGAGGGTTACGAGCAGGTTGAGGAAGTACTGAATAACTATAACATGGGGTTCATCACTAATAATGAACGTTACAACCAGATTATTGATATCTGGACTCATGTTAATGCAAGGCTTACACAGGCGCTTTTACAGCAGCTATCAGCCGACAAGCAAGGATTCAATTCAATCTATATGATGCTCGATTCAGGGGCAAGAGGTTCGAAGGAGCAGATACGTCAGCTCTCGGGTATGAGGGGACTTATGGCCAAACCCCAGAAATCGGGCGCAACAGGCTCTGAGATCATCGAAAACCCGATCCTTTCGAACTTCAAGGAAGGTTTGTCGGTTCTCGAATACTTTATTTCCACACACGGTGCCCGTAAAGGTCTTGCCGATACTGCTCTCAAGACGGCAGATGCAGGTTACCTAACCAGAAGACTTGTTGACGTAGCACAGGATGTTATAATTACCGAGGATGACTGCGGAACACTGAGAGGCCTTGTTGCAACGGCAATAAAGAAAAATGAGGAAGTTGTTGAAACACTATATGAGAGAATCCTGGGAAGAAC
>JAKPDL010000199.1 GCA_029552825.1 Bacteroidota bacterium
GTGCGGATGAAGGGACTCGAACCCTTACGTCACTAAGGACACAAGATCCTAAGTCTTGCTCGGCTACCAATTACGACACATCCGCAAAAATCCCCGCAAAAGTACTCAAAAAAATTGTTTTAAAAAAGGGAATCTCAGCGACGTAGCTCAAAGTTTTTACCGAGGTAAACTCTTCTTACTATTTCATCATCAGCCAGTTCCTGCGATGTTCCCGATTTAAGGATTCTTCCTTCAAACAGCAGGTACGACCTGTCGGTTATTGAAAGTGTTTCGTGAACGTTGTGGTCGGTAATAAGTATGCCTATGTTTTTATCTTTAAGATGTGAGACGATATTCTGAATATCTTCAACGGCTATGGGGTCGATTCCGGCAAATGGTTCGTCGAGCAGAATGAATTTTGGTTTCAGTGCCAGTGCCCTTGCGATTTCTGTGCGCCGGCGTTCGCCTCCCGATAACTGTATGCCTTTGTTTTTCCGTATCTTCTGAAGGCCAAATTCATCGAGCATCATTTCGAGCCGTTCTTTCTGTTCGCTCTCGGGAAAGCCCGAAAGCTCAAGAACAGCCCTTATATTGTCCTCAACCGACAGGTTTCTAAATATAGAAGGCTCCTGGGAAAGGTAACCGATACCTCTTCTTGCCCTTTTATATACAGGTAAAGGTGTAATGTCTTCATTATCAAGAAATACTTTGCCTTCATTCGGTTTTATAAGTCCCACAATCATATAAAATGTGGTGGTTTTGCCCGCTCCGTTTGGGCCAAGCAGTCCGACAATTTCCCCCTGTTGCACCTGAACAGAAACATCATTGACCACTTTGCGGTTGCGGTACTTTTTAACAAGATTTTGAGTATATAATTTCATGGCTTTTTGCCTCCCTTATAATGAAGCCTTTTCAATATCTGTTCTATCTTCCCCTTTCATAAATGCTTCATGCTCTTTTTGTTTCCTTTTGTAAACAATTTTGGATATTAGAATTCCCACTTCATAAAGGCCTATAAGTGGGATACTTACAAGAATCTGGGAAAATATATCCGGAGGTGTGATTATTGCAGCCAGAATTAAGATAACAACCAGCGAATGCCTCCTGTACTTTATCATGAATGAAGGTGTAATAACACCTATTTGCGTAAGAAAGAATGCAATGAGAGGAAGTTCGAAAACTATACCTGATGCAAGAACTACAGAAGAAATAGTGCCGATGTATGAGCGAACGTATATCTGATTAACAACCTGATCGCTTATTCTGTAGGATCCGAGAAAGTGAATTGAAAGAGGTACGATCATAAAATACCCGAAAACAACTCCGAGTAAGAAAAGAAAACTTGCCCATCCTACAGAACCTCTTGCATATTTTCTTTCGTGCGGATAAAGTGCAGGTTTAATAAATCTCCAGAATTCCCAGAAAATATATGGAATTGAAACAATTAATCCTGCAACTATCGAGATGGCTATATGTGTTGTAAGCTGTCCCGACATCTGGATATTTATGAGTTCAAAAGGCTTGGTATTAATGCACAGAAGGTCGGTGTTGACCAGAGAACCTAATTTGCACAGTATGCGGTTAGTGAAGAAATCCGGATTTTTGGGTGCAAGTATTATCTTGTTGAAAATTAAATTCTTCTGTGTGAAAGCGATAACTATCATTGCAACCATAAAGATTATTGAGCGTATGATGTGCCAGCGCAATTCCTCGAGATGCTCGAGAAAGGTCATTTCCTTCTCATTGACTGAGTTTCTTCTTTTTCTTCCGAACATATAACAGGTTGCTGTATAAAAATCAAAAGGCAAAGATGGGAAATCTTATTTTCCAAAACAATAGTATATTTGTACCCCTTTTCCGGCATCACTGCCATTCTGTTACATTACTTCTGAAACCTGTGCAAATTCAGGCAAATGCCTGATAATTAGTAGCATGAGATGAATTATCATGAGGTATTGTCGTAATGGCTATGTTAATAATATTTAATTCACGGAAGAGTAAAAAAATATTTTGATATTTTAATGTTTTAAAAGATAATTTGATTAACTTTAATTTAAATAGTGATAAAGAGAGATATGGGGAAAGTACCTGACGATAGTGTGATTCATGGTTATCTGAAGAAATACTTTGGTTTTGACACATTCAAGGGTTTACAGGAGCCAATAATCAAGAATGTTCTTGCAGGGAGAGACACATTTGTACTTATGCCTACTGGGGGAGGTAAGTCGCTCTGCTATCAGCTTCCGGCAGTAATGCTGGAAGGTACGGCTATTGTTATATCACCGCTTATTGCCCTGATGAAAAATCAGGTTGATGCTATGCGCAACTTCAGCACTACCGATGAGGTTGCTCATTTTCTCAATTCATCCCTCTCGAAGTCGGAGATAAACAAGGTAAAAAAGGATGTTGTAACAGGTATTACCAAATTATTATATGTAGCACCCGAATCACTTACAAAGGAAGAGAACATAGAATTCCTGAGGAACATTAAAATTTCTTTTTATGCAGTTGATGAAGCTCACTGTATCTCGGAATGGGGACATGATTTCAGGCCTGAATACAGGAGAATAAGGCCCATTATTGATACTATCGGGCGTTCACCGATAATTGCCCTTACAGCAACAGCCACACCCAAAGTCCAGCATGATATTCAGAAAAACCTCGGTATTCTTGAGGCAGATGTTTTCAAATCTTCTTTCAACAGGCCCAACCTGTACTATGAAGTAAGGTCGAAGGTTGACGCCACCAAAGAAATAATCAGATATATTAAGAACAATCAGGGTAAATCGGGTATTATTTATTGCCTTAGCAGGAAGAAAGTTGAGGAACTGGCTGAAACTTTGAAAGTTAACGGCATAAGGGCGTTGCCATATCATGCAGGGCTCGACACTGCAACACGTACAGCCAATCAGGATAAGTTTCTGATGGAAGAAGCTGATGTGATTGTTGCCACAATTGCGTTTGGGATGGGAATCGACAAGCCTGACATACGGTATGTAATACATTACGACATGCCTAAAAGTCTGGAAGGATATTACCAGGAGACCGGACGTGCTGGAAGGGATGGAGGTGAAGGCAGATGTATCGCATATTACAGCTATAACGACATTCAGAAGCTTGAGAAATTTATGCAGGGAAAGCCTGTTGCCGAGCAGGAGATAGGAAAGCAGCTGTTGCTCGAGGTTGTATCCTATGCCGAGTCGTCGGTATGCCGACGTAAATCGCTCCTTCATTATTTCGGAGAAGAGTATCCGAAGGAAAACTGCGAGGCATGCGATAATTGCCTGCATCCGAAAGTGCAGTTTGAGGGCAGTGAATATGTGGTTAGCGTGCTTGAGGCTGTGCTGGCAGTGAAGGAGAAGTTTAAAGCAGACCATATAGCCAATATTCTTGCAGGGAAGGCAACATCGGCAATTAAGTCGTACAAACATCATAAGCTTGATATTTTCGGGGCTGGCGAAGAAAAGGACGAGAAATTCTGGAATATGGTTATCAGGCAGGCTCTCATCGCCAAACTCCTTACGAAGGATATAGAAAATTACGGTTTGCTTAAACTTACCCCGAAAGGCAGGGAATTCCTCGAGAAACCTACTGAGTTTATGCTTGTTGAAGACCACGACTATAGCGATGCGGAGGAAGAAGAAGGTGGCGGTTTCGGTGCAAAAACTGCCGCTGTTGACGAGGAACTCTTCAGCATACTCAAAGACCTGAGGAAGAAGATATCAAAACAGAAAAATGTTCCGCCTTTCGTCATTTTTCAGGATCCTTCCCTTGAAGAGATGGCAATACAGTACCCGATTACCCTTGATGAACTGCAGAATATTTCGGGAGTGGGAG
>JAKPDL010000208.1 GCA_029552825.1 Bacteroidota bacterium
TGTTTTTGTGTCGTCGTCAAAAATAAAATGTGTATTGAATCTCAGGTCGGTAAACCAGTTAAGTTTTACCTGTGCAATCATTTCCCAGTCGATATCAATATTCTGCGGTTTATGAATATAGTTGGTAAAGAGCTGCAGTCTGTTGGTGATGGTTACTGTTTTCAGTGGTTTGAATTCATTTGTTATCTGCACGCTTCCACCTGGCTCATGCATCGACCTGCGGTCTTTTGGGACGCCGTATTTTGTCTGGTCTATTGTTGCAGTGTCGGGAACAAAAGTGGCTTTATACGAAAGCGGCGCAACATTAATTGATGTTGTCTTATCAGGCTTGTAATCCAGACCAATACCTAAGGTAAGCACAGCCGGATTAAAGAATTTCGAAACAGGAACAGAATCGTTAGGATAGTTGTAACCTTTTGATATCTGAGTCTTAAACAGCATTGTCGCACTGAAATCGAATTTACCGAAAGCTTTGTGATTCAGTTTTGAATTTGTTTCAAGCAGGTCGAGGTTCTTCCTTACCGGATTATCGCCCGACTTTATCAGGCCATATTTTAACCTCGCAAAATTGTTCGACGTAATTTTTAGTTCTTTATTGTTATAATCGGCATAACCAGTAATATCCATTGCGGTTGAGATACTGTTCTCCCCTCCCTTAACCCAGTTGGTTAGCATTGCCTGGTTGAAAACGAATGCAGCTTCGGAACGGTATTTCCAGTACTGCGGTTTTACATAAAGCTTGTTTACCTGTTGCAGTTTCCTGGTATCAACCTGTTTAATGTCGAGCTGAGCATCATATATATTGGAATGTTTTGATGGTCTTCTGAACATTATCCCTTCCTCGAGGTACAGACCAATTGTATTCCTGCCTGCACTGCCAACCCACACTGTTACAGAATCATCATACTCATTCCTGAGCCAGAAACGTTTCATGTCGCCCGACCTGGAATTAAGCCATACAGGAAGATTTGTTTCTGAAACGCCTTTAAACATAATAATTGTGGAATCGCGAGCCTCAATAAAATCAGTCAGTGCCTTTACCGCTGCCAGCAATGAATCACCTGTAAAAGAACTCCGGAAAACCTTAAAAGGATGATAATCAGCAAAAGCCTTTACTTCACTCAGGGTGTCAGTAACTATCAAAAGTATTGTATCTTTCATGCTTATTAAAGGCTTTGAAACAGCGGCTTCCGGTCTGGCAATAGTGTCGGTTCCGGCTTCTGCATATTTTATTCCAAGCGTATCTGCCTTCACAAGTGAATCGATTCTCCCTGGTTCCGTGAGCCCGATATTCGGAATCTTTAATGTCACCGAATCAAATACAAAAAATTTTTCTGGCGGGATATTAACCGAATCAAACGGATATCTCTCAAGAAATACTCGTATAGAATCAAATGGTTTGCTTTTTGCATAAAATACAAGCTGTCCTATTGCCACACGTAAAGGATCTTCAGCCAGTTTCCAGATATCCGACCTGTATTTCTGTTCCAGATAATTGATTGCTTCTTCAGGAGTTAATTTAATCTCTATGCGTTCCTGTTCAGGTTTTACATAGTAACCCAACCGTATCAGGGAATCACGCATAGTCTTGCCATTAATCACTTTCTGAGGAATTTCCTGTGGAAAAAGCATCGCATTGAAAAGCATTACAATTACTGCTGAAAGCAAATAAAACTTGTTGTTCTTCATCGGATTGTCCCCTGTTTAATTTCCAAAAATAAATGTTTTTATATTATTCCTCTCAATAATTTGATAACGTTAAAAAACAGAATTTTAATATAAAAATAAAAAAGTGCTCTTACACAGGACTGTATTGAAAGGCTGTGAATTTAGAATATTTGGCTGGTGGATATCATCCATGTTTTCGGTTAGCTGCCCGACTGCTATAAAACTTCATCAATATTTTGAGAATGGCTCGTAAATAGTTTTCTTTGCGGTTCGTCAGAATTTGAAATGAAGGACCTAACATCAGGACCGGAAGGAAAACTAATTTTCCAGTTTGCTGCACCCATGCTGCTGGGTAACGTTTTTCAGCAGTTATTTAACATTGCCGATAGCATTATAGTAGGGAATTTTATCGGCAAAGAAGCACTGGCTGCAGTAGGTGCATCATTTCCTGTGGTCTTCATTCTAATTTCTCTTATTATAGGTCTGGTAATGGGAACCACAGTGGTTATTTCACAATATTTCGGTGCAAGGGATATGGTGCGGGTTAAGAAGGCAATTGATACTATGTATATTTCAACCTTCTTCGGTTCAATACTTCTCACTTTTATTGGCTTTATCTTTAGTGCTCCACTGCTCAGGTTGTTAAAACTGCCCGAAGAGATTATGCCCCAGACAATTCAGTATCTTCATATTTTCATTGGCGGACTTATCCTGATGTTTGGTTATAACGGTACCAGTGCAGCACTCAGAGGCCTGGGCGATTCAAAAACACCTCTCTACTTCCTCATCATTGCTACTGTCGCAAATATAATTCTCGACATATTATTTGTGGCTTTTCTGAAAATGGGGATTGCCGGTGCAGCCTATGCAACAGTGATATCTAACGGTATTGCATTCCTGCTTGCCGCAATATATCTTAACAAAACTCATAAAATTATTAATGTAAAAATCAACGGTCTTATTTTCGACAGGGATATATTCTTCCAGAGTCTGCGTATAGGTCTTCCGAACAGCATACAGCAGACAATCGTTGCTCTTGGCGGGCTCGTTCTTATGGGAATTGTCAATAAATTCGGCACCAATGTTATAGCTGCATTCTCTGTAGCAAGCAGGCTCGATGCAATTGCCACGGTGCCAGCTATGTCATTCGCTCAGGCTATATCGGCATTTACCGGACAGAACATCGGAGCCAACAAGGAGGAGAGGATTAAAACCGGACTCGCCTCAACTCTGAAAATGATGGCCACAGTTACCTTCTTCACAACTCTATTCATCATTCTTGCAGGGAAATATATCATAAGCCTCTTTACAAATGATGGTGAAGTGATCAGAATCGGAGCACAGTACCTGACAATAGTAAGCCTGTTTTATATCTTGTTTACTCTGATGTTCATATACAGCGGAGTCATGAGGGGAGCTGGTGATTCATTCATGCCAATGGTTATCACGCTTCTTTCACAATGGATAATACGTATCCCCTTCGCATGGATAATGTCAGGAATACTTGGAGTAACCGGAATATGGTGGTCAATTCCTGCCAGCTGGCTCGTGGGCTTTTCATTATCATACTTTTATTACAAAACCGGCAGGTGGAAAAAGAAAAGGGTTGTCACATATATCGAGGAATTTTGATTTAACTTAGCAGAAGAAAATAGAATTTGCCATGATAAAATCAATGACCGGTTACGGTAAAGCATCTGTTGAAACACCCCAGAAGAAAATAACAGTCGAAATTAAATCACTCAACTCCAAGCAACTGGATATCAACACCAGGCTTCCATGGATATTAAGGGAAAAAGAACCCGAGATAAGAAATATCGTAGGCCAGAAGCTTGAAAGAGGAAAGATCGACCTGATAATATCATACAATATCTTTGAAGGTGAATTCCTACCGGTGATTAACCGGGCTGCCGTAAAAAATTATTTTTCTCAACTATCAGAAATTGCCGGTGAACTGGGAATAAATATCAGCGACCAGATTCTGTCGGTTATAATGAAATTTCCCGAGACACTGAATACAGAAAAAACAGAATTACCTGAAGAAGAATGGACTCTCGTGAGGAATCTTCTTGACCAATCCATTGACATGCTCGACAAGTACAGGGTGGAAGAAGGCTGTGCCCTTGAAAAGGACATCAGGAATTCAATTAACCGTATTATTGAATCACTTTCAGGCATAGAAGAATATGAGCCAGGGAGAATAATGAAAATCAGAGAAAAACTAATGGCTTTGCTTGAAGAAAACATTCAGCCCGACAAGATTGACAGAAACAGGTTTGAACAGGAAATCATTTACTACCTCGACAAATTTGATATTAA
>JAKPDL010000218.1 GCA_029552825.1 Bacteroidota bacterium
GGCATGCTTGAGTGGGCGCGGCGGGTTTTATATGCTGATGTAAAGGAAAATGTGTATGATGTCATGATTGAAGGCGCATCGAAAGTACCACCGGGCAGCAGGGGTATAAAAGTGGTACCGAAGTTTTATGAGGAGTTAAAAGGCAAGCCAGGTGGACAGATACTTGGTCTAACCATGGACTCTACGCGCGACGAGATATATCGTGCCATGCTGGAAGCCCTTGCGGAACGGTTAAGGGAAGGGAAGGAGGCTCTTGAAAATGCCGGGGGTTTCAGCACCGGCTCAATCCTGTGCGTTGGCGGCGGCTCACGCAACAGGCTCTGGAACCAACTGCGTGCCGACTATACAGGCGCCCCGGTAAAAGTGATTGATAAAACCGAAACAACAGTACTGGGAGCATCTATGTTCGTGCAGGCAGCCTCAGGAAATGCAGCCACACCAAATGAGGCACTCAAACAGGTGGAGTTCAAAACAGAGATTTATGAACCGGGACAGGTTTGTTAATAATTAGATAATGAATATCTCCTTCTTTAACGGTAAATTTCTGCCTCATAATAAAATATGCATTAGTCCCGAGGATCGCGGTTTCCTTTTTGCCGACGGGGTTTATGAGGTTGTCAGATGGTACAACGGCTTTTTCTTCGACATTGAAGGGCATCATGCACGTCTAAGAAGAAGCCTGCGTGAGTTAAAAATAAAATGGGGGGAAGAAGATTCATTTCCCGTTATTGCAGAAAAGCTCGTGAAAATGAACCACCTCGACGACAAACCTGCTCTGGTCTATTTTCAGGTAACACGCGGTGCAGCACCCCGTTCACACACCTTCCCTTCACCACCGGTCAATCCAACAATATTTGCCTTCGCCAGACCCTTTACCCCTGAATCATCTGGAAAAGAAAACGGTATTTCCGTTATGCTGAGGAAAGAATTGAGATGGGGCCGGTGCGACATAAAATCAATTGCACTTCTTCCAAACACATTATGTTTTACTGAAGCAGCCGAACAAGGTTACGGTGAATGCATCTTCGTCAAAGACGGATTTATCACTGAAGGCTCACATTCAAATATTTTTTTTGTAATTGACGGAGTCCTCCGCACTCATCCCGAATCTGAGTCAATACTCTCGGGTATTACAAGAAAACATACAATAAATGCTGCAATGAAGTGTGGCATAAGGGTCGAGGAAAGAGCTGTGCATGAAAAAGAACTTCTTCAGGTGAGTGAGTCATTCATCACAAATACTTCGGCCGAAATTACACCTGTTATTGCTTTTGGAAGTATTCCGGCAGGAAACGGTAAACCCGGACCACTGACAGGCCAGATTCACAAGAAATTCAGGGAGATAGTTGAATCTTATGCCCGCAGGTGAGAGACGGGGTGTGGAAGTTTTTCTATATTTGCACAAATTTTTCAGAAGACAATGTCAGAACTTAATCTAAGTGAACAGGAAATTATCAGACGCCAGGCACTCGAGGAGATAAGAAAACTTGGGATTGACCCTTATCCTGCAGCCGAATACCGGACAAATGCTTATGCAAAAGAGATACTTGAAAATTATTCTCCCGAAAAGAATAATTACCAGGAAGTATGTCTTGCAGGAAGGTTGATGTCGAGACGGATAATGGGAAGTGCTTCATTTGCCGAACTGATGGATTCGACAGGGAAAATTCAGATTTATGTAAAACGTGACGAAATCTGCCCGGGAGAAGATAAAACACTCTACAACACGGTTTTCAAAAAGCTGCTCGATATCGGAGATATTATAGGAGTAAAAGGATTTGTGTTCATAACACAGATGGGCGAAATTACGGTTCACGTAAAGGAGTTGACCCTTCTATGCAAGTCGCTCCGCCCTTTACCTGTTGTTAAGGAGAAAGACGGAAAACTCTATGATGCCGTTACCGACCCGGAATTCCGCTACCGGCAAAGATATGTGGATCTGATTGTTAATCCTCACGTCAGAGAAGTTTTCAGAAAAAGAACCCTGCTCATTCAGTCGATGAGGGAACTCTTCAACTCAAGAGGATACCTCGAAGTTGAAACGCCAATTCTTCAGCCGATACCGGGAGGAGCCAATGCAAGACCTTTCATCACTCATCATAACGCACTCGATATACCGCTTTATCTACGGATTGCAAATGAACTCTATCTGAAACGACTTATCGTGGGAGGCTACGAAGGTGTTTACGAGTTTGCAAAAGATTTCCGTAACGAGGGGATGGACCGTATGCATAACCCGGAATTTACAGTGATGGAGATATATATTGCATACAAGGACTACAACTGGATGATGAACTTTACCGAGGAAATAATCGAAAAAGTTGCACTTGACCTGCACGGTACAACAGAGATTGTTTACCAGGATAGAGTTCTTAATCTAAAACCTCCTTACAGAAGAGTTCCGATGCTCGACCTTATAAAGGAGACAACGGGTATTGATATATATGGCATGGATGAAGCAGAATTGAGGAAAGTGTGCGATAAGCTGGGTATTGAACACACCCCGGCAATGGGCAAGGGGAAACTGATAGATGCCATCTTCAGCGAGAAATGTGAACAGCTGCTCGTACAGCCGACATTTGTAATTGATTATCCCGTTGAGACATCACCTCTTACAAAGATGCACCGCAGTAAACCGGGCCTTACAGAAAGGTTTGAGCTTTTTATCAATTGCAAGGAGATTGCCAATGCTTATTCTGAGCTCAACGATCCGGTTGATCAGATGGAGAGGTTCAGGGAACAGCTCCGGCTTTCAGAAAAAGGGGATGATGAAGCCATGTTCATTGATTATGATTTTGTGAGGGCTCTGGAATACGGAATGCCACCCACTTCTGGTATGGGAATGGGTATTGACCGTCTTACAATGATAATGACCAACCAGCCATCCATTCAGGATGTGCTTTTCTTTCCCCAGATGAAACCGCTCGGGCAGAAACCCAAAGCAGAGAGCCCTAAAGAAGATTTTCTTAAACTTGGCATTCCGGAAGAGTGGATAGACCCAATCAAAAAACTTGGATACCATACCGTCGCAATGCTCAGGGAGGTGGAAAAGCCCTCAAGACTCGCCAACGACCTTAACATATACAACAAGAAAAATAAACTGGGGTTGGCCGGTTTAAGTCCCGAAACCGTTGAAAAATGGCTAAGGTGACAGCTGAAAATGTCATTGAAGTCAGAGACGTCTGGAAATCATTCAAATCGGTACAGGCTGTCAGAGGAGTAAGCATGTCTGTTCCGCGGGGTAAGTTTATTGCCCTTGTCGGGCCAAACGGAGCAGGCAAGACAACCCTCGTGGAAATGATAGAAAATATTCGCCGACCCGACAACGGAGAAATAAGAATTCTTGGTAAAAAATGGAAAGGCAACGAGGAAGAACTCCGGAGGACAATCGGGATATCCCTGCAGCAAACCTATTTCATTGATAAACTAACTGTTTATGAGACTCTCAGGCTCTTCGCCTCTTTTTTTGATCTCGACAGGGAACGAGTGGAGGAGATTATCAATCTTACAGGTCTGGATGAAAAGAGAAAATCTTATGTAATTAATCTCTCAGGCGGACAGAGGCAAAGGCTGGCACTTGGAATAGCCCTGATTAACCACCCTGCTATCCTGTTGCTTGATGAACCCACAACAGGACTCGATCCAAATGCACGTTATGAGATCTGGAACATACTTAAGTCGTACAGAAAGACCTCCGAAGCGTCTATGATACTGACAACCCATTATATGGAAGAAGCGGAGACGCTGTGCGATTATATCATTTTAATGGATCAGGGGAAAATATTGCGAGAAGGAACCCTGCAGCAGTTGCTTGAAGATGATAAAGGAGAAAAAGTCATTGAGTTTACGGTTGAAAACAGCCTGATTCCTCCCGATATAGATAAACCGGGTCTGCCGTTTAAAATTACAAGGGACCAGGAGGGACAGAAAGCATGGGTAACAATAAAAGACTTTGACGAGCAGATGCCATTGTTTCTTACTTACATTAAATCGGAAGGTCTGAGTATAAAGCATCTTGAATGCAGGAAGAAAACGCTGGATGACCTTTTTATATCACTTACCGGGAGGAGGATTGATGGTTAAAAGAATTAAACCATATCAACTCTGGCAGCTTACAAGTGCTACGGCAAAAGAATTACTTCGCGAACCTGGTGTTATATTCTGGGGAATAGTCTTTCCGGTTCTTATGGCACTCGGCCTTGGTCTTGCATTTACGAAAAAGGCAGTTACCGTACGTAAAATAGCCGTGGTTGCTCCGGAAAGGACCGAAGGGTTTTCCGTGTCACATCTTCCGTTCCATGAATTTCTGGATAAATACGGAAAGAAAAACACCGTCGCCTCCACTGAAGATTACATGTGGAGAGTTGATATCAGAGACGATAAACTTGGCGATTATGAGTTTCTTTTCTATGAGATGGATCGTAACACTGCAGTGATGTTACTTAAAAGGGGGACAGTCAGCATTATAATTGACGACACATCAGGTGAAACAGAATACCATTTTGATCCGCTCAATTCGGATGCACACCTCACCTATCTTAAGATTTCAGGACTTGCTGCTTCTGTAAGGGGAAAAGCTGAAACAGATTATCAATCGGAAGATGAAGTCAGACCGCTGACACTTTCAGGGACAAGGTATATAGATTTTCTTATTCCCGGACTGATAACAATGGGAATAATGATGTCGTGCATGTGGGGCATTAGTTATACTATTATTGAGAAAAGGTCGAAAAAGCTTCTGCGACGTATGGTGGCGACACCCATGAGGAAATCTCATTTTCTCATTGCTCTTATTACGGTAAGAGTGACATTGAACTTTATTGAGTCGTTTGTTTTGTTTCTTTTTGCATTTCTGGTTTTTGACGTCAGGATTCAGGGAAGCCTTCCGGCTCTGATAATTATATTTCTTGCAGGCAACATTGCTTTCGCTGGTATTGCAGTTTTTGTTTCGTCGCATACATCGAACACTGAAGTCGGAAACGGTTTAATAAACTTTGTGGTGATGCCCATGATGGTGCTTTCAGGAATATTTTTCAGCTATCATAATTTTCCTGAATGGAGCCTTCCTGTTATCCAGAAACTACCTTTAACGATGCTTACCGACGCTGTAAGAAGCATTTTCAACGAAGGAGCCGGGTTCAGCTTCATTGCAATGCCTGCATTGATTCTTGTAGCAACAGGTGCAATCTTTTTTGCAGCCGGACTGAAGATATTCAAATGGTATTGAGCCAGGCCTGTATTTTCTTTAAGGTTACTGATAAAAAAAGGCCATAAAAGGAGGGCTAGAGTAAAGTTTTTATATAAGTTATTTGCGTACCAAATTTGTTACCTTTGCCAGTTGAACTGATATGTTATGGGAAATGCCAGACGATTGCCTCCATGGCTTAAGATGCAGAGAGCCAGCGGGGAGAATTATTCAAGAATTAAAAATCTTACTTTAAAATATAACCTTCACACCATATGCTCGAGTGGTAACTGCCCCAATATAGGTGAATGCTGGAATGCAGGAACGGCAACTTTCATGATTTTAGGTGATATATGCACAAGGTCGTGCCGTTTTTGTGCCACAAAAACCGGTAAGCCCCTGCCGCCCGACGAAAATGAACCCGCCCGCCTTGCCGACGCTGTAAAAAAACTTGGACTTTCACATTGTGTCATTACTTCAGTTGACCGCGACGACCTGCCCGACGGCGGAGCCTCTTTCTGGGCAAAAACTATCACCGAGGTTAAAAAAGAAAATCCTGGTATTACCATTGAGGCACTTATTCCAGATTTTGACGGTAAAGAGGAAAATATAAAAAAAGTCATTGACACCCAACCTGATATTCTTTCCCATAACCTTGAAACTGTAAAAAGACTAACGCCACTTATACGTACAAAGGCAAAATACGACAGAAGTCTTTCAGTTATCAGATTTATTGCCGGTTCGGGTATTCCGGCAAAATCAGGTTTGATGCTCGGTCTGGGTGAGACAGAAGAAGAGATTCTGGAAACGATGGACGACCTTCTTGAGGCTGGCTGTTCCATTCTGACCCTGGGACAATATCTTAAGCCTGCCGATGGATACATGGAACCCGTAGCATATATTTCACCGGAAAAGTTTGCAGAATACCGTAAAATCGGGCTTTCAAAAGGATTCACATTCGTCGAAAGCGGACCCCTTGTACGTTCTTCATGGCATGCTGAAAAACATATCGGAGCAAGATAAAAATACATATATTTACATATCATTGAAAAAAGTTTCCCATTGAGCTATAGTGTTAAATATGAGGATATTGGGCTGAAGGATTTTAAAGAAGTCTGGGATTACCAGACAAAAATTTTCAACCGTATGGTTGAGGAAAAAAA